>CAJKDU010000024.1 GCA_905198745.1 uncultured Prevotella sp. | reverse complement strand
TGTCGGAGAATACCGAACCGAAAGTTAATTAGTCATACTGTCAAAGAACTCTTTGACTGGGCAGCGTAAAGCCGCTTAGCCGTTATCTCAAATTTTTAACGAACTATTGTTACCGGACAGCAATACCTTCCAGACTTACGTCTTGAAAGACAACGGCACATCTTGTCCCCCTCAAAAGTATCCTTCATAACTTCTTCCGCCTAAACCTCAACAGTATGTAATAGCCGTTTGGCCCTTACCTTAATTTTGCAGCTCTTACAAGAGAACGTCCATTTTTCAAAAAACGACAGAATATCGAACACAAGAAAACTTTTTCGGTAATAATCCATAAAGAAGAAGGCTGCATACAGCACTCAACAGAGTGTAGTACACAGCCATAGACCTGATATTCCCAAGACGCGCCAAGGCTGTCTTTTATATCTTCAAATCTTTAAGTATTTCCGCCATCTTATGCAATGTCTGAATGCGGGTTGGAACCAATGGCAAACGGAGTACGTTCTCTATCATGCCCATCTCGCTAAGCAATGCCTTTACACCAGCAGGATTGCCATCGACAAAGAGCAACGT
Organism: uncultured Prevotella sp.; assembly: GCA_905198745.1. Lineage (GTDB taxonomy): Bacteria > Bacteroidota > Bacteroidia > Bacteroidales > Bacteroidaceae > Prevotella. Next base: position 37,128 of record CAJKDU010000024.1, on the reverse strand, counting down.
GTAAAGTTCCGTAAACTTATGGTGAATCTTCCGTGCAGGCTCATATTCGCCATTAAATTCCAAGCGAATCATGCGGGAGAATTCCTTTGGCAAAGCGTTTCCTATAACCGAAATGACGCCTACAGCACCGCAGGCAATCATCGGGAAAGTGAGAGCGTCGTCACCGCTAATCACGTCGAAATCGGCAGGCTTGTTCTTGATGATATCGTCGATTTGTTCCAAACTGCCACTTGCTTCTTTGATGGCCACGATGTTTGCACAATCGGTGGCAAGACGCACTGTGGTTTCGGCCTTGAGGTTGATGCCGGTACGGCCCGGTACATTATAGAGTACCACGGGCAGGGTTGTAGCCGCCGCAATGGCTTTGAAGTGCTGGTAAAGTCCCTCCTGTGAAGGTTTGTTATAGTAAGGGCAAACGCTGAGCAAACCGTCGATGCCGCTCCAGTCGGATGTTTTGATTTCCTCAATGACGGCAGCCGTGTTGTTGCCGCCACAACCCATCAGAATGGGAGTGCGACCAGCCACGGTGTCGACAATGGTCTGCTTGATTTGCTGTTTTTCCGCCTTGGTCAAACAGGGAGTCTCACCGGTAGTGGCAAGAATGCAGAAGAAATCAGCACCATTGTCAATCTGATAGTTGATGATACGCTTGAGTGAATCGTAGTCTACTTGACCGTCGGCAGTGAACGGAGTGATAAGAGCAATGCCGAGTCCTTTGAATATGTTATTTGCCATAAAATCTGGAATTGTATTTTCAATTTTGTTGCAAAAGTACACCAAATATTTTAATTTAAAAAGAAATAACGCAATTATTTATCCTTTCTCTCATCGTTTGAACTTCTTTACACGACTTTTCATCAATGTCCACCCAGCCATAGGAACACCATGCCCAGCAGGACAAGCGCCAGGTCAACCACTTTGCTTTTAAGATTTTTCTCGTGAAACACGGCGGCCCCGAAGAGAAACGAAACAATGACGCTACCACGCCGCACCATGGACACGATGGAAATCATGGCGCCATCAAGACTGAGGGCATAGAAATAAACAAAGTCTGCGGCACTGAGAAAGATGCTGATGAGCACAATACACCAATCCCAACGAAAGGGTGTTGTCCGCTTGCGTTTAGGCCACCACAGCACAACCATCATCACTCCCATCATGAAACACTGGTAGATATTGTACCAACTCTGCACCATCATGGTGTCGAGTCCGACACCTCCGTTGCTCCGTGGAGCCATGAGATATTTGTCGTAGAGTCCGCTCACGGCTCCAAGCACAGCAGCAATGACAATGAAATAAATCCACTTGTCATGCCTGAAGTCAATGCCTTCTTTCCTGCCACTCCGGCTAAGCATGAAAAACGACGCCACAGCCAGCGCCACACCTATCCACTGATAAAGATTAAGGCGCTCGCCAAACACCAAGAGGGCACCGACGAGCACCATCACCGGCCGGGTGGCGTTGATAGGGCCCACAATGGTAAGAGGAAGATGCTTCATGCCGAAATAGCCGAAAATCCAAGAGGAGAGAACGATAACGCTCTTGCCAACAATATACTTGTGGACCTCCCATCCACCGCTGCCCACATGAAAGATGGAACCATCGAGTAGCGTCGTGCGATAACTGAGCACGATGAACGGCAAAAAGATGAGAGACGAAAACAATGTGTTGAGAAACAACACGGGGATGACCGCATTGTCCTTGAGCGACTCTTTCTTGAAGGAGTCATAGAATCCCAGCAAAGTAGCTGAGAGAAAAGCTAACAATAGCCACATCATAGTTGTATCCTAAATTTAATCTTTATTATCTTCCTGTTCCGGATATTCTACATTCCAAAGATAGAGTCCGCATGCCGGCACGCTTTCGCCAGCCTCTGTGCGCTTGCCCGATTTCACGATGCGTCTGAACTCTTCCACGGTACAACGGCCTCGCCCCACATCAACCAACGTGCCCACCACCGCTCTCACCATATTGCGGAGAAACCTGTTGGCTGTAATGGTGAAGCACCAGCGCCCGTCGCCCACACTGTCCCAATGAGCTTCAGTGACATGGCAAAGCGTGGTCTTGGCATCTGAGTTTGCCTTGCAGAATGAGGCAAAGTCCTGGGCAGAAAGAAGAATCTGTGCCGCTTCGTTCATTCTATCGAAGTCAAAGTCGTAGCGCATCTCTGCCGAATGTCCCTGACAGAAGGGCAGCTTTCGGGTGTGAAGATAATAGTGATAGGTGCGCTTGACGGCAGAAAAACGGGCATGAAGTTCGGGCGAAACCTCCTTCAGTCCATTGACGGCCACATCACGGGGCAATATGCGGTTGAGTTTGTAATGGAGTTGCCGGCAGTCTACCACCTCTTCATGGTCGAAATGCGCCACCATGGTCATGGCATGCACTCCGGCATCAGTGCGGCCAGCTCCCGTCACCTCCACCTTCTTGCGAAGGAGTGTGGACAGTGCCGTTTCGAGTACTTCCTGAACCGATATGCCATTAGGCTGCACCTGCCATCCGTGATAGCGGCTGCCATCGAAAGTCAAATAGATAAAATATCTGTGTATCATTACATTCTGAAATTGGCGGCAAAGTTACGAATAAATGCTGGAATAACCTCGGAAAATGGGAGAAATGACGCTAAATGACTTTGTACCAATGTCGTTACGGTGTCAGATGAGGACAAACCGAAAAAGCGGAAAATGCAAGGAAAAGCAGAATATAGCAGGAGAACGGTTTGCAAATCATTACCCAAGAAGATGTAAGATTTAACACATGTAGGACGCTATTGCACCGTTTGTCACCGTTTTGCGTAGCAAGGTTTAACTCGTTGATATTTAACTTTGCAAACAAAAAAACGAGTATGGCAAGAAGTACATTCAAAGTGCTGTTCTATGTGAACGGCAGCAAGGAGAAAAACGGTATTGTCCCCATCATGGGACGAGTGACAATCAACGGTTCTGTGGCACAGTTCAGTTGTAAGCAGACCATTCCGAAAACGCTTTGGGATGCGAAAGGCAACCGAGCCAAAGGTAAGAGCATTGAAGCGAGGGACATCAACCACGCTTTAGACAACATTAAGGCGCAAATCATCAAGCACTACCAGCGCATTTCAGACAGAGAGGCGTATGTTACGGCAGAAATGGTGCGCAATGCCTATCAAGGAATCGGCAGCGAATATGAGACATTGCTTGGAGCATTCGACAAAGACAATGCCACATTTCAAAAGCGTGTGGGTACTGACCGTGTAAAAGGGACTTACATGGCAAGGGTTCGTGCAAGAAACCATGTGGCGGCATTCATCAAGGCGAACTACAAGCGAAGTGACCTGTCTATGCTTGAACTTACTCCCGACTTCATCAAGGAGTTTGCCGTTTTCCTTTCCACCGACAGAGGACTGCAGAACGGCAGCATCTGGACTAACTGCATGTGGCTGAAAGGTGTGGTCATGCGTGCACACTTCAACGGGCTGATACCGAGAAATCCGTTTGCCCAATTCCACATAAGCCCCAATATAAAGGAGCGTGAGTATCTGACGGAAGAAGAACTGAAAACATTGATGACACACGAATTTGCGGATGCCAAACTTTCCTACATCCGTGACATCTTTGTTTTTGCCAGCTTCACCGCACTTTCATTTGTGGATGTTAAGGAACTTACCACTGATGATATAGTGGAGGTGAACGGTGAGAAGTGGATATTATCCAAACGGCACAAGACTAAAGTCCCGTTCCAAGTGAAACTGCTTGACATCCCTTTGCAGATTATCAAGCGTTACGAGGAGTTTCAAACGGACAAGTCCGTTTTCCCGAATCTGAACTATTGGTCTATATGCAAGCCATTGAAGAAGATGATAAAAGAGTGCGGAATCACAAAGGACATCTCATTCCATTGTGCGAGGCATGGGTTCGCAACCCTTGCTCTAAGCAAAGGTATGCCGATTGAAAGTGTCAGCCGTGTGTTGGGGCATACGAATATCGTTACGACCCAACTCTATGCGAAGATAACCACGCAGAAAATAGACCACGACCTTACGATGTTCGGTGACAAACTGAACCAATCTTTTGGAAACACAACAATGGCATAGGACTATGGAAAGAAACATTATAAGCATAAGCGAGTTCGGCAATGTGACTTTGCCGAATGACACAACCGATGTATGGATGAACGAATCCGAGCTGTTGGATTTGTTCGGTGTCACCGCCCCGACCATTCGGGCAGGGATAAAGACTCTTTGTAAGAGTGGTGTATTGAGGGAGTACGAGATAAAACGTATTATACGCCTATCCGACAAGTGCAGCATGGAGTTTTACAACCTTGAAACGATAATCGCCCTCGCTTTCCACTTCGGTACATTCGGAGCGAAGCAGGTACGCAATGTCATTCTGAAAAGGTTGTACTTGCGAAAAGAGAAACACGCCATCTTCTTTTCGCTGAACAATGCCGATATAGCCAAGTCCAAATACCTCTCGTAGATTTGGATGAGGGACTGACGTAATGCAGTCAGTAAATCTGCAAGTCAGTACAACAACACGACAGATACTCTGATTTTTCTCCCGAAAAGCGTAACGCAACCATTCGCTTTTCGGGAGTTTTTTCGTCTTTTCAATCCGATTCCATTGCCCAGCCATTGAAAGTTTTTGTCCCGAGGGGCTTTTTTCTATATTCTGCTATATATTGCGTAACAACTTATCCATTAAATGCTTATACTTTTGTAGCTGGTATTTTTCAAACTTAAGACCATTTGATTATGTCAGCTAACAAACAACAAGACAGCCACAAGCCGCCATCAGATGGCAGCGTGGCAAAAGAAGAGTTCATCCGAGTGGGAACAACGCTCTACAAGATTGTGGAGCAGCCAAGACTGAACGGAGGGTATGTAAAGAAACGTATCGCATGGAACAACGAGACCCTGCGCCAAGACTATGGCAAGGACTACATCGGCAGCGTTCCCAAGTATGACGGTTTCTGTACCGTCCCCGAACACATCGGCTACCGTCCCGTGGTCGGTAAGTTCCTTAATCTCTATGAGCCGATAGACCACCAACCAAAGGAGGGCGATTTCTCGCACATCCAATCATTGGTACGGCACATCTTCGGAGAACAGTACGAGTTGGGAATGGACTATCTGCAACTGCTCTACCTGCAACCCGTACAGAAACTGCCTATTCTGCTGCTGGTGTCGGAGGAACGTAACACAGGCAAGAGCACGTTCCTCAACTTTCTGAAAGCCTTCTTTCAGAACAATGTCACGTTCAACACCAACGAGGATTTCCGCAGTCAGTTCAATTCCGATTGGGCAGGAAAACTCCTTATCGTGGTGGATGAGGTGCTGCTCAATCGCAGGGAGGACAGCGAGAGGTTGAAGAACCTCAGTACAACCCTATCCTATAAAGTGGAAGCCAAAGGCAAAGACCGTGACGAGATTGCGTTCTTTGCCAAGTTCGTGCTATGCTCCAACAACGAGTATCTGCCTGTAATCATAGATGCAGGGGAAACACGCTATTGGGTGCGCAAAATAGACCGCTTGCAGTCCGATGACACCGACTTTCTGCAAAAGCTGAAAGCGGAGATACCCGCCTTTCTCCATTTCCTGCAACACAGACAGCTATCCACCGAAAAGGAAAGCCGTATGTGGTTTGCACCATCCTTGCTGCGTACCGAAGCCTTGCAAAAGATTATCCGCAGTAACCGCAACCGATTGGAGATAGAAATGCAAGAACTTATCCTTGACATCATGGATAGTGTCGGTACGGACACTTTTTCGTTCTGCTACAACGACCTCCTTCTTTTGCTGGTACACTCACAGGTAAAGGTGGAGAAACACCAAGTCCGAAAGGTATTGCAGGAGTGCTGGAAACTAACTCCTGCACCGAATACACTTACTTACACCACCTATCAAGTGGACTATACCCGAGAGTGCCGCTATTCTCCCATACGGAGAATAGGACGGTTCTATACCGTAACAAGAGAACAGTTGACAGCACTCTGATTATTTTGATGAAATGATGAATAAGTATATAACTGTACTGATATGCAAATGATTACTTTCTCATCAAACACTCATCAAAAACAACTTACTGATGAAAAGAGAAAACAGGTCAGACAGATAATGCTCAATAAGGCAAATGATGATTTTCTCTTTTGGTAAGTGCTTTGATGAAACAATGATGAGAGCGTATAAGGCTGCTATCCAATAGTTTGGCATACACATTCATCAATTCATCTGTTTTACAATCATCATCAAACCATAGAAAGTTATGAACATACAGGAAGTAAAGAATATACGCATTGCAGACTATCTGCAAAGCTTGGGCTATACGCCCGTGAAACAACAGGGAAACAACCTTTGGTACGAATCACCGTTTAGAGAGGAAAAGGATGCCTCTTTCAAGGTAAACACCGAGCTTAACAAGTGGTACGATTTCGGACTCGGAAAAGGCGGCAATATCATTGCTTTGGCAGAGGAACTATACGCAACCGACCATGTACCTTATCTGCTCAACAAGATAGCGGAGCGGGTACCGCTCATCCGTCCAATATCTTTCTCTTTTCGCCAGCAAGCAACCGAACCGAGTTTCCAACAGTTGGAGGTGGGAGAACTTATCCATCCGGCATTGCTCCGCTACTTGCAGGAAAGGGGCATAAACACAGATTTAGCAAGATTGGATTGTAAGGAACTGCACTTCATCCATAATGGTAAGCCTTATTTCGCCATCGGCTTCCCGAATGTGGCAGGAGGCTATGAAGTGCGCAACCGTTTCTTCAAGGGCTGCATCGCACCGAAGGACATCAGCCATATTCGTCAGCAAGGAGAACCGAGAGAGAAGTGCCTCGTGTTTGAGGGTATGATGGACTACCTATCATTCCTCACGTTGCGGATGAAGAACTGCCCGACCATGCCCAACCTTGACAGGCAGGATTACGTCATCCTTAATTCGGTTGCCAATGTTTCCAAAGCCATAGACGTGCTGCATAGGTACGAGCGCATCCACTGCCTGCTTGACAATGACGAGGCAGGAAGAAATGCGTACTTGGACTTGGCGAGAGAGTTCAGCGGTCGTATCCGCGACTTCTCCGACAACTACAACGGACATAAAGACTTGAACGATTACTTGTGCGGCAAGCCCGTGTCCCAATCGGAAAAACCGATAATGGAGAAGAAGCAGGTCCAATCCGCAAGGCGGATGATACTGCCACCGAAAAAGAAAGGGCTGAAGATGTAAGGGGATGCTTGCAGCGGCACGGATATTTACCGATGGAAAATACCGTAGCTTATTAGGGAATTTGTCCGAGCCGCATTGCAGGGCAACGCTGAAAATTCCCCAATAAGCCAAAGAGGTTACACCTCTCCGGACTCTCCAAGACCAACGGCAACAGCCGTACATAAGCAATAATCAAACGATGTTTCACAAGCAGAACTAAGAAAGGAATTATATATGGGATTCGTAGTATTACACATGGAAAAGGCGCACGGTTCCGACAGCGGAACGACCGCCCACATCGAGCGTTTCATCATACCGAAGAACGCAGACCCCACACGCACACACCTTAACCGAAAACTCGTCACATACCCCGATGGAATAAAAGACCGTACGGCAGCCATTCAGAAAAGATTGGAGGAAGCGGGACTGACACGCAAAATCGGGAACAACCAAGTTCGGGCAATCCGTATCAACGTGTCGGGAACGCACGAGGATATGAAGCGTATCGAAAAGGAGGGTAGACTTGATGAATGGTGTGCCGACAATATGAAATACTTTGCCGACCTGTTCGGCAGGGAGAATATCGTGGCAGCGCACCTGCACAGGGACGAGGAAACGCCACACATACACATCACACTCGCCCCGATTGTCAAGGGAGAACGCAAGCGCAAGAAACGTGAGGAACAGGTGAAGAAACGCTATCGCAAGAAGCCGGCCAATGCCGTCCGCCTGTGTGCCGATGACATCATGACACGCTTGAAGTTGAAATCATACCAGGACAGTTATGCTATAGCAATGGCAAAGTACGGTCTGCAACGTGGTATAGACGGCTCACAGGCTCGCCACAAGTCCACGCAGCAGTATTATCGGGACATACAGAAACTTGCCGACAGCTTGAAATTCGAAGTGGTGGATTTGCAGGAGCAGAAAACCGAAGTAGAGCAGGAGCTCAAACGTGCCAAGAAAGAGGTGCAGACCAAGAAACTGAAAGGCGCAGCCACCACCGCAGTCACTAACATAGCCGAGAGTGTCGGTTCTCTTTTCGGCAGTAACAAGGTCAGGACATTGGAGCGCAGGAACGAAGACTTGCAAGACCGCATTCTTGAACTTGAAGAAGAAGCTCAACAAAGGGAACAGCAACAGGCAAAGCACATACAGGAGATAACGGATGCTTACGAACAGCGACACCGCAAGCTGTCCGAGTTCGTGGATTATGTCAAGCACTATTTCCCATATGTTGAGAAGCTGATGCCGACCATCAAGTTCCTGCGTGATACACTGAACTTTGGCGATGCCCTCATTCGAAAATTATGCACGTTTAAGGATGTTTCCATCAAAGGCGAACTCTATTCTTGCGAGTTCAACCAACATTTCAAGGCAGACAAAACGGTATGTTCACTTAAAGAGGACAAAGAGGGGAAATATAATCTCCATATAGACGGAGTTTCACATGTCAGTTGGTTCAGACGGAAGAAAGAGGAGTTTATGGAGAAGCTGAAACCACAAACGAGGAGACAAAATCGGGGTATTAACTTGTAAATCATCATAAAGTCCGTGATAGTTGAATGCCATATCACGGACTTTTTGTACTTTTGCAGTGGATTGAGGTGACTCTTTCCAAAGACATACGAGAAAAAGAAGAAGCGTTATGCTTATCTTGTAGAGCGGAAACCTGAGAAATTTCTGAATTGTGTACAAGGATAGCATAGTGGTTCTCACGCTATAGCGTGGGCTGCTATTACTACATCTGTACACAAGGTTTCTCAGGACCTCCGAACTAAGACGTAGCATTGCAGTACCCACGCTTCGTGGTTTAATTAATTGTAGAACTAAAGAAAGAATGATTTCATACACTAAATTTGAACTATTCGACCCACTGAACTCTCAGCGAGAGATGTTGCCTGATATTCCTGGTAATTCTGTCATAGTATTACGGCAAGGTTCTTCTTTGCCTAATAATGTCGAACCTTCGCTTCCTCAAATGACTTTTTTTTATTACAAAGGAGAAGAATATAAAGTAATTTATGTTGGTAAAAGTAGCAAAAGTTTACGCACACGGGATTATAATCAACATTTCAAAGGAACGGCAGGAAATTCCACTCTTCGCAAGTCTATAGGTTGTTTATTAGGGTATCAACTAATTCCTCGTGATGCAAATGCCCCACTAAATGGGAAAACCAAATTCAATGAAGATGATGAAAAAGCATTATCCAAATGGATGGAAAACAATTTGTTGGTTTTCTTTTATGCCAACGCTGAATACGTCTCTTTAGACAAAGAGCTTATCAAAGTATACAATCCTCCTCTAAATTTACAAGGGAATTTTAATGAGGTTAATTCAGAGTTCCGAAAAAGGCTTTCTTCATTGCGCAACCAATCCTTGCCAGATACTGACATGTTGAATAATTCGACACCATCTGTTGATACAGCAAAAGCAATACCTGTTTGTTGTTGTCCAGTATGCGGAAACCGCATAAAAATTAGAGGGTCTTTAGAATTACATAGGAAACTTACGTGTTCCTCGTGTGGAAATGTTTTTAGAAATCCATATTACAAACCGTATGATTTGATAATGTATGCTGTTATAGCAGCTGTCATCATATTTGCTGGTTACTTTTTGTTACAACCGGATTCTTCACAGTATATCGGAGACAAGCAGGAATTAACATATAGCGAAGCAAAGGTTGGAGTGAAATTCTTCCTAAAACATAATTATCTAAAAGACCCCGATAGTTATGAGGCCATTGAATGGATTGCTTTTGGAACATACAACAAAGAGAATGATACCTATTTTGCTTTACATAAGTATAGAGCCAAAAATAGTTTTGGAGGTTATGTTGTCGAAGAAAAGGTTTTTGTTTTAGATAAAGATGGTAATGTCCTTAAAATGGTAGATGATATGAATGAAATAATCAATGATTATTAAAACAATGATAAGATTATGAAATATAGAGAGAATAAGGTTAGATAAATGCTCTTGCACTTAAAGATGAGAAGTGATAAACAGATATAATTATTGTAGTCAAATTGTCGTCTGTTCGAGAAATTACATTACCTTTGTGAGAGAGTTCCTTGTAAGCAAATCAAGGCAAAACTCAGCAAATGGCACAGTTGCCAAGTCATTACCTCAAAATTGGGTAATTTTCCCAAAGTCCTTTGTATAAGGCACTAAGAAAAGTATTCCAAAGTTACGCATAAATATCGACAACGACAGAAAGAATGAGGGAAAAGAATAAGTGCAGTGCATCATTTTAAGAGCCGACGCAAACGAAGTCATGACACAGATTGCCCAATCGTGACAAAAAATTCAGGTTTATCTCTTCGCATACTCAGATTTTTGCACTACCTTTGTGCTCGTAAAGAAAATTAAGGTATGAAGAAAGAAGACCTCAAGATAGTATTTATGGGTACGCCAGAGTTTGCCGTTGAAACACTGAAAGCACTGGTTGAAAACAATTATAATGTAGTGGGTGTGGTGACACAGCCAGACAAGCCCGTGGGAAGACACGGCAGTGTGCTTCACCAAAGCGAGGTGAAACAATATGCCCTGAACCACGGGTTACCCGTTTTGCAACCCGTGAAGATGAAAGATTCTGTTTTTCTCGAGCAACTTGAAGCTTGGGGCGCCAACCTCCAAGTAGTCGTGGCGTTCCGCATGCTGCCCGAAGTGGTATGGGGCATGCCCCAATACGGCACATTTAATGTGCATGCCGCCCTGTTGCCTAAATACCGCGGTGCAGCTCCCATCAACTGGGCTGTCATCAATGGCGAAACAGAAACGGGTGTGACAACCTTCTTCCTGGATCATGACATCGACACAGGACGCATCATCATGAACGAACGCATGAACATTCCAGACGATGCCAATGTGGAATATGTCTACGACAGACTGATGCATCTCGGTGCCGACATCTGCCTGAAGACCATCGAAAAGATTATCGAAGGCGATGGAACGGCTCCGTCCATTCCCCAGGAGGAGAGCGACAACCTGCCCGTGGCTCCCAAGATTTTCAAGGAGACATGCCGCATAGACTGGAACCAAACAGCTAAGCGCGTCTACGACTTCGTGCGCGGACTGAGTCCGTACCCTGGCGCATGGACCACCATTGAGGGTGAAGGCATGAAGCCCGCCGTGCTCAAGATATTCAAGACCACCAAGACCGGAAAGGATATTGCAAACGCCTCTACGGGCGACATACTGACAGAAAACGGTAGAATGTGGATGGCTGCCGCTGACCAATGGCTACAGATTGAAGAACTGCAATTGGCAGGCAAGAAGCGCATGGATGCACGCTCATTTGTCAACGGACTTCACGCCACGGGCCTGCGAATCTGCCCCACTCAAGATTAAGCACCAAGACAACCAATAAAGAATCGTTATCATGACAAGAGAACAAGATATCAAGAACGCCGTGGAAGTGATGAGAAAAGGCGGCGTCATCCTCTACCCCACTGACACCGTATGGGGCATTGGCTGCGATGCCACCAATCCGGATGCAGTCAAGAAAGTGTATGAAATCAAGCACCGTGACGACTCCAAGGCACTCATCTGCCTGGTAGACAGCGACCACAGACTGCAACGATATGTGAGAAACGTGCCCGACGTGGCTTGGCAACTCTTCGACTGTGCCGTCAAGCCCACCACGATCATTCTTGACGGAGCCGTCAACCTGGCACCTAACCTCATTGCGGAAGACGGAAGCATCGCCATACGCATCACCCAGGAGCCTTTCTCCAAGGAACTGTGCTATCGTTTCCAAAAGGCAATCGTGTCTACCAGTGCCAACATCAGCGGTGAACCGGCTGCATCCAACTATTGCGACATTAGCGAGGAAATCCTCAATGCCGTGGACTATGTTTGCTGGAGCCGCCGCCAAGAGCACAAGCCCCACACACCCTCAAGCATCATCAAGCTCAACGAAGACGGACAGGTGAAGATTATCAGGAAATGAGCCGCACAGAAGCTATAGACACATCGACACAAACCGGTTGGTTCGACCGGTTGCTGCAATGGCGCGAACAACACGTCACCGACAAGCAGATGACGCTCGTGCTGAGTTTCATCGTGGGCTTTTTCTCTGCAGTGGCTGCATTTATCCTGCACTGGATTATCGCACAGATACAACTTCTTCTCACCGCCGGATTCAACATTCACTCCTTCAACTGGCTTTATCTTGTATTCCCTGTGGTGGGCATCTATCTCACCTCACTCTTTGTGCGCTATGTGGTCAAGGACAACATCTCGCACGGAATCACCCGTGTACTCTATGCCATCAGCACCAGCCGCAGCCGGTTGCGCGGACACAACTGCTGGAGTTCGGTCATAGCCTCTGCCATAACCATCGGGTTTGGTGGCTCTGTGGGTGCCGAAGCTCCTATCGTACTCACGGGATCTGCCATCGGAAGCAACTTGGGACGATTGTTCAAGATGGATGCCAAAACCATGATGCTACTTGTGGGATGCGGTGCGGCAGCAGCCGTGTCTGCCATCTTCAAGGCCCCCATAGCCGGACTGGTGTTCACGCTTGAAGTGCTGATGGTCGACCTGACCATGGCTTCCCTCTTGCCCATCATGACGGCAAGCGTCACCGCCACGTGTTTTTCCTATATTTTTGTAGGAAGCCAGTCGCTGTTCCAGTTTCATCTCGATGCGCCCTGGCAGTTGGAGCGTGTGCCGGCAACGATAATGCTCGGCGTGTTCTGCGGACTGACCAGTCTTTACTTCATGCGCACCATGACCTCATGCGAGGGAGTGTTCGGCAAGATGAAGAACATGCCGATGGCCAAGTTCCTCTTTGGCGGTGCCATGCTAAGTTCGCTCATTTTCCTTTTCCCTGCACTCTATGGTGAAGGATACTCCAGCCTGAACATTCTGCTCAACGGCAAGACCCAAACCGACTGGGACGCTATACTCAACAATTCACTGTTCTACGGCAACAGCAGCCTGCTGGTGCCCTACGTAGGCATGGTGCTCCTCACCAAGGTGTTTGCCACATCGGCAACAAACGGTGGTGGCGGATGTGGCGGAACATTCGCACCCTCGCTGTTCATCGGTGGCTTTGCGGGATTCCTCTTCGCGCGCATTTGGAACATGGAGGAGTTCGGCGTTTACGTGCCTGAGAAGAACTTTGCCATGCTCGGTATGGCTGGCGTATTGGCTGGCGTGATGCATGCACCTCTGACAGGTATCTTCCTTATAGCAGAAATCACAGGCGGCTACAATCTGTTCATGCCGCTCATCATTGTGTGCATCTGCTCATATCTCACCATCAGCATCTTCGAACCGCACAGCATCTACAGCATGCGACTGGCACGTGAGGGAAAATTGCTCACTCACCACACAGACCGTTCCGTGCTCACCCTGATGAGCCTGGACAGCCTCATCGACAGAGACTACACGTCTGTGAGCACTGATGTGGAACTTGGCAAGCTCGTGCACATCATCAGTCGTACTCGCGGCACCATCCTGCCCGTTACCGATGATGCAGGCAATCTGTTGGGTGAAATAGACTTTGCCAAGATTCGCCATGTTGTTTTCCGCACAGAACTATACCACCACTTCACGGTGAAACAAATCATGTCGCAGCCTCCAGCCGTGCTCGGTGTAGACGATTCCATGGAAAGCGTGATGAAAACTTTCGACAAAACAGGGGCTGTAATGCTACCGGTTCTAAACGAGCAAAGGCACCTCATTGGCTACATCACCCGCACACGACTTTATGAGACCTACCGCAAAATGGTGGCAGACTTCTCGGCAGACTGATTGCTCTACCGAAGTTTCCAAAATTAGGCCAAACGGACAGAAAGTCAAACCATAGCTTGGAGTTGTGATCACGCCTCCTTGCTTGATATTGATGTGCGCTTTACGCGCGCACGCGCGCAGGAAAAGTTTTTCATTTTCTCGCCACCATCTATCACTTTTCTTGATATCTGACAATATTTAACTGATTGTAAGCACGATATACAGAGTGATAGATGAGTGATAGTTGGGTTAACATCTATCACTTCTATCACCAATTCGTCACTTATCAAATTCAAGCGAAATGCCCAAAATATGTCCCGCCGTTTGGGCACTCATTGCCATTGCCCACGGCAATGGCAATGAGTGCCCAGGTTGTTGGACCGAGTCCAAGTATGTCACTAATGCATCTTTAACCTGTCACTAATGCATCATTAGTCAGCCATTAACAAGCAGCAATTGGGCTGTTTGTTGCGCATATTCCGTCCGGAAGTGGCTTACATCCCGATTCTGATGTCACTTCAAATTCCGGAAGAGTCTATTGTTCACCTATACTGCAAAGGAGACCTTCACCCGAAAGTCTCCTTTGTCGTTATATGGAAGGCGGTCTACAGTTCACTGTTTTCATCCCGCCGTTTATGGTCTATCTTCACATCCGCTCTCTGTTTGAAGTCATAAGTTCGGTGTCCATGTCCTTCTTTGTCATAGAACAGCATGGAAGAACCTCCGCCGCCTCCATGGCCCTTAGAGACCATGAAAAACATAGACGCGGCTATGACCGCTCCGACAAGAAGCAATTGTATGAACAGTTTAAGCACCACCACAACAAGTCCCCAAACAGCTACAATACAGCCAATGGCGTAAACGAAAGGGAAGAGGGAAACGAACAGGCCCAGCGACACATTCGACAAGCGTTTGCTGTTTTGGGTCCACGTCACGACAAAACCGATGACAACAGAGATAAAGACGCTGGCAATTATCAGCCAATCGCCCCAAAAAGCCTTGTGAATATCAGTCAGGTAGACCAGTAGGACAGTCAGGACAATGACAGGAAGGGTAACCAAAAGGCTAATGAAAGCAGGTTTCACAGAAATGCCACCATTGTCATGAGCCTTACGCTCACTGCCGAAAAGTACGGGTTCGTACAGTTTTATACAGAACAACTGGTAAGCCACAATCAATGCAAAAGGAACAATACGAACCAAAGAGCCCCAAAATCCGTAATGGTTTTTGTCACACCACCAAAAACAATTCGTGCCCAACACCATATAAGCCCAAACTTCCAACAAAGACCCCAGCAATATGAACAAAGGGATGCCTATACGTGCCAAGCGAAGAAGAGCCGGCCGTTTCAAGGCGAGTCCGTTAAGCACCATCACACCCAACAACAACAAGACGATGATTAAGTAGGGCGTGTAGGACATGAAGAAGCGTCCAGATCCGTTGTGCAGTTTTTCATATCCCCTGACATACTTGTCGTTCTTCCATTCGCCGGAAAGGGGAACCACGTTTTCCTTGCTGACACAATACAAAGAGCCGTCCTTCACGAACACAATTTGTGACATGGTATGGTATAGCCTGTAAGCATACTGTTACAACCTGACACTTAGCCAATAGCCTTGATGGTGTCGCCGTTGGCAAGCGAAAATCCTGCACGCTCAGTGATCTTATAAGCAGGAACCTTGCTTTTTTCGTTCTACACTTTCGCATGGTAAACGTCTGTTGAAATCCCGCTCAGAGATTCCACCCGATAAGTTTGTGCAGAAGCCCAAATGCCACAAGTCATGAACAGGAACAAAAAGATTAATAAATTCTTCATAGGTTTAAACGTTTATGATTAGTAGTTATTAGTAATAAGTCTTGGCACCACTTTGTATGTGGTGCCAAGATAAAAATGTCAATATCAGATAGGCGTAACGCTACGCCACAAGGTTATTTCTTGATTTCCCAACCAATGGCACTTGCACCGAGTACGGCAGCCGTACTGCCGTCGAGCGAAGAAACGAGGAACTGCGCCTTGCCTTTGAAGGCATGGAACACATTTCGTTCGTAGCTTTCACGGATAGGTTTCATGATGAGATCACCAGCCTTGACCAGTCCGCCAAAGAAGACGAAAGCCTCTGGCGACGAGAAAGCAGCAAAGTCGGCACACGCCTCTCCAAGCATTTCACCGGTAAAAGCATACACATCAAGCGCCAGCTTGTCACCCTTGTTGGCAGCTATGGAAACATCGAGCGAGGTTATGTCTTCCGCCTTGAGTTCACGCAACAACGACGGGGCATCACTATTGGCAAGCATTTCACGGGCCGTACGTGCCACTCCCGTAGCAGAACAATAAGTCTCCAAGCACCCTTTTCTGCCACAGCCGCAAAGGCGTCCATTCTCACGCTTCATGATGACATGACCCAATTCCCCTGCAAATCCGTCGCAGCCGTAAACAAGTTGTCCGTTGACAACAATGCCTGACCCTACGCCCGTTCCAAGAGTTATCATGATAAAATTCTTCATGCCCCGGGCCACACCATAGGTCATCTCGCCCACAGTTGCAGCATTAGCATCATTGGTAATGGCAACAGGTATGCCCAGCGCATCTTCAAACATCTGTGCCAAAGGAACCTTGGAAGAGTGTGCCCATGCAATGTTGGGAGCATACTCAATGGTCCCCTCATAGAAGTTGGCATTGGGTGCACCAATGCCCATACCCTTTATCAAGTCAATTCCTCCTACCACGTCAATAATTGTAGAAAGGGCTTCAACAGAAGCCTTGACATAATCGTCCACATTATCATACGCTTGGGTCTTGACTGCGGTAGATGCTTTGATATCACCTCTGCTATCCACTATACCAAATACGGAATTAGTTCCGCCCAAGTCCAAACCGATTACATACGGCTTCACGATTTGCTGAGTTTCCATGATCAGAATGATTTTAAGTATTGGTAATTTATCAACTGCACAAAGTTATTAAAAATAAGTAGGTTGACAAAGTTTATTACCTATAATTTGCTCATATCAACTATTTTTCGCAATTTTGCATCCGTTATGGGATTTCCAATTCAATTAGATATATTAGATTTTATCGTCAAAGGCTTGCTTATCGGTATATTCGCTTCTGCCCCAATGGGACCGGTAGGCGTGCTCTGCATACAGCGCACGCTGAACAAAGGCCGTTGGTACGGCTTTGTGACCGGCATAGGTGCCGTGGTAAGCGACATTATCTATGCGCTCTTCACCGGACTGGGCATGAGCTTTGTCATGAACTTCATCAGCAACGCCCAAAACAAATTCCTGCTCCAGATAAGCGGCAGTGTGCTCTTGCTCATCTTTGGTGTTTATTGCTACCGAAGCAACCCCACCAAGAACATTCACAAGAGCAAGAAACAGCAGAAGGGTACCTTGGTGCACAACGGCATCACAGCCTTCCTGGTTACCTTCTCCAATCCGCTCATCATCTTTCTATTCATCTTCCTCTTTGCCCAATTTGCGTTTGTGGTTCCCAACCGTCCGGTAGAGATGACCGTAGGCTACTTGAGCCTGGTGGGAGGCGCCCTGCTTTGGTGGTTTGGATTGTCATGGCTTATAGACAAAGTGAGAGGAAAGTTCGACGACAATGGAATTCTCATCATCAATCGCGTAGTGGGATGCATCGTCATCCTCTGCTCGGTCATCATGTTGCTCGGCACAATTTTTAATCTTTATACACTCCCATACTAATGTTTGTAGCACAAGAACTCAGAAAGAAAAGCATAGCAGAATATCTGCTCTACATGTGGCAAGTGGAAGACATCATCAGAGCATACGGTTGCCAACTATCGCGCATCAAACGCGAATACATCAGCAAATTCAACTATACAGACGAGCAGAAAGACGAGCTCACCGACTGGTATGGCAATCTCGTGACAATGATGAATGCCGAAGGATGCCGCGAAAAGGGACACCTGCAAATCAACAAGATTGTCATACAGGATCTCAACGAGCTGCACTCCATGTTGCTCCAAAGCACCAAGTTTCCTTTCTACACGGCTGAATACTACAAGGTGTTGCCGTTCATTGTAGAACTCCGTAACCATGGTGCCAACAAAGAGGAGAACGAAATCGAGACTTGCTTCGACGCGCTCTATGGTGTGGTGATGTTGCGGCTGCAGCAAAAGCCCATTTCTCCAGACACAGAACATGCCATCAAGGAAATCACGACCTTCATAGGGATGCTCTCTGACTATTATCTGAAGGACAAGACAGAAGGACTCAAATTTGAAGACGACTAATTAGATGAACATTCTCATAACAGGTTGCAACGGACAGTTGGGCAGCGAGTTGCGCGCCATAGAAAAGGAATATGCCCAATACAGATTCTTCAACACTTCACATCAGGAACTTGACGTGACAGACCACGTGGCCGTAGCGGCTTATGTGGAAGAGCACGAAATAGACGGCATCATCAACTGCAGTGCCTACACGGCTGTGGACAAAGCCGAGAGCGACATCGACAACTGCAAGGCCATCAATACAGAGGCTCCTGCCAACCTGGCCATGGCCATTGAGAAACGTGGCGGTTGGCTCATCCACGTTTCCACAGACTATGTGTTTGACGGCACCAAACACACGCCCTACAACGAAACCGACGCCACATGCCCCAACAGTGTCTACGGAAGTACCAAGTTGGCCGGTGAAGAGTCTGCCATGAAGCTGTGCCAGCACACCATGGTTGTCCGCACCTCATGGCTCTACAGTGCCTTTGGCAACAACTTCGTGAAGACAATGATTCGATTAGGTCACACCAAGGACGAACTGGGTGTTATCTTCGACCAAATAGGCACCCCTACCTATGCCAGCGACTTGGCACGTGCCATCATGGCTGCCGTGGAGCATGGTGTGGTGGCAGGCATCTACCACTATTCAGGCGAAGGTGTGGCAAGCTGGTACGACTTCACCAAGGCCATCCACCGGTTGGCTGGCATCACAGACTGCCAGGTGAATCCTATCCACACCAGCGAGTATCCCACACCAGCCAAACGTCCCGCCTACTCAGTGCTCGACAAGACCAAGATTAAGCAAACCTACGGCATCCGTATTCCTCATTGGGAGGAGAGCCTTGCCAAGTGCATCAACTTGCTGATGGTTTAACAATCACAAATCCAGAATTATGAACAAAGAAATAGAACGCAGGCGAACGTTCGCCATCATCTCCCACCCTGACGCCGGTAAGACCACACTGACCGAGAAGTTCCTTCTCTTCGGTGGACAGATACAGGTGGCAGGTGCCGTGAAGAGCAACAAAATCAAGAAGACAGCCACATCCGACTGGATGGAAATAGAAAAGCAGCGTGGTATCTCCGTATCAACTTCCGTGATGGAGTTCGACTATGAAGGCTACAAAGTCAACATTCTCGACACTCCTGGTCACCAGGACTTTGCCGAAGACACCTACCGCACCCTGACTGCCGTTGACTCCGCCATCATTGTGGTGGACAGTGCCAAAGGTGTGGAGGCTCAGACACGAAAGTTGATGAACGTTTGCCGCATGCGCAACACACCAGTTATCATCTTCATCAACAAGATGGACCGCGAGGGGCGTGACCCGTTCGACGTGCTCGACGAACTGGAAACGGAACTTCAAATCAAGGTACGCCCGCTTTCCTGGCCTATCAACCAAGGTGTCAAGTTCAAGGGCGTTTACAACATCTATGAGAACAAGCTCGACCTCTTCACGCCAGACAAGCAACGCGTGACCGAAAAGGTGGAAATAGACGTAAACAGTGCGGAACTGGAAAGCCACATCGGCGAACAGGATGCCAAGCAGTTGCGCGACGATCTGGAACTGGTTGATGGAGTATATCCCGAATTCAATGTGGAAGACTACCGCGATGCCAAGGTGGCACCCGTGTTCTTCGGCAGTGCACTCAACAACTTCGGTGTGCAGGAACTGCTCAATTGCTTTGTGCAGATTGCGCCCAGTCCTCGCCCCACAAAGGCAGAAGAGCGGTTGGTGCAGCCCGATGAGCCCAAGTTCACCGGTTTCATATTCAAGATAACGGCCAACATCGACCCCAACCACCGTTCCTGCATTGCCTTCTGCAAAATATGCAGCGGCAAGTTCGTGCGCAACCAACCCTACCAGCACATACGTCTCGGCAAGACCGTGCGTTTCTCTTCGCCCACCCAATTTATGGCTCAACGCAAGAGCACCATCGACGAAGCGTGGCCCGGTGACATTGTGGGTCTGCCCGACAACGGCATTTTCAAGATTGGCGATACACTCACCGAGGGCGAAATGCTCCACTTCCGCGGACTTCCGTCGTTCTCTCCCGAGATGTTCAAGTATATCGAAAACGACGACCCAATGAAGAGCAAGCAGCTCAACAAGGGCATAGAACAACTGATGGACGAAGGTGTAGCGCAGCTCTTTGTCAACCAGTTCAACGGACGCAAGATTATCGGCACCGTAGGACAACTGCAGTTTGAAGTAATCCAATACAGACTGGAGAATGAATACAACGCCAAGTGCCGTTGGGAACCCGTTCATCTCTACAAGGCTTGCTGGATAGAAGCCGACAGCGAGGCAGAACTCGAAGCCTTCAAAAAGCGCAAATACCAATACATGGCAAAAGACCGCGAAGGCCGCGACGTGTTCCTCGCCGACTCGGGCTACGTGCTGAGCATGGCGCAGCAAGACTTTGAGCACATCAAATTCCACTTCACCAGCGAATTCTAATCCTACACCACACAGCAAAGGGAAACATATCCAAGCTCCATGCAGAGCAAGATATGCTTCCCTTTTGCATTTTTCTTTGTGCCCTCTTGCACTTTCGAAAAACGTATACAATTCTCTGGCACACTTTTCCCGTTTGCCAGAAACATAAGTGATTGGCAAGCAGTGTATTCTATAAGTAAATGGAAAAGCACCGACTTTCGGGTCGTTAGTCTGCCTGTGACCGACCGTAAACAGCAGACTCACGCATGCTTACTGGCAGAGTAACGCATCCGTCAACGGCTCACAGTTCACAGTGACGCTGAATTTTGTTTACATTTACCGCGTTTATCTATAACGCTTATATACGTTTTCCACCCAGCACTGCAACAAATTGCCACTATCTATATCCGATGCCGTCAGTGGAGCATAAGACGAGGCAATCAGCCTGTCGGATGTATCGTAGAAGTCTACTGACATTATTGAGTAGCTGTTAAAAGCATTGTCGTTGACATACCACGCCATCGTAGGAAGATACATAGACCCCTGATACGTGAAAAAATTGAATGCTAGATAATTCTTGTCGGTCACGTTAAACTTGTATGCCAACATGTGATAGTCATCTTTATCAATATATTTTTTCTGTGCATGCATGGGACGACTCAAGAAATAAGCGTACTTTTCACCTTTTACATAAAAGTCGCATCCGCCATAAGGGTAGTCGAAAATGAGCGTAAATGTTTCTTTGGTCAGTTGAGTATCCTTTCCTTGCTCGATGATGCGCATGCAGTGCAGCACCACTTTCTTGCTTGCATTGAGGATACGATCAATCTGGTTTTCCGACATGTCGTCTAACCCCATAGCCACCTGCGCCCGCAAGAACAGGGGCAACGATACGGCAATAAACAGTAATAAAAGTTTCTTCATTGTGGGTAAATCTTAACAGGTTAATACTATTTGTCCATGCTGCAAAAGTAAGAAAAAAGACTGTAGTCTACAAGAAAATGGGGCAAAAACAAGAATTGCACAACAAATCCACTTCTAATACAAGCGCCGACCACACCGGCTACGTAAGCCACATTCTTCAGAGTTTGCCATTCCGAACCTGCACAGGTTCGGCGATTTGTAGTACCCACTATGCCTAATGCAGACATGGCGTGTTCCATTAAACAAGCAGGAAGTTACCAAGCCCAAGCATCAATTTGGCTCGAGAAGGCAAATCCAGAGCCAAATTGAATCCTTATACAAAAGAGAAAACGGCAATCTCCCGGAATTACCCTTGACGGAAGACTGCCGCTGGACACACATCAGTGTTTTAAGAAATTATCCACCATGACTCTTCCCTCGGGCGTAAGAACGCTCTCGGGATGGAACTGTATGCCATGTATGTCGTAATGCCGGTGACGGAGTGCCATGATTTGTCCTTCATCGCTCTCGGCTGTCACCTCTAAACAATCAGGAAAGTTCTCGCGGTCTACCACCCAACTGTGATACCTGCCCATGACAATGCGCCGCGGCAAACTGTCAAATATATAGTCGTTAGCCAGTTGCGTTCCCTCCGTAGCAACGCCATGGAACACTTCGGAAAGATTGGTGAGTTTACCTCCGAAATACTCGCCTATGGCCTGATGGCCGAGACAAACGCCCAAGATGGGCTTCTTGCCGGCATACGCCTTGATGACGTCCAGCAACAGGCCGGCTTCGGAAGGAATGCCCGGACCTGGACTGAGAATGATTTTATCGAAAGGTTCCAGCTTATTTAACTGGAACTGGTCATTGCGATAGACGGTGACTTCAGCACCCAGTTCCTTGACCAGATGAGCCAGATTATAGGTGAACGAGTCGTAGTTGTCTATAATTACTATTTTCATGTCGTACTTGTTTAGAAAGATTACATGTCTTCTGCCAACAGAATGGCACGGCGCAAAGCACCGAGCTTGCTGTTCACTTCCTGCAGTTCATACTCGTCGTTGCTCTTGGCCACCACGCCGCTGCCAGCCTGGAACCACAGTTCTCCGTTGCGGCTGATGAATGTTCGGATGACGATGGCTTGGTTCAAGTCACCGTTCAATCCAATATAGCCGATACAACCACCGTAAGCGCCACGGTTATGCGGCTCATACTCACTGATAATCTGCATGGCACGCACCTTTGGCGCACCGCTCAGAGTGCCGGCCGGGAAAGTGTCGATGAAAGCCTTGATTTTGTCTGCGCCCTTGTCGAGTGTGCCCGACACACGGCTCACGAGATGTATCACATGGCTGTAGTATTGCAGGCCTTTGTAGAAGTCCACCTTCACACCATGACAGTTGCGGCTCAAGTCGTTGCGAGCCAAGTCCACCAGCATCACGTGTTCGGCATTTTCCTTGGGGTCGTTGCGCAGGAACTCTGCACCGCGGCGATCAGCCTCAGCATCGCCCGTACGTTTGGTAGTGCCGGCAATGGGGTCGATGTATGCCTTATCACCCTCAATGCGGCAATGCGTTTCGGGTGAGGAACCGAAGATACGGAATCCACCGAAGTCCATGTAGAAAAGGTAGGGACTGGGGTTGATGCTGCGCAGGGCACGATAGAGTTTGAAGTCGTCGCCCTCATATTTCTGCACAAAGCGACGCGAAATAACGATTTGGAACACGTCGCCCCTGAGGCAGTGCTTGATACACTTGCGTATGTTGGCCTTGTGCTCCTCGTCTGTAAGGGTCGACGTGGTGTCGCCAACGGGATGGAAGGGATATGCCTTGACATTCTGCTTGTTGATGAGCATCAGCAAGCGGTCTATACGAGCCTCGGCCTCATGCTCGCCATCAGCCTCCAGGGAAATGAAGGTGATGGTGTTGTTGAAATGGTCGAATTCAATGATGTCCTTGTACAGGATATAGAGCAAGTCGGGCGCATCATTCTTCTGTGCTGTCGAGTCCTTGACGGGGATATGTTCGAAATAGCGCACGGCATTGAACGATGTATAACCATACATGCCCACCAATTCCGACTTGTCGCCCTCAACCTTGAAGCTGCCTACAAAGTCATTGATGGCACGCTCGCTGGGATAGTCATCGGTAATGGGTGTGTGAAGCCGGGTGCCGTCGGGCAAGCAGCAGTCGGCAAATCCGTGGCTGAGAGCCACATGCCCAATAGGATTCACGCCAATAAACGAACGCGAGTTGTTTGACTCATGATAGTCGGAACTCTCCATCAGGGCACTCTGCGGACAAATGTCGCGCAAGTGCATATATACGCCTACCGGTGTATAGAGGTCGGCCAGGATAGTCCGGGTGACGGTGTGATAGTTGAAACGTTTAGAAGTTGCCATATTCCTTAGCCATTTGTTTGTTCTTGAGATAGGTCTCCACATCCTTGTCGCCGCGTCCGCTCACGGTGAGCACCACCACGTCTGAAGGTTGGAACTTCACTTTCTTGAGGGCAGCCACGGCATGGGCACTCTCTATGGCGGGGATGATGCCTTCCATGCGGGTCAGTTCATAGCCGGCATAGATAGCCTCGTCGTCGTTGACTGCCAGCACCTTGGTGCGTCCGTCTTCCGCCATGTTGGCATGCATGGGTCCTATGCCCGGATAGTCGAGACCGGCAGAAATGGTGAAGGCCTCCTTGATTTGTCCGTCTTCATCCTGCATCACGAGCGTACGCGCACCATGGATGATGCCTTCCGTTCCACAGTGTATGGTGGCGGCAGTGTAGTCTGTGTCCACACCGTGGCCGCCTGCTTCGGCAAGCACAATCTTCACACGCTCGTCGTCCATATAATGATAGATGGTTCCCGCAGCATTGCTGCCGCCTCCCACACAGGCTATAAGATAGTCGGGATAGTCACGACCGATTTTCTCTTCAAGCTGCCACTTGATTTCTTCCGAGATGACGCTCTGCATCTTGGCCACGATGTCGGGATAGGGATGCGGCCCCATGGTAGACCCGACAATGTAGAAGGTGTCCTGCGGATGGCGGCACCAGTCGCGTATGGCCTCGGAGCAAGCATCACTCAGGGTCATATTGCCCGTTGTAACGGGATGCACCTCGGCACCGAGCATCTTCATTCGCTCCACATTGGTGTGCTGGCGTTCCACGTCGGTCTTGCCCATGAAGATTTCGCACTTCATGTTCATCAGTGCACACACGGTGGCTGTGGCCACGCCGTGCTGTCCGGCTCCGGTCTCGGCAATGATACGTGTCTTGCCCATCTTCTTGGCCATGAGAATCTGGCCTATGGTGTTGTTGATTTTGTGGGCACCCGTATGGTTCAGATCTTCGCGCTTCAGGTAGAGCTGGCAACCGTACTTCTCGCTCATACGCTTGGCATAGTAGAGAGGAGAAGGACGGCCCACATAGTCGCGGAGCAACTGATGGTATTCGTTCTTGAAATCTTCACTCTCGATGATCTGCTCATAGCAGTCTTGCAGGTCGTGCACACACTTATAGAGTATCTCCGGCACATAGGCACCGCCAAACTTGCCGAAGAATCCGTTTTTGTCTACATTATATTTTCCCATAATGATATTGTTGTTTAGTTGGGGGCATTATTTCTTCAAAGCTTCATAGAGAGCGTCAAGGGCCTTGTCGGGGTCTTTGAGTTCATCAAGCAGGGTGACAAACTTGCTGCCGATAATGGCTCCTGCAGCATTGGCCTGCGCACTGTCGAGTGTCTGCTTGTTGCTGATACCGAAACCTATCATGCGCGGATTGCGCAGGTTCATGGCATTGATGCGGCGGAAGTAGTCCTGCTTCTGTTCATCAAAGCTCTGCTGGGCACCGGTAGTGCTTGCCGAACTGACCATATAGATAAAGCCGTCGGTATGCTCGTCGATGAAGCGGATGCGGTCTTCGCTGGTTTCCGGGGTAATCATCATGATGACCCGTATGTCGTACTTGTCGGCTATGGGCTTCACATCTTCCAGATAGTCCTTGAAGGGAAGGTCGGGAATGATGGTGCCCGAAACGCCGCACTCCACGCAACGCTGGAAGAAGCGTTCAAAGCCATAGTGCATAATGACGTTGAGGTAGCTCATGATGATAAGGGGAATGTGCACGTCGTCCTTGACGGAGGCAAGCTGTGCGAAGAGTTTGTCGAGCGACATACCGTTCTTCAGAGCCTTGGTGCCTGCACTCTGGATGACCGGGCCGTCTGCCAGTGGGTCGCTGAAGGGCATGCCCACTTCGACCATGGCTATGCCCTTGCGCTGCATGGCTCGGAGCACGTCGGCTGTACCTTCGAACGTGGGGCAGCCGGCACAGAAATAGAGCGAGAGCAACTTGCGTCCCTCACGCTGACTTTCGGCAAATAACTGGTTTATTTTGTTCATATTCTTTTGTGTTGTTTGTTTTCCTTGTCATATTGATTTTCACTTTCTCACTTCGTCAATGAATCGCTTGAGCAGCTTCACGTCTTTCACGCCGGGTGAGGATTCAAACCTCGAGTTCAGGTCTATGCCCGCACATTGCGGATGTTTAAACATTTTCACCCTTGCGGCGTCTTCCGGTCCGATGCCTCCGCTAAGCAGGAAAGGGATCTTTCCTGCGTAGTGGTCGAGCACAGTCCAATCAAACTGTTCACCGCTACCTCCCTTGGTCGGGCACTTCGTGTCGAAGAGCAGCAGGTCTACATGCCCCTGGTAGACATCGGCCTTCAGCAAGTCGTCTGCCGAGGCCACGCTGATGGCCTTGATGATTTTCACCCCCTTATGGATGTCCGGGTCAAGCGTGGCACGGAGGTTGTCTATCATCACCGTGCTCTCATTGCCGTGCAACTGCACATAGTCAAGACCAAAGTTGACCACTCTTGTCACTATATTCTGAGGCATATCGTCTACGAACACCCCTACCCTCGCCATGTTGTGGTCTCGGTCTTGCAGGGCCTCTTCTGCACAGTCGGGCAAGATGCCTGCCAGCGAGCGTTGCATCGCCACGTATCGGGGACTCTTGGAATAGAAGATGAAGCCCATCAGGTCTATGCCCAACTGCTCTACGGCGTGAATGTTGTCGGGCTCACGCATGCCACATACCTTAATCAGCATTGTTCGATGAATTGTCGGAGCGAGGCTCCGGGGTTATCGGATTTCATGAAGTTTTCGCCGATGAGGAATCCCTTGTAGCCTGCCAACTTGAGCTGGCGCACGGTGTCGGGATGGCTGATGCCGCTTTCGCTCACCTTGCAACCTGCCTGCGGCAGGCGCCGAGCCATGCGGAAGGAGTTTTCCACATCGGTCACGAAGGTGCCGAGGTTGCGGTTGTTGATGCCATACATATCGGGTTCCAGATCGGCATAGTCGAGTTCGTTCTCTGAGTGCATCTCGAGCAGCACCTCAAGGCCGAGTTCGTGGGCAGTGTGGAGCAGCATACGGCAGTCCGCCAGTTTCAGGTCGGCAGCAATGAGAAGCACTGCCGAGGCTCCGCAGACACGGGCTTGGAAAAGTTGGTACTCGTCAACCACAAAGTTCTTGTAGAGCACAGGAATAGTGACGCCCGAACGGCGCGCCTCAACGATAAACTCGTCGTTGCCGCCGAAATAGTGTTCGTCGGTGAGTATGCTCAGGGCTGCCGCACCATTCTGCTGGTAGCCCAAAGGTATCTCCTGTGCCTTGCCTTCTTGCTTGATCCATCCCTTGGAGGGCGACTTGCGCTTAAACTCGGCAATGATGCCCGTCTGGGCTTCAGTCAGAGCCTGGCTCATGGAGGGTACCGGACGATCAAGCATCTGTTCCACCTTATTATATAATAGATGTGGAGCCAACTGCGCTTTCATGCGCTCCACTTCCTGGCGTTTGTAGGCCGTGATTTCTTCAAGTATGTCCATCGTGAGTATTGTCTTAGCGGTTGGTTTACGAATTGATTTCCACGAACTTCTTGAGCACGCCGAGTGCCTTGCCGCTCTCTATGCTCTCGCGCGCCATGGCAATGCTTTCGTCTACGGACTTACTGCCGTCAATGACGTGTATGCCGAAGGCAGCATTGGCTATGACCACATTCTTCTGGTCTTCCATGGCACGGTTCTCAAGCACACTGTCAAAGATGGCGTTGGCCTCTTCCTTGGTGTTGCCACCCTTGAGGTTGTCGTCCTGTGTGGTAGGCAGGCCGAGGTCGGCTGGTGTATAGATGTGCTCCAAGTGGTTGGTGGTCACCTTGAAACTGCCCGTAAGCGAAATTTCATCGTAGCCGTCTATGCTGTTCACGATGCCGTAATCGACACCGAGTTTTTGGTAGACATTGCTATAGAGGCGCATTTGGTCGAGATTGGCCACGCCAAGCAACTGGCATTGGGGCTGAGAGGGGTTCACCAACGGACCGAGCAAGTTGAACAGAGTGGGAAACTGCAGGGCCTTGCGTATGGGTGCCACATACTTCATGGCTCGGGCAAAGAGCGGCGCATGCAGATAGACCATGCCACACTCGTTGATGGAGCGATTGAGCTGGTCGAGATTATTGGTGAAATTCACGCCATGCTGCTCAATGACATTGCTGGCACCACTGGTGGAAGTAGCGGCATAGTTGCCGTGCTTGGCCACCTTATAGCCGGCTCCGGCAATAACAAAGCAGGCGCAAGTGGAGATGTTGAACGTGTTTTTCTCGTCACCGCCGGTTCCTACCACATCGATATAGCGGTCGGCATCGAGCTGTGCGTGCACACCGGTTTCAAGTATGCCGTCGCGGAATCCAAGCAGTTCGTCCACCGCTATGCCCCTCATCTGAAGCATTGTGATGAGAGCGGTCACCTGTTCTGTGGGATACTCTTCACGGGTGATGCCAAGCAGAATGTCATGGGTTTCCTTGCGATTGAGCTCTTCATGATTGAGTAGTCTCTGTAGAATTGTTTTCATCTCCATAGTTGTATGTGTTTAAGTTGTTTATTCGATGAAATGCCAAAACGAAAAGAAGGCCTGTCGTGATGAACGGCAGGCCTTCTTTATATCTTGTACGGTATCGATACGGCAATGCGACTCACGACTTTTTCAATCTTGAGCTACGCCACCACCATGCATTAGATACCATTTGTTTCATTTCGCTATTGTTTTGTTTATTCGGTTGCAAAAGTAGCAAATAAATTTTAAGCTGCAAACTTTTTCCACACTTTTTTATCTATTTGCCACAATTTTCCTAATTTCTCTAACTCCCAATCAGGTTTCGTGTGTCGTTCTCTGCCTACATCATACGATGCGCAACAAGAATGACGCACACATGAATTCATTTTTTCGGAAATATCTATCACCTATCACTTTTTGCGCTGTTTCTTACAATATTTTACTGACATTCAGCACACTACACCAAGTGATAGATGCTCCACATCCATCACTTATCTATCACTATCTATCACTCTACCCCCTATCAGCCAACCGCATAAAGACCATGAGAAAGAAATGCCCAAAATCATTCTCTCCATTTGGGCAATCGATGCCCAAGCCGTGGGCATTCATTGCCCAGGCCATGGGACAAGGGAGAAACCTGCCACTAACAAGGCGCAAACAGTGACATTCCCTGTGACTAAACAAATTTATAAAAATGTTCTTTCAGGATGTAATAATCACCAAAAGCTTGCGTTATTAAGACATAAAAACAGAGTAAAACAAGAAGAATTGCCTATGAACATATTTACACCAGAAGAAATCAAACCTTCAGAAAAGACACTGGCCATCATTCGCCAGCTTGCCTACACATACCGCGTCATCAAGATAAACGGGCGCAAACAGTCGTTTTGTTTAAATTGAACCGCCGCAAACAAATGAAGACAATGGTATCACCCTCGTTGCTGGCTGCCGACTTTGCCAACCTGCAACACGATTTGGAAATGATTAACCAAAGTGAAGCCGACTGGCTTCACCTCGACGTGATGGACGGCAACTTCGTACCCAACATATCCTTCGGGTTCCCCGTGATGGAAGCCGTGGCTAAAGTCTGCCGAAAACCGCTCGACGTACACTATATGATAGAACGCCCCGAACGCTATGTGGAGCAGACCGCACGGTTGGGCGCCATGATGATGAACGTGCACTACGAGGCATGTCTACACCTGCACCGCACCATTCAGGAAATACATGCCGCCGGCATGAAGGCTGGCGTAACGCTGAACCCATCCACCCCGGTGGGCGTACTCGAAGACGTGATACGCGACGTGGACATGGTATTGCTGATGAGCGTAAACCCCGGATTCGGCGGACAGAAATTCATAGAGAACACCATCCGCAAGACCGAGCGGCTGAAAAAGCTGATAGAAGAGACAGGTAGCCATGCGCTTATCGAGATTGACGGAGGCATACAAGCCGAAACAGCGCCAAGAGTGGTCAAGGCTGGAGCTGACGTATTGGTGAGCGGCAGCTACATTTTCAAGTCTACCGACCCGCTCTCCACCATCCATGCACTCAAGCAACTGCGACCATAAAGTCAGTCGAGCTGCAGAATCACGCCGTGCTCACGCGCCATTCGCCGCAGATTGAGCACGGCATAGCGCATGCGTCCAAGCGAGGTGTTGATGCTCACACCCGTAGCATCGGCAATCTCCTTGAACGACATCTCCTGATAAAAGCGCATGTAGACCACCTCACGTTGGGTGGGTGGCAGATTTTCCATCAGCCTCTTCACATCGTTGAGCACCTGTTCGCGCACATACTGGCTCTCACGGTTGAACACATCCTGCTGCGTAGAACGGAGCAACGACAAGTCGTTGTCGGGAGTAGCCTCGACAATGCGGTTGCTGCACTGGTCACGATACCAGTCCATGATGGCATTGTGCGCAATGCGCGTAATCCATCCGTAAAATTTACCCGAAATAACATATCTGCCTTGCTGCAGTCTGACAATCACCTTGACGAAGGTTTCCTGAAAGATGTCGTCTGCCACCTCCTTGTCGTGCACCACAAACAAAATGTATGAGAAAAGGGCATCCTGCGTACGTGAAAGCAATTCGTCAAAAGCCAAATTGTCTCCGTTCATATACGCCAATGCCAACTCTTCGTCGGTCATTTCTGCGAAATTTTCCATTCTTTATTTTACTTTTTTGATGAAGTAAAGTCTTACTATAGGCAGATAATTTAAAACGATTAACGTTGCAAAGGTAATGTTTTTAAAGCAACCCGCCAAATTTTCTTCAAAGAAATGTATAGGCACCAAAAGAGGTTGGTGCAGGATGCTACCAACCTCAAGAAGATGATTTCGTTAAAAAATTGCGAAACCTAAAATCTGTGGCAAATATAGACCTTATTCATGATAAATGCAAATATTTGGGCATAAATATTTCATATTTAACATTTGCGCCCCTCCAAACGTGTTTCAAAACATAAAAAAGAATAATACTCACATCTCAGGTTGCCGCTTAGGAAAATAATTAGTATCTTTGTGGAGTTTTCAGATTACACGTATAATAATCATCAACCAATAGCAAACAAATGAAACTAATCCAACTCGTATTGATGGCACTCCTGATGCCATTGTCGATGATGGCTTCTGCCTGGGACACCGAGTATCCCAACATTGAGCAGAACATCCAGCAACCCACATTTGCCAACCGCACCTACAACATCACCAAGTATGGTGCGTCTGTCAAGGCGACAGCTGCCAAGAACCAGACAGCCATCAACAAGGCCATCGCTGCCTGCTCCAAGGCTGGCGGCGGCAAGGTGGTTATCCCGGCAGGCGAATGGAAGACGGGAGCCATCACCCTGAAAAGCAACGTGAACCTGGAGATACAGAAAGACGCCCGGCTGCAGTTCGTATTCGCCCCCAGCCTCTACCCCAACGTGCGCACACGCTGGGAAGGTCTCGACTGCATCAACTATTCGCCCTGCATCTATGCCTATCAGGCCAAGAACATTGCCATCACCGGTGAAGGCACTATAGACGGCGGCGGCAACAAGAAGACATGGTGGCCCATGTGCGGTGCACCCCGTTTCGGATGGACGGCAGAAGGCACACCCGAATCACAGAAGATAGGACGCCCCGAACTGTTCAAGATGGCACAGGACGGTGTGGCTATCGAAAAGCGCGTGATGGGCAAGGGCAAAGGCTTGCGCCCACAGCTGGTCAACTTCTACCAGTGCGAGAACATCCTCATCGAGGGCGTCTACATGCTCAACTCTCCCTTCTGGGTTATCCACCCCCTGCTTTCCAAAAACATCACCGTGCGTGGCGTGAAGATTTGGAACGAAGGCCCCAACGGCGACGGATGCGACCC
Source organism: uncultured Prevotella sp. (assembly GCA_905198745.1). Classification (GTDB taxonomy): domain Bacteria; phylum Bacteroidota; class Bacteroidia; order Bacteroidales; family Bacteroidaceae; genus Prevotella. The sequence goes on along the minus strand of CAJKDU010000024.1, from coordinate 5,347 downwards.
TGAGTCGTGCGAGAACGTACTCATCGAGAACTGCGTGTTCCACACCGGCGACGACTGCATTGCCATCAAGAGTGGACGCAACGAAGACGGACGCAAATGGAACATTCCAAGCCGCAACATCATCGTGCGTGGATGCAAGATGGAAGACGGACACGGCGGCGTTGTGGTAGGCTCTGAAATCTCCGGCGGCGTGAACAACGTGTTCGTGGAAAACTGCGAGATGGACTCGCCTAACCTCGACCGCGTACTCCGCATCAAGACCAACAATTGTCGTGGCGGACTCACGGAAAATATCTACATGCGCAATGTCAAGGTTGGACAATGCCGCGAAGCAGTGCTCCGCATCAACTTGTGTTACGAGCCCAAAGAGGCTGCCAAGCGCGGTTTCAACCCCACCGTGCGCAACGTCTACATGGAGAACGTCACCTGTCAGAAGAGTCGCTACGGCATCCTGCTCAACGGACTTGACGACGCGGACAACATATACAACATCAACGTGAAGAACTGTACGTTCAACGGCGTGCAGGACGAACACGTGAGAAAGACAGGCAAGAGCCATGACCTTCACTTCGACAACCTCATGATTAACGGCAACCTCACACTCGACACCAAGCCCTACAAGCACTACAGCGAATGGCTTGCCAAGTCGGAGATGCAGCGCGTGCCCGAGTCCTACATGCTCGACTTCTCCAAGAAGCCCAAGTGGAGCTACGTAATGGGCATCGAACTGGAGTCTATACTCGACACTTATCTTGCCTACAAGGATAACTCTCTGCTGGACTACTGCAAGGCTTATCCAGCCAAGATGATTGCCAAGGACGGCACCGTGACAGGCTACAAATATGAGGACTTCAACCTCGACAACATCCGCACCGCACGCTTCATCTACCGCATGTATCAGCTCGACCCGCAAGAGGGAGAACTGAAGGCTCTGAAGACCATGTACAAGCAGCTTCTTAAGCAGCCCCGCACCAAGGAAGGCGTGTGGTGGCACAAAGCCATCTATGCCAATCAGGTTTGGCTCGACGGCATCTTCATGGGCCTGCCCTACTACACCATGGCAGCCCCTCAGCTTGCCAAGAAGCCAAAGAAGATCTACGACGATGCCCTGATGCAGATTACCCGCACTTTCAACCGCACCTACGACGAAAAGACCGACCTTTGGAAACATGCCTGGGACGAGACTCACACCATGTTCTGGGCCAACAAGGAGACAGGCCTCAGTCAGCATACCTGGGCACGTGCACTGGGATGGTTCACCATGGCCATGATTGAAGTGCTCGACGTGCTGCCCGAAGACCATGCACAGCGCCCCGAACTCATCAAGATGTTCAACAAGGCAATGAGTTCTGTAGTGAAATACCAGGACAAGAAGAGCGGTGTATGGTATGACGTGCTCGACGTGAAAGACCCCAAGAACTACTTGGAGTCCACCGCCTCGTCCATGTTTGCCTATTGCCTGCTCAAGGGCAACCGCCTTGGCTACCTCAACGACAGTTTCAAGAAGGCAGGCCTGAAGGCTTACGACGGAATTCTTAAGAACTTCATCCGTGTGAACGCCGACAAGACCATCTCGCTCACCCGTTGCTGCTCCGTGTCAGGTCTTGGCCCTGCCAAGAACCCCAAGCGCGATGGCTCGTTCAACTACTACATGAGCGAACCCATCCGCGACAACGACGCCAAGGGCGTAGGCCCCTTCATCTGGGCTTCGCTCGAAATGGAACGCATGGGCTACAACACCAACTCCACCATCAACGTGAAGTAATACGTACAACAACATAAACGCAAGGAAACTAAAGACTACAATCATTAACCACTCTTGTCTTTAGTTTTCTTGTGCTTTTTTATATAGTAATCCATAAACCAATAATTAGAGAGAAACAATGAAAAAGTTTTTATCCACACTCTTCATGGCAACCTGCACCGGAGCTATCATGGCGCAAGCACCTGCGTTCCCCGGAGCCGAAGGTCACGGACGCTACGTCACAGGCGGGCGCGGCGGTAACATTATCCACGTGACCAATCTCAACGATAAGGGCACCGGATCGCTCCGAGCAGCAGTGAGCGGCTCCAGCAAGAAAATCATCGTCTTCGACGTGGCAGGCGTCATACCCTTGGCGTCTAATCTGAGTATAGGCGACAACACCACCATCCTCGGCCAAACGGCACCCTATCCGGGCATCACCCTGCGCTACTACACCGTTAGTCCCGGCAGCAACAACATCATCCGCTTCATCCGCATACGCCGCGGACAGGAAAAAGACGTGAACGACGGCGCCGACGCTTCAACTCAACGCCATCGCACGGGCATCATCTTCGACCACTGCTCGTTCAGCTGGAGCATCGACGAGGTGGCATCGTTCTATGACAACAACAACTTTACCATGCAGTGGTGTACGGTGGCGGAAAGTCTTTGCAATGCCGGACACGACAAAGGTGCCCATGGCTATGGCGGCATCTGGGGCGGCAAGCTCGCCAGTTTCCACCATAATATGATTGCCCATGTGGCTAATCGCTCACCACGTTTCAACGGCGCACGCTACGGATGGACCGGCTACAACGACAATTATGACTATGCCACTTACAAATGGAAAAATCCTGTACAAGCCGAGAACGTTGACTTCCGCAACTGCCTGATGAACAATTACGGTAGCGGTAGCTGCTATGGCGGTCCTGGCGGCGGACAAGTAAACATTGTGAACAATTACTACAAAGCGGGGCCGGAGACATCTCCTTCTGTCATTACCCAAGTAACTGTATCATCTTCCGGCAATTCTGACAGTAAACATCCGGAATATTACGGAATGACAAGCCGATACTATATCTCGGGCAATACAACCTGCACCAACAACGGGACGATTGTCAACAACCGAGACTGGAACGGCGTGAGCTATGACAACGGAACATATACACTTAATGGAGAACGGTATACAGAAGACAAGAACAATTTCTATGATGCCGACCACGTGACCATCAACGGCGTTTCCTGTGTGAAAATGAAACTCGATTCGCCGGCTCCTACGGGCGTGGTCACCACCCATACGGCTGCCGTGGCATACAACAAGATACTTGAATACTGCGGTGCCAGCATGTTCCGCGACGACGTGGACGACCGTTATATGAAAGAAGCCAAAAGTGGCAAGCCGACCTACAAAGGCTCGGTAACAAAGAAGCAGGGCCGCATCGACTTAGTGTCGGATGTTGACGGCTACACGGAGAAGAATTTCCCCACGGGTTCATGGGCGCAAGGCTACGACTCAGACAAGGACGGCATGCCTGACGCATGGGAGACTGCCAACGGCCTCAATCCTAACGACGCCTCCGACGCCAAGACCTACACGCTTGACTCCAAAGGCTATTACACAAACCTGGAGGTTTATGCCAACTCGCTCGTGGAAGAAATCATGAAGAACGAGAACGCCGATGCCATATCACCCGTAGACGAATACTATCCGACAGTGACCAAAGCCGAAGGCATTGAGTATTACACAGGACGTGTGGTGGAACGCGTGGAGAACAGTGGTGGCGGAGAAAGCGGAGGTACCGAAACACCCGACACTCCAGAAACCATCACAGGCGAAAGTGGAACTATCACATGGGCTTTCAACACCGGAAACACCAACGAGAAGCCTGTTATCTCCAGCAATATAGCCGGAGCCATTGCCTCCACCGCCATCACGTTGGGCAGCAACATGAGCATTTCGGGCACCGCCAGCAACAATGGCACAGTGCAAACCAAGCTCCAACCCATCGTTACAAGCACTGCAGCCACGGAAAACGACGTCATCAAGTTCAGCATAATCACTGCCGACGGCATGAAGTTCCAGCCTACCAATGTTGCTTTCAACATCACACGCTGCGGAACAGATGGCGGCAACTATGATGTGGCTTGGGAAAACGCTTCGGGTGAAACATCCATCGTCACCGGACAACGGCCTAACCGCAACAATGCGGAAAACGGGTGGTGGACAGCCTTTAGCCACGATGTTACGGCAACGGCAGCCAACGGCACAAGCAGCCTTGTGGTCTATGTCTACAATTACAATGGTAAGGAAAAGAGCAGTCCAAAGCAGTGCGCCATGCACCAAGTGGTCATCACCGGCACCGTGGCAAGCACCACAGGCATCAGTGACACCAACTACAACAACAAGGTGCTTCGCACCGAATACTTCTCTCTCGACGGCAAGCGTCTTGACACGCCACAAACGGGCATCAATATCCGCAAGGTGGTATTTGCCGACGGCAAGACTAAGATAGACAAGATTATCAAGTAAATGAGTTGCTCTGATTGAAGCGGCAACAAGAATAAAAACGACATTACGGTTCCGGCGGATTTACAACCTGCCGGAACCGTAATCGTTATAAAGCATAAGAAGATATATTACAATGCCCTATCATACTCGCCTATATCCCATAAGGAATCGTGAGATGTCGTTTATCATTTGGATAAATGATAAACGAAGAAACAAAACATGCATCATAGGTTCCGGCACATTTGAACTCCGCCGACAAGAAATGATAAACCGCTATTCCTGGGATTTGTAATTACCTTTAAGCTTCTTCCATTCCATGCCGTAAGGCTGGAACTCCAGGAAGCTGATTACAAATCCGCGGAATAGCGGTTTAACTTCTTTTTATTCGTCGGATAACAACATCCGACTTACTCTTTAGCTGAATCCGTGCGTTTACTTCTGAACGTACTTCTTGCCGTTCTTCACAACCACACCCTTATAGTCCTTAGACACTTTCTGGCCGTTGAGGTTGTAAACAGGAGCGTTCTCGTTTGCCTTGTCTGCACTGATGTTGGCAATAGCGGACTCACCACTGGGGGTAAATTCAACGCCATAGAATCCCAATTTAGAACCTGCGCAGAAAACAGTATATGGTTGATTTGCTGCAACCTTAAATTCCACAGTACCATATACTTTTTCTGAAGCTTTATTATCAGTGCTCAACGTTACTTCATTTCCGTCTTTATCTTTTATGACAAAATCCGATGAGGGGATAGAAGAACCGTCAGGACCTGCTATATAAAAACTTTTGTTTGCGTTCAATACCATACCCAAAACAACTGTTCCATTTTTAGAAGCCTGAACTACATAATAGGTTCCTGCTGTAGGAACATTCTTATTCTCAGCTTTATAGCCAGCTCCATCAGCATCTTTTGGACTATTTGATCCAGAAACATAAGCCGTAAAATTTCCAACGTTATTTGGTTTAGCAGTCCAAGTACCGCCATCATTGCCTAAAGTAACCGTGCAATTCTCGGACTTCAGAACTTGACCATCAGTATAATTAGGGATGCTCGTAAATCAGTCAAAAACAACCTAACGATCTAATTGTCAGT
>CAJKDU010000023.1 GCA_905198745.1 uncultured Prevotella sp. | reverse complement strand
CAACCTCGGAAGGCATACCCTCGTCTATAGATATTGAATTCTTAGAATTAAACGATAACCCCTAAGTAGCCGACTTGTTCCTTATTAGTCGTTTAGTTAGGATCACGAAAGCGGCATAGCTGTTTCCTCTTTGAGGAGGGAACAGTTATGAATACGAAAGATACGTCACGGATGGAAGGTTGTTTCATTTGAGATTGACCTTACTCTACAGACTGAGATTACAGGAGAAATCATATTTTGGGGCGTATGTGCATTTACATGAAAAAGGTGCTTATGATGATTGAGTCATAAGCACCTTTTTCATGTTCCGGCAGTGAATATTGCATGCAAGATGAAAGACCATTGAGTTTTTCTCTTGCATGATTGTTTCCAAGCCGGATGGTCAGAGTCTTATCCTGATGCCGCCCATGGCTGTAAACCGAGGCATGTCGTAGCCGTGATTGATTTGATAATGCGTGGCAGTGATGTTGTTGAGCGTGGCGAAAACGTTGAACCATGACGTGGTTGCCCAGGTAAGTTTCATGTTCCATACGGTGTAGTGTTCGTGTGTGCGGTCGGTCCACACGTAGAGGCCGTGTATGCTCTTCACGTCCGTGTCTACGGTAAACTGTGGAAGCGGTTGCCATTGTATTCCTATGGAGAACATGTTCTTGGGTGCTGCTGTCAGGTTGCTGACCGATGTGTGCAGATAGCTGTAGGCGGCACGCAGCTAGACTCTGTCTGTCGGATGGCTGGCAAGCGACAGTTCAATGCCCTTGTTGATGAACCTTCCGGTGTTCACATTCTTCATGTTGAGCGTCTGTATCAGGTTTGCCCCCTCTGAGAAGTAGGCGGTGAGGTCGGCGTTGAACAATCTGGAGAAACGGTGGCTGATGCCGGCTTCATAGTTCATCATCCGTTCCGGCTCCAGGTCGGGATTGGCGGGCCGGTAGAGGTATAGCTCGCGGAACGAAGGGTTGCGGTAGCCTTTGGCAAGTGAAGCGTGTAGCGTCCAGTCGGTAGCGGGATGGAGGGTGATGCCAGCCTGTGGCACCCAATGTGTGCCGAACCGGTTGCTCATGGCCATGCGTACTCCTGCATCAATCGTCAACACGTCGGACAACAGGTTTTGTGTAAGGGTGATGTAGGGCGAGTATTCCGTGACGCTTTTGCGGGTCATGGTCTGGACACTTCCCTCTGTGTGAGGTCGACCGCCCGATACGGGTATCTTGCCTGTGTAGTGGTCGAAGTCAAAGCCCAGTGTGGCAGAGGCTCCCTTCCATGTTTGCAATGTCTGGTAGAGGAGGATGCCGAAGCGGTCGTCCACACTATGGAAATGCCGTGGGTCGTCGATGAAGTGATTGCCGTAACTATAATAGGTTCTGAGGCTTCCGTTTGTTTTGTTGTAGGAGTTGTTGAGTGTGACAGAACTTTCTCCACGTGTTACGTTTGGGTGATATATGTCGTTAGACTCCGGGTTGCTGAGGCGTGGATAGATAGGGCCATTGCCGATGAAGTTCATCAAGGAGTAGTCGGCACCGAGGTTCCAGTGCTGATTGAACTGGTAGCCAATTTTGGCATAAAGGTTCTTCTGTCGGAAGTCGAAATTCTCCTGTGTGCCGTCTGTCATGTCATAGCCTAACGATACAAGTGAGGAAAAGCGGCCTTGGCGGAATGTGCCGGTAAGTTGGTTTTGCCAGGTGTTGTAGGAACCATATTGCGAGGATATACTCGTGTGCCACCCCTCGGCTTGCGGATGGCGAGTGATGACATTGATGACGCCGCCCATGGCATTTGAGCCGTAGAGCACGGAAGCCGGACCACGAAGGATTTCCACATGGTCTACGTTCTCCGTGTCGTAGAAGTCGGCTATATGGTGAGAGTATATGCCGGCATATTGTGGCTGTCAGTCAACCATCATGAGAACCTTTCCCTGTGAACCGCCCACGCCACGAATGGAGATGCCGCCGCTTCCTCCGTTGCTCACGCCGAAGCCGAAGAGGTTGCGTTCGGTGACAAAGAGGCTCGGCACTTCTGCCGAGAGGGCTGAGAGAAGTTGTGTCTTGCCCGACGACTGCAGTTGGGGGCTGTCTACCACACTCACGCTGTAGGGAAGTAGCCGGCGTGATGTGGCGCGGTTAGTGCCGGTGACAATCAGTTCGTCGATTTGGTGGTCTTTGCCTTGTGTTTGGGCAAAAAGAGACGCTTCCTGCATGGCAAGGATTGCCACGCAGGAGAATAAGAATGTTTTCATTGTGTGATGTTGCAGATAATAGTCTTGCGTCGGTATGTGCCGCAGGACGAGGTTTTTTACTTAATCATGATGAGCTTGTACTTCTTGCTGCCCAGGCCTATCTTTTCCGCATAGTCGGTGATATAGGTGCCGTGCTGGCGGTTGATGCGTTCGATGAGTGGCTTCTCGTCGTCGCCGGGCGTGCCTTTGTGACCGAACACAAGGTCGAGGCAAGCCTGGTCGAGCGCTACGGGATCGGTGGAGGCAAGTATGCCCATGTCGCGCAGTTTGGGATCTGCGGGATGACTGTCGCAGTCGCAGTCTACGCTCATGTTGTTCATCACGTCGATGTAGATGATGTTCTTGCCGAAATAATCAGCCACGCCCTGTGCGGCTGCCGCCATGCTCTCGAGGAAGTCGTCTTGCTTGGGCAGGTTCTGCCAGAGTTTGGAGGCGTCGTTTGTCTTGCCGGCTGAGTGGATGTAGGCTTTGCCTGCTGTGGAAGCCACGCCGATAGACTGGTTCTTGAGCACCCCTCCAAAGCCGCCCATGGCGTGTCCTTTGAAGTGGGCAAGGTTGATCATGAAGTCGTAGTTGGCGAGATGGTCACCTACGATGTCGTATTTCAGGTGCTTCTTGTCGCGCACGGAAATACGCATCTGTCCGTATTCGTCCATCAGGTCGAAGGCAGCGATGGAGTCGAATCCGTGAGTGTGGATGGTCTCCCAGTGCTTGCTCACGTCCTGCCGGCTGCCTCCGTAAGCCGTGCAGCACTCCACGAGTGTGCCGTGCGTTTCGTCCACAAGATTGCGGATAAGAGTGGGCTTCAGGTAGTTGTGGCCACCCATCTCGCCGGAACTGATCTTGATGGCCACTCTGCCGTGTGCCTTCACTCCGAGAGCCTTGTAGATGCGCACGAGCGATTCGGGTGAGATTTCCTTGGTCATGTAGACCTTGGGTTGTGCCATGAGTGAGGCGGATGTCAGCAGTGTCATGGCCATGAATAGAAGCTTTTTCATTGTTACGGAATGTTGTTTGTTGGTTGTGCTGCAAAAATAGTTATAAAGTAACAACCCGGCAAGTGAACAGTTTGATATTCGGTAAAAAGTGTAACAGAATCAGTATTTCTTTTTATAAAGGCAAAACGGCAACGCCTGTGCGCTGCCGTTGTTGTCTTTCAGTTATTTGTTTTCCAATGGGATGGTCATAAACCAGTCTTTGAGTACGCCGGCATAACCAGCTTGCGAGTCGCTCACGAGCAGCAGCAGTCGCCGGCCGTCTGTGAGGGTAGGGCCGAGGCACATGCCTTCATAGTTGGCTATGTCGCGTGAGAAGAGGCCGAGTCGTGTGGTCCATTGCGAGAGCTGTCGTTTTTCCAGAAAGCGCTGGTCTGACGGCATGGGCGTGTCTGGGTTCACCTGGCAGAGAGGTCCCCTGTCTGGGTTCACCTCATAGAGCTTGCACGTCACCCAGGCACCTATTTTCACTTTCGGTACATAAAACTCGCGTTCCAGCACGATGACCTTTCCGTTGTCGAGCGCACACACTTCGCTCACGCCCATGGCGTAGTTGGAGGCTTGCCGGCGAGATGCCGGAGTATCCATCTTGTAGGCCCATTGCCGCATGGCCTGTAACGAGTCGTCGAATACTTGCAGTCGGAGTTTGTTCTCCACACCGTTGGTCGAAGAGGCCGATTCACCGTCCATGGGCAGTGTGCTTTCGGTTACTGTCCAGTAGCGGTGAGTCACGGCATTGTAGGAGAGCGACTCGTAACCGTAGTTGGCAGCCGTGCGGCGCATGCTGTCAGAGAGCGGAAGCACGCGCCCGGTGAGTGTTCCGTCGAGTGCGTATTCGCGTATCGTGTTGTCTGTTTCTCCACCCATCCATACCCGGTGTGTGTAAGGGTTGTAGCAGATGCCCTCCGCATCGCGTGCTGCGAGATTGGAGGAATGGAATGCTCCTCGGTGCACGCTCTTGACGGAGCCTGTGACAGAATCGGTCTGTATGAAGAACGTGTAGAACCCGTCTGTGGGCGACTTGTCGTCTGCCACGACATAGGTGCTGTCGCCCAGCCATGCCAGGGCACTGTAGTTGCCCGGTGGAACAGAGTGGGGAAAAGAACGGGCCTCTTGACCTGCAGCAGCAGTGCAAGTCAAGAGGCCTATAATTAATGCCGATAAGGAGTTATGCATGTTTTATTCTTCTACGGCAGGTTCCGGCTTGTGCTCCTGAAGGAACTTGAGGAGCATTTGCAGAGCCTTGCTGGTTGCTATGGCGAGATTGATGTCGCGTCCGAAGTCTTCTTCCAGTTTCATGGTTACCACCTCGTCCTGGCTTCCGCAAGCAAGCCAGATGGTGCCTACGGGAATCTCCTTGGTGCCGCCGGTTGGGCCGGCAGTGCCCGTGGAAGCCACGGCATAGTCAACGCCGAGAGTCTTGATGGCACTCTTGACCATGGCCACTGCAACCTCTTCGCATACGGCAGTTTTCTCTTCAAGGAGTTGGTGGTCAACACCGAGCAAGTGTTCCTTCACCTCATTGGTGTAGGAGATGATGCCGCCCTTGAAGTAGCTTGAAGCTCCGGGTGTAGCGATGATGGCCTCAGCTATGCGTCCGCCTGTGCAGCTTTCTGCCGAACCTACGGTCTTGTTGGTGTCATAGAGGCTCTGTGCTATTTCTCTACTTAATACTTTCTTTTCGAATTCCATATTGTCTTGTTTGTTTTTTGTTTGTCATTATTGGAAGGTCACCTTGCTGAAGGCCGGCTTGTCGATGGAGCAGAAGTCCTGGTCGCGATATTTGTAGGTGCCCACAATGCCAATCATTGCAGCATTGTCTGTGGTATAGCTGAACTTGGGAATGTAGATGGTCCAGCCGTATTTGCGTGCATGTTCCCTGAAGGCATTGCGCAGGCCGTTGTTGGCCGAAACGCCGCCTGCCACGGCCACGTGCTTGATGCCAGTCTGCTTGACTGCCATGCGCAACTTCTTCATCAGAATGTCCACGATGGTGTATTCAAGGCTTGCTGCCAGGTCTTCCTTGTGATGCTCAACGAAGTCGGGGTCGTCGGCCACCCATTTTCTCAGACTGTAGAGGAACGAGGTTTTCAGTCCGCTGAAACTGTAGTCCATGCCTGGAATGTGCGGCTCCGCAAAGGTGTAGGCTTTCGGGTTGCCCTGTCGGGCCAGCTTGTCGATGATGGGTCCTCCGGGATAGCCCAGTCCCATCACCTTGGAACACTTGTCGATAGCCTCACCGGCAGCGTCGTCGATGGTCTGTCCGAGCACCTGCATGTCGTTGTAGGCGTTCACCTTGACAATCTGCGAATTGCCTCCGCTGACGAGCAGGCAGATGAAGGGGAAGGGAGGCTGCGAGTGGTCGTCGTCGCTTTCACGGATGAAATGTGCCATGACGTGTCCTTGCAGGTGGTTGACATCAATGAGGGGGATGTTGAGTGAGCGGGCAAAGCCCTTGGCGAAGCTCACGCCAACGAGCAGAGACCCCATCAGTCCGGGACCGCGCGTGAAAGCCACTGCCGAGAGTTGCTCCTTGGTGATGCCGGCGCGCTTGATGGCCTGGTCGACCACAGGCACCACGTTTTGCTGGTGTGCCCTGGAAGCCAGTTCGGGCACCACGCCGCCGTAGGCCCGGTGCACGTCTTGCGAGGCTGTGACGTTGCTCAGCAGCACTCCGTTGCGGAGCACGGCTGCCGACGTGTCGTCACAACTGCTCTCTATACCTAATATATAAATGTCGTCCATATTTCTTGCTTGATTAGTTGTCGCCACGGCATTTCGGTGCTGTGGTCGAGGGGAAAAATGTTATTCCGTCAGTATTTCCACACCGTGTTCAGTCATCACATAGGTGTGTTCCCACTGTGCGCTGGGCAGACCGTCGCCGGTAATGATTTCCCATTCATACTTGTCCTCGGCATTGAGGTAGACGTGCCAGTCGCCGCCCATATTGATCATCGGCTCAATGGTGAACACCATGCCCGGCACGATGAGCATGCCGGTGCCCTTGTGGCCGTAGTGCACCACGTCGGGCTTCTCGTGGAACTTGAGTCCCACTCCGTGGCCGCAGAGGTCGCGCACCACACCGTAGCCGTATTTCTCGGCATGCTTCTGGATGGCATGGCCAATGTCGCCCACAAAGCAGTAGGGTTTGGCGGCTTCGGCTCCTATGTCCATGCACTCCTTGGCCACGCGCACGAGTTGTTCCACTTTGGGGTCCACTTTCCCTATCATGAACATGCGTGACGCGTCGGCATAATAGCCGTCAAGGATGGTTGTGAAGTCCACGTTGATGATGTCGCCCTCTTCGAGCACGTCTTCTTCCTTGGGTATGCCGTGGCACACCACGTCGTTGATGCTGGTGCACACGCTTTTGGGGAAGCCTTCGTAGTTGAGACATGCCGGTATGGCACCGTGCGACGTGCAGTAGTCGTAGCAAATCTTGTCTATCTCGAGCGTGTTCATGCCGGCATGAATCTGCCGTGCCACCTCGTCGAGCACGCCTGTGTTGATCACGCCGCTGCGGCGGATGCCTTCTATCTGTTCTGGAGTTTTAATCAAATCGCGTGACGGCACTTCCTTGCCTTTGTTCTCCCAATACATCACCTTTTTGTCCATTTCGGTGAGTTCCTGACCTGAGAGAGCATGCCATGTCTTTTTCTTGAATCTCATTTTGTTATGAATTTACGAGTGCAAAGGTAGTGCAAAATGCGTGAAATACAAAAGGAATCTGTTCCTTTTTATTGGGCCTTTCGGGATTTGAAGCAATACTTCGGGCTCCCGTGTTCGGTTTGATAGAAAACGGACAGGATGGCCGGCTATTACTTGGCGTCATCTTCTTGTAGCCTTGTTCGATGAACGCCCTTACGCGCGTACGCGCGCAGGAAAAACTTTTTGCTTTTTCGCCTCAATCCGTCACTTTTCTTGATATCTGACATAATTCTGTTGATTGTAAGCGATATAGATGGAGTGATAGATGCGTGATAGATGGCTTAACATCTATCACATCTATCACCTTTTCGGCATTTGTCAGGTTTAAGTGGAGTGCCCCGATTCTGTCCTGCTGCCGGGACGCTCGTTGCCCGTGGCCATGGCCATGAGTGTCCAGGCAGTGGAGCCGGGTGTTAGTCTGCCACTAACACATCGTTAGTCTGCCGTTAACAGACTGTAACCGGGCGGTTTAGCGACCATATCCGCTGAGGCTGTGATTGGCTGTCCTTCACATACAGAGCGACATCAGGTGTCACTCCCCGTCTTGGATGAACCATTCTTGTTGTCTGTGGCTGTTTGTTCGAACCGCTTCCCGCCACTTACAAAAAACGGCGACGTTGTGAACGCCGCCGTGCTGAGTTAGGGTCTGCTATTTCTTGAAGACTATGTCTTCGCAGTCTTGAGCTATGCGAATGTGTGGACGGGCCTCGTTAGCCCCCGGCTTCACCTTCACGTCGTCAAAGGTGATGCGTTCGGCATGGCGCACATAGAATCCGTAGGCGGGCAGTCCCTCACGCGACCACTCCTGTGCATCGGGATAGCCGCCCGATTTTTCTTCCACGGCCGCATCTGCCATGGCTTGTGTGCCGCCGCCCACGGTGGTGGCGTGAATGTCCTTGAGGAGCACATCGCTCACCCGGAATCCCTGACAACCGTTGATGAGTGAGCCTTGTCGGCGGCAGTCCATTCCGAGCACGTGCTTGATTACTATGCGGTGAAGCTTTCCTGGATGCTCCATGACCGACTGCCATCTGCGTCCGCGGTTGCCCACACCCAGATAGATGGGTGCACGTGCACCGGTGATGCTGATGTCGGTGAGGAGCACGTCGCTCACGTTGCCTCCGTCGGTTGTGGCGAGCGTGATGCCCGTGCTGCATTCGTGAATGTCGTTGAACGACTTCTCGCCTTGGGGTGTGGCTCCGAGCACAAGACGACGGCCCACGACGCGGCGGTAGGCCCCTTGCGAGTCGGTGCCGAACTTGAAGGCGTTGCAATGCGTGTGGAAGGTGTTGTCCTCCACGAGGAAGTTCTCGTTGGCGCGGCCGCTTGCCGTCTTGAGGCAGAGGGCATCGTCGTGCGAGTTGATGTTGCAGTGGCGCACAATGACGTTGCGGCATCCGTCGAGGTCGAGTCCGTCGTTGTTCCAGTTCACCTGGTTGACAACACGCATGCCGTCGAATATGAGGTTCTCGCATACCAGATAGCACTGCATCCAGGCGGCAGCGTCGCGCAGCTGCACGTCTTTCACCACCACGTTCTTACATTCTATCATGCGGATGCCGAACGGGCGTCCCTCTATTGCGCTCACGGTTTCAGGTCCGGGAAAGTTGTCGCGCGACCCACGGAAGTCTATTTCCCCTTCACCGCTGATGCCCACGCGGTCGGCCCGTTCTGCGTAGATGAGCGAGATGCGGTAGCGGTGAACGTCGCGGCACACGCTTCTGAATGCCTCCACATGGTCGGGATAGTCCTTGAGCGAGGTGGAGCCGAGCAGGCGCGCACCTTTGTCGATATGGAGCATCACGCCGGAGCGGAGCACGATGGTGCCCGTCACATAGTCGCCGCCACGCACCACCACACGTCCGCCGCCAGCCTTGGCGCAGGCGTCTATGGCGCGCTGTATGGCACGGGTGTTGATGTGCTTGTTGCCCGACTGGGCTCCATACTTGCGGATGTCGAAGTCGCGGGCGGGCACTTGCCAGGGTGTGAGATTCGCCGTGAGCGAGTCGGCCATGGCATTAAGTCCGGCTTCCATTTCCGTAGGGTTGAAGGCTGGTGTCTGAGCCTTCGTTGGGCTGCCGATGAACAAGACTGCTGCGGCAGTGAGGATGACTTGTTTCAGTTTCATATAGTTTATGTTTTGTTGTCATGAAAAAGCCCTGCTTGTCTTTGCAGATAGGCAGGGCATTTATTTTTCCGACCTTTCCGACTTTATAGTCTGGCAGATCTGTTTGATGTTACCCGACGGTAGCAAATTTTTGAATTAGGCTTAATAAAAAACCTAACAAACCATAACATATTATTTCTTGTTGTCGTAAGCGTGCACGGGATAGTCGATGGTGTAGTGCAGTCCACGACATTCCTTGCGTTCTATGGCCTGGCGGGTGATGAGGTAGCCCACGTTGATCATGTTGCGCAGCTCGCAGATGTCGCGGCTAGCCTTGACGCGCTTGAACAGGGCTTCGGTCTCCTCGTAGAGCAGGTCGAGGCGGTCCCAGGCGCGTTTGAGCCGGAGGTCACTGCGCACAATGCCCACATAGTTGCTCATGCATTCGTTCACCTCTTTCACGCTTTGCGTGATGAGCACTTTTTCCTCGTTGGTCATGGTGCCTTCATCGTTCCATTCGGGCACTTTCTCGTTGAAGCAGTACTGGTCTACCACCTTCAGGCAGTGCTTGGCTGCGGCGTCTGCATAGACCACAGCCTCTATGAGCGAGTTGGATGCCAACCGGTTGCCGCCGTGCAGTCCTGTGCATGAACATTCGCCGATGGCGTAGAGACGGTGAATGCTTGATTCGCCGTTGAGGTCTACCTTGATGCCGCCGCACATGTAGTGGGCAGCGGGACGCACGGGAATGTATTCCTTGGTGATGTCGATGCCGATGGAGAGGCACTTGTGGTAGATGTTGGGGAAGTGGTGCTTGGTCTCTTCCGCATTCTTGTGGGTCACGTCCAGACACACGTGGTCGAGGCCGTGAATCTTCATCTCCTTGTCTATGGCACGGGCCACGATGTCGCGCGGTGCCAAAGAAAGACGCTTGTCGTATTTCTCCATGAACGACTCGCCGTTGGGCAGGCGGAGCACGCCGCCGTAGCCACGCATGGCCTCGGTGATGAGGAAGGCGGGATGCGTCTCTCCCGGGTGGTAGAGGGCAGTGGGGTGGAACTGGACAAACTCCATGTCTTTCACCTCGCCCTTGGCGCGGTAGACCATGGCCTCGCCGTCGCCCGTGGCAATCACGGGGTTGGTGGTGGTCTGGTAGACGGCACCGCATCCGCCGGTACACATCAGTGTCACTTTGCTTAAATAGGTGTCAACCTTCTGTGTGTCGGGATCGAGCACGTAGGCGCCGTAGCATTCAATGTCGGGAGTGCGGCGAGTAACCTCTATGCCCAAATGGTGTTGTGTGATGATTTCCACGGCAAAGTGGTTCTCCTTCACCTCAATGTCGGGACAGTTGCGCACTGCCTCCATAAGTCCTCGTTGTATTTCCGCTCCCGTATCGTCGGCGTGGTGCAGAATTCTGAATTCAGAGTGCCCGCCTTCGCGGTGCAGGTCGAACTTTCCGTCTTGCTGCTTGTCGAAGTTCACGCCCCAGTTCACGAGCTCCTTGATTTGCTCGGGTGCGTTTTTCACCACTTGGTTCACGGCTGCCGGGTCGCTGATATAGTCGCCGGCTATCATGGTGTCTTGAATGTGTTTCTCGAAGTTGTCCACCTCCAGGTTGGTCACAGAAGCCACGCCGCCCTGGGCAAACGAAGTGTTGGCTTCGTCGAGCGAAGTCTTGCAAATGAGGCAAATCTTGCCTTTGTGTGCCCTGGCTATCTTCAGGGCGTAGCTCATGCCGGCCACTCCGGAACCGATGATGAGAAAGTCGTATTTGAATACCATCTTTGTTGTTTGTATAGTAATGCTTCCAGACCCGTGTCTGCAAAGCCGTGGCAAAGGTAATACAAATTGGGGTAAAAACGAAACAATCCGTTGTTTTTTACTTAGTTTTTGCCGTCGTCGGCCCTCTGTTTGCAGATTTATTTGTAATTTTGCAGCCGATTATGAAAATGATGACGTTTGGCAGAATCGGCTTGCGGGCGCTTGTATCCGCAGTCATGATTCTCACACTCCTTTTTTCCTCGCCACTTAAGGCACAGGTCATTACGCCCGTGGACCCAGACGAGACTATAGTCAGCGATGACGATGACAATAATGACGATGCCGACCCCGACACGCTGGTGCCCGACTCGCTGGTGCCCGACACTGCTCTTGCGAAGCTGCCGTGGGACCAGGCTGTGCAGGCCAAGCTCAACAGATTGCTTGAAAGCGACATGTTCAAGACTTCGCAGGTGGGCATGATGGTCTATGACCTGGATGCCGACTCGGTGGTCTTTGCGCATGGCGAGCGACAGACGTTGCGTCCGGCTTCCACCATGAAGGTCATCACTGCTATCACTGCCATTGACAAGCTGGGCGGCTCTTATCAGTTCAAGACGGAACTGAAATATACGGGGAAGATAGAAAACCACACCCTTTCGGGAGGCGTTTACTGTGTGGGCGGTTTCGACCCACGCTTCAACAGCGACGACCTTTCCGCCTTTGTGACCAGCCTGAAGGAAATGGGAGTGGACACCATCTGCGGCACACTCTTCGCCGATACGTCCATGAAGGATGCCGACAGGCTGGGCGAAGGCTGGTGTTGGGACGACAAGAACCCCGTGCTCTCCCCATTACTGATTTCCCGGCGCGACGAGTTCATGGACCGCTTTGTGCGCCGGCTGCGGCAAGACAGCATTGTGGTCACAGCCTCGGTGCTCAACGGGAGAGCGCCCTATGGGGCTTACAGCGTGTGTACACGTTTCCATACGCTCGACCAAATTCTCATGCGCATGCTCAAGGAGAGCGACAACCTCTATGCCGAATCCATGTTCTACCAGACTGCCGCGTCGACGGGCAACAGGCCGGCTTCGGCCAAAAGTGCCCGTGCAGTGACCGGACAGTTGGTGCGCAAGCTGGGACTTGACCCTGCCCGCTATCGTTTTGCCGACGGATCGGGCCTCTCCTTGTATAATTATGTGACGGCCGAACTCGAGGTGATGATGCTTCGCTATGCCTACCGCAACAACAACATCTATGTGCACCTCTATCCTGCGCTGCCCATAGCCGGCGTTGACGGCACCTTGAAGAAGCGCATGCGTGGCTCGTTCACCAGCGGCAACGTGCATGCCAAGACCGGCACAGTGAGCGGCATCAGCTCGCTTGCCGGCTACTGCACCGCCAGCACCGGCCACCGGCTTGCTTTCTCCATCATCAACCAAGGCGTGATGCACCGCAAGAACGGACGTGCATTCCAGGACCGGGTATGTACCATCCTGTGCAGTCCGCATTGAACATTCCCCTTATTTAAGCAAGAAACATTATCAAACATAAAGACAACATGACATTCTCTCCGCGACTGTTCGCAACCCTGCGACACTACGACCGCAAGACTTTCATGCAAGACCTTATGGCCGGCATCATTGTCGGCATCGTGGCCTTGCCGCTTGCCATTGCCTTTGGCATCGCCTCTGGCGTAAGTCCCGAGAAGGGCATCATCACCGCCATTGTTGCGGGCTTCATCATCTCCATGTTCGGAGGCAGCAAGGTGCAGATAGGAGGTCCTACGGGTGCCTTCATCGTCATCATCTATGGCATCATCCAGCAGTATGGCATGGAGGGCCTCACCATTGCCACCCTCATGGCGGGCGTGTTCCTCATCCTGTTCGGACTGCTCCATCTGGGCACCATCATCAAGTACATACCTTATCCCATCGTGGTGGGTTTCACCAGCGGTATTGCCGTGACCATCTTCACCACTCAAATCAAGGACCTCTTCGGACTGCAGATGGCCACCGTGCCGAGCGACTTTCTCGAGAAGTGGGGAGCCTACATACAGGATTTCCACACCATTGATCCCTGGAGTGCACTCATTGGTGTGGTGAGCGTGGTCATCATTGTCGTCACACCTAAGTTCAGCAAGCGCATTCCCGGATCGCTCATTGCCATCATTGTGATGACCCTTGCCGCTTTGGGACTGGAGAACTACAGCGGTGCCACAGGCATAGAGACCATTGGTGACCGCTTTACCATCAGCAGCCAGTTGCCGTCGGCCACCGTGCCGGGCATCAACTGGGACACCATCAAGAATCTCATCTCTCCTGCTTTCACCATAGCCATTCTCGGTGCCATAGAGTCACTGCTCTCTGCCACTGTGGCCGATGGTGTGATTGGCGACCACCACGACTCCAACACCGAACTCATAGGGCAGGGCATTGCCAACATCGCGTCGCCTCTCTTCGGCGGCATTCCCGCCACGGGTGCCATTGCCCGCACCATGACCAACATCAACAACGGCGGACGCACGCCGGTATCGGGCATCGTGCACGCTGTGGTGCTGCTGCTCATCTTCCTTTTCCTCATGCCCTTGGCGCAATACATTCCCATGGCTTGCCTGGCAGGCGTGCTGGTGGTGGTGAGCTACGGCATGTCGGGATGGCGGTCGTTTCTGGCTCTGATGAAGAACCCCAAGAGCGACGTGACGGTGCTGCTCATCACCTTCTTCCTTACCATCCTGTTCGACCTCACCATCGCCATCGAGGTGGGCTTGCTCATCGCCTGTCTGCTGTTTATGAAGCGGATGGCCGAGACCACGGACGTGAAGGTCATCATGGACGAGATTGTCACTGAGGACGAGAGTGGCATCAGTCATGCCAACGACGAACATCTTGCCATACCCAAAGGGGTGGAAGTTTATGAAATCAATGGTCCTTACTTCTTTGGAGCAGGCAACCGCTTTGAGGAAATCATGGCCAGCTTCGGTGACCGGCCGCAGGTGCGCATCATCCGCATGCGCAAGGTGCCTTTCGTTGACTCTACGGGCATTCACAACCTTACCAACCTTTGTATGATGAGCAAGAAGGAGGGCATACAGATTGTGCTGTCGGGCGTAAATCCCAAGGTGCACCAGACTTTGCAGCATGCAGGCTTCTATGCTTTGGTGGGCGAAAAGAACATTTGTCCGCACATCAAGGTGGCTTTGGAACGTGCCAAGGATATCATCGGACAATAATCCACAACATGATAGAATAACAGAAACAGGGAGTGCAGTCTCAAGAACATGGGGCTGCACTCTCTGTTTTCTGTGGGCTGGTCTGACGAGTAGGGTAGTCCTGTAGCAGGCTCTCAGCATAAGCGGGTAGTCTGTCGGGGCATTGTCATGCCTAAATGCCGTAAGGCTGAATCAGCCTGTCGTCCTCCGGGCGGTCGCTACTGGCTGGTTTCAGCATTGTCCCACGGCTTGGGCAATGAGTGCACACGGCTTGGGCATCGATTGCCCAAAGTGCGGTACTGTTTTGGGGCAATCCAAGAAACGGTGGCAGGGATGCTGTCTTTGAGGTCGTGCAGCGTGGCTTGTGTGCGTCTGCTGATAGGCTATGGGACACTGGTGCCCTCCATCGCCTTCCTCCAGATACGACAAAAGCCCAAGAGCAAGGTGGGCTCCTGGGCTTTTGTCGTAAATCTTTATAGGTGTTGAATAAGGGTGTCTACTCTTCTTCTTCTGTTTCTCCGGCTTTGAGAATGATGCTGGTGGCACCAATGGTGAAGAGGGTGCCGTTTTCTATGACACGACGTTCGCGGTCGCCGAGAATCACGTTGTCCACAAAGGTGCCCGTGTAGCTGGGTCCGTCACGGAGCACATACTTCAGTTTTCCGTGCTTGTCGCGCGAGACGTTGATCACGCAATGATGCATGTCGATGCTCGGGTCGACGGTCTCGATAGGCGTGTTGATGCCACTTCCTTTCATGTATCGGCCAATGACATTGTCGCCCATCTGGAGCGGAATGACCTGTTTGTAGTGGAACACGTTCTCAATGACGACAATAGCCCCGTAGGGAGCTTCACCGTCGGCTTGGTTGTCAGGATTGTCGTTTTCCTCTTTCTGAGTCTTGCGCAGCTTCGACACGCCAATGCGGATGCCAAACTGCTTGCCACATTCACTGCACTGGAACACGAGTTTCTGTCCGTTCTCGTACTTGGTTTCGTCGAATGTGATATAGCTGTCGCACTTGGGACATCTTACCCTTTTCATAATAAAAAACAGATGTTTGTATGGGGATTTGATTCTTTATTTCACGTGCATTACCCAACCTTCAGTGAAGGGAGCGTTGTCGCTCATTCCATTGAGGGCATTGTAGGCATCGTTCTCCGTCTTGTAGTGCCCATAGATTACTTTGGCACCATTCTTTCTAACAAATGCTTCGGCCTTGTCGTAGCCTTGGTCGCGGAGCTTTTGGGCATAAATGGTTGCGTTGTTCTTTGTGATTTTGCTTGCCAGAACAATGCAGTAATAGTTTTCCGAATCCTCTGCTACTGGTTGAGGCTCAACCTCGTATGCAGCCTCTTTCACCTCTTTTTTCGGGGCGGCAGGCTGGGTTGCGGCAGGCTCTTTTGCAGGAGCGGGATTAGGGATAATCTTGTCAAGTATGTCCGTGTTGATGGCTCCCTGCTGCACTTGGTTGTTGTTCACGGGTGCCGGAATGAGCAAGAAGGCGATGATGGCGATGGCAGCAGCTACGAAATTGCGCAGCACGCTTACCCGGATGCTGATGGTCTTGGCGGACTTTTCTTCTTCCACGTGAGGGGTTTCGACCTCGTTTTTAGGCACGAAAGGCAGCACGCTCGACTGTGGCATCACCACGGTTTGCGGCTTTTCTTCCTCCACGTGGAGTTTGGCCATCTCGAAGGAAGACAGCGCATAAAGTTGCGGCGTGAGGATTCCGGCCTCGCAAGGTTCAAAGTCGTAGTGTCCGTTAGGGTTGGCCGAAAGGGTGCCGATGCCATTCAGCTGATAGCTGCCATGGTTCTCTATGTGCTCTTTCAGCAGGTTCACTTCGTCTTCTATCTTCTTCACGGCTTCGGGATAGCTGATGTCGTAAGCTTCCACATACGATTGCGCCAGGAGCGAATCGTTCATGGTAAGCTGCGGGTTGAAGCCGAGCGTACGTCCAGGCGGCAGAAAGAGGTTGTCGTCGTCATCGTACACAGCTTCCATGTGGTGAGTCATAAACCCACCTAACCCCGGGACAATCACACAGTCGTTGTCCAAAAGCAGTATCTCAATATGTCTGTCTAATTCAATCACGATGCAAAGTTACGTATTTTATCCGATACAAACAAGAATGTAAAAGTATTTTTCTTCCCAAAGAAATAAATAGTGTTTAATGTTTTGGCGTTTGCCTATTTTTATATATCTTTGCCCACACAATATTAAATCTCTACAATAAAATAGGTTGATATGAACTATTTGAAGACGGATATTGATGGTGTCTATATCCTGGAGCCGAAGGTGTTTGAGGACGTTCGCGGCTATTTTTTTGAATCGTGGAAGAAGGAAGACTTTGAACAACATGTGGGAAAGGTTAACTTTGTGCAGGACAACGAGTCGAAATCAAGCTATGGCGTGTTGCGTGGCCTGCACTATCAGAAGGGAGAATTCTCACAGGCAAAGCTGGTGCGCGTCATCAAAGGCCGTGTGCTCGACGTGGCTGTCGACTTGCGCAAGGATTCGTCCACGTACGGCAAGCACGTGATGGTGGAACTGAGTGGCGAGAATAAGCGGCAGTTCTTCATTCCCCGTGGCTTTGCACACGGTTTCCTCGTGTTGAGCGACGAGGCTATCTTTACTTATAAGGTAGACAACGTTTATGCACCACAGGCCGAGGCTTCCATCCGTTGGGACGATGAGGACTTGAACATACAGTGGCCCATCAGGAAGGAAGACGTGCTTACGAGCGAAAAAGACCTCAAGAAGGCAAAGGCATTCAAGGATGCCGACAGTTTTTAAGACCAATCATTTCAACTTATGAATATAGCAATAGTCGGTACAGGATACGTGGGACTGGTGTCTGGCACATGTTTTGCTGATACCGGTGCCAATGTCACTTGCGTGGATGTGGACGCCCGGAAGATTGAGCGCCTGCAACGGGGAGACATTCCCATTTACGAACCTGGACTGGACGAGTTGGTGCTCAAGAATGTCAAGGCTGGACGACTGAAGTTTTCTACCGACCTGGCTTCAGTGCTCAACGACCAGCAGATTGTGTTCTCGGCAGTGGGCACTCCTCCCGATGAGGACGGAAGTGCCGACCTGAAGTATGTGCTTCAGGTGGCAAAGACCATTGGCGAGAACATCAATAAATATGTGGTGGTGGTGACCAAGAGCACGGTCCCTGTGGGAACAGCCCGTAAGGTGCGTGAAACCATCCAGCGTGAGATAGACCGCCGAGGGGTGGACGTGGAGTTCGATGTGGCGAGCAATCCGGAGTTTCTCAAGGAGGGCAATGCCATCAAGGATTTCATGAGTCCGGACCGTGTGGTGGTGGGCGTGGAGAGCGACAGGGCCAAGGCTATCCTTACCAAGCTCTACAAGCCTTTCCTAATCAATAACTTCCGTGTCATATTCATGGACATACCAAGTGCGGAAATGACCAAATATGCAGCCAATTCCATGCTTGCCACCCGCATATCTTTCATGAACGACATAGCCAACCTGTGCGAGCGGGTAGGTGCGGACGTGAACATGGTCAGGGCAGGTATAGGTTCAGATACACGCATAGGCCGCAAATTTCTCTACGCCGGATGCGGCTACGGCGGTTCTTGCTTCCCCAAGGACGTGAAGGCACTTATCAAAACGGCCGACGACAACGGCTATTCCATGGAAGTGCTCAAGGCTGTGGAACGGGTGAACGAGCAGCAGAAAAGCGTGCTCTACCGCAAGTTGCTCAAGTGTTATCCCGCCGGCTCGCTCCGGGGCAAGACCATTGCCCTATGGGGACTGTCGTTCAAGCCCGAAACCGACGACATGCGCGAGTCTACCGCACTGGTCGTTATCCGACTGCTCAAGGAGGCCGGGTGCATCATCCGAGCCTATGATCCGGTGGCCATGGACGAGTGCCGGCGCAGGGTAGGCGACGATGTGGTCTACTGCCGTGACATGTACGACGCCGTGCTCAATGCCGATGCATTGTTGCTTCTCACCGAGTGGAAGGAATTCCGGCTGCCCAGCTGGGAGGTGATAGCCAAGGCTATGAAGAGGGCACTGGTCATTGACGGGCGCAACATCTTTGATGCGGAGGAAATGGAAAGCACAGGCTTTGAATACCACTGTATTGGAAAATAGTATGAACCAAAACTCATTGGTCTTGAGAAAGAATTTCATCATAGTATTGTGTTTGGCCGTAAGCCTTGTTGGCTGTGGCGGACAGAAGAAGGGTGCGCCCGTCCAGGCTTCGGAAGACAAGCAGGCCAAAGCACTGTTGCAAGGCGTGTGGGTGAACGAAGACGAGGAAGACGTGGCCTTCAAGGCGAAGGGCGACAGCATTTTCTATGCCGACTCCACCAGCCAGCCTGTGCGCTTCATGATTGTGGGCGACACGCTGGTGCTCGAAGGAGCCAACACTGTGAAATATCCCATCGTGAAACAGGCTGCCCACCTCTTTGTGTTCAAAAACCAAAACGGGGAGACCGTGCGACTCACCAAGAGCAGTAATCCTGCCGACAATGCCCAGTTTTCTGATGAACGGCCCAAGGCCCTCAACCAGAACAGGCTCATCAAACGCGACACGGTGATTGTCTATGGTGCCGACCGCTACCACAGTTATGTGCAGGTGAACCCCACTACCTACAAGGTGGTGAAGACTGTGTATAACGATGAAGGCGTAGAGGTGGGCAATGTGTACTATGACAACATTGTGCACATCAGCCTGTTCAGAGGCAGCAGACAACTCTATAGCCATGACTTCCGCAAGGCTGAGTTTGCCCGGCTTGTGCCTGAGCAGTATCTCAGCCAGGCCGTGCTGAGCGACATTGTCTACGACCATACCACTCCCAAGGGGTTCGTGTATTGTGCACAGCTGCTTATCCCCGATGGGTCGAGCAGCTATATGGTGATGGTCACCATCTCGTTTGAAGGCAAGATGTCCATGGGATTGAAATAAACTCTTGGTCCACAGCTTATGTCCAACGATAGTTTCCAGTTTAAGAAGTTCACTGTCCGCCACGACCGGTGCGCCATGAAGGTGGGCACAGACGGCGTGCTGCTTGGAGCCTGGGCGGCTGGAGGCAGCAGGATTCTTGATGTGGGTACAGGTTCGGGACTTATTGCCTTGATGATGGCGCAGCGCTTTCCCGAGGCGCAAGTCGATGCTGTCGACATAGATGAGGCTGCGTGCAGCCAGGCAGAAGAGAATGTGGCCGGTTCGCCCTTCTCGGGCCGAATCAGGGTGGTCCATGCCTCCTTGCAACGCTATGTGCAGGAACAGGCCTTGCAAGGGCAGTATGACGCCATCGTCTCCAATCCTCCTTTTTTTACTGATGCGTTGAAGAATCCGGATGCACGCCGGTCGTTGGCACGCCATACGGACACCCTGTCGTTTGCCGAACTTTTCTGGGGAGTAGGGCAGCTGCTTACCGGTGACGGACATTTCTGCGTGGTTGTGCCGGCCGACTGTCGTGAGAGAATGTTGTCGGAGGGCTATATCGCCGGATTCCGCATCCATCACGAACTGTTTGTCAAGACTGTAGAACGGAAACCTGTCAAGCGTGTGCTGCTTGATTTTTCGCGCGCTCCATATCCAGTGAGGGATATTCAGGAAGAATGTATGCAGGCCAACGACGGCGAAAGGAGCGAATGGTATGCGTCGTTGACCAAGGACTTCTATTTGAAATGACGGAAACAAAGAATGGTGCAAGGTGTTGTTGTTTTTGTTTCCCCATATGGTGTTCTTTGCTTTTCACAGCGATGAAAGGTTGGTTAGTGTGCCGTTATCAATGTGCTAACATGCCACTAACATCTCATTAGTGGCACACTATCCAGTAGCATGTCGGGCGTTTGAGCAGAATCCGTCCTGTCTGCAATTGCTTTTGAGGAAAGGCCATCATTTCTGAATGGCAGGATTATGTCGTGAATGATGGCTGTAAGAGGAAAAGGAGAAAGTCTGTGCAACCTTGCTGTGCTGAGCGGAAAATCAGATGTTGAGTTTCTTCAGCAATTTCTTGTTGAGTGCCTGAATCTGTCTTCCCTGTCGAGTGATGTCTTCCCGCACACTGTTGATGTCGTTGAAGAACTCGCAGAAGGCCGACTGCAGGGCATTGGGCCGACGCACACTCTTGTCGGCATGAGGGTTGACCACAATCCGGATGCCCTTCTTTTCAATGGAGATGTCCACGTCGCTACCCGTCATGATGGGATCGCCGTCATAATGAATCACGCCTGGTCCGGCGCGGTGAATGTGGAGTCGGCTCGCCTTGAAAGTCTTGATTTTGGAGTTTTTGTCAAGCGTCTTGTTGAACATGTCGATGCTCACCTGGGCGGCCTCGATAATGTCGAACGGCTCCATGATGATCACGTCCAGCAATCCGTCGCTCATCGATGCCTGGGGAGCTATGTAGGCATTGTTTCCGTATTGCGAAGCATTGGCACACGATATGAGGAACGCCTCATATTGCTGCTTGCCGTTCTCGTTTTCTATGATATAGGTTTCGGGCTTGTATTTCAGTCCTTCCTTGAGCACGTTTTCGGCATAGCTGATAGGGCCGCGCTTGCCAGACATGGCAAACTTCAGGCTGATGAAGGCGTCGAACCCCATGCCGCAGGTGCAGAAGAAGGGCATTTCGTTGATGATGCCATAGTCGAGGTCGTGGATTTCGCAGGCATTGATGATTTCGATGGCCTTGCGGAAATCGAGTGGAATGGACAGGTGGCGTGCCAGTCCGTTGCCCGAACCGCACGGGATGATGCCCAATGCCGTGTGGGTGTGTACGATAGCCCTTGCCACTTCGTTGACGGTGCCGTCACCGCCCACTGCCACTACGATGTCGGTGCCCGCATTGGCTGCCTCGCGGGCCAAGTCGGAAGCGTGCCCTGCATACTCTGTATGCTTGATGACATAGTCAAACTTCTCCTTGTCCAGCGTGCTGTCAATAATGGCGGGGATGCCTGCCTTGCTGACAGTGCCCGAAATGGGATTCATGATGAAAACTATCTTTTTCTTGGCTATCATATCAAGCGCAAAGTTACGAATTTTTGACTAATAACCCCGTTGACCATCCTTAATTTTTTGCCTACAGAGCATTTTTCCTACAAATTATGTCCGTATATACCACAATTTTTGTAACTTTGCGGCCTGTAATAAACTAACGTAGCATTGCTACACCTTTTTTAAATAATGGGACAGTTACAAGAAAAATACAAGAATTATCGCGAGCCGCAGAAATTTATGGCAGCTGGTGTGTACCCGTATTTCCGTGAAATCACCGGAAAGCAGGGTACTGAAGTTGAAATGGGTGGCCACAAGGTGCTCATGTTTGGCTCAAACGCTTATACAGGTCTTACCGGTGATCAGCGCATCATCGACGCAGCCAAGGCCGCTCTCGACCAGTATGGGTCGGGTTGCGCCGGAAGCCGCTTCCTCAATGGAACACTTGACCTCCACGTGAAATTGGAAAAAGAGATTTCAGAGTTCATCCACAAGGACGATTGTTTGTGCTTCTCTACCGGATTCAGCGTGAACCAAGGTGTGTTGGCCATGGTGGTAGGCAAGGGCGACTACATCATCTGTGATGACCGCGACCATGCCAGCATCGTAGACGGACGCCGTCTTTCGTTTGCCCGTCAGTTGCACTATAAGCACAATGACATGGCTGATTTGGAGCGCGTACTTCAAGGGCTGCCTCACGAGGCTATCAAGCTGATCGTGGTCGATGGTGTGTTCTCTATGGAGGGTGACCTGGCCAAGCTTCCCGAAATCGTGGAACTCAAGCATAAGTACAACTGCTCAATCATGGTAGACGAGGCTCACGGCATAGGTGTGTTCGGTGACCATGGACGTGGCGTGTGCGACTATTTCGGCTTGACCGACGAGGTGGATCTTATCATGGGTACATTCTCCAAGTCGCTGGCTTCTATCGGTGGCTTCATCGCGTCTGACAAGGACACCATCAACTTCCTTCGCCATACTTGCCGCACCTACATATTCTCGGCTTCCAATACACCTGCAGCTACGGCAGCAGCTCTTGAAGCTCTTCACATTCTTCTGAAAGAACCGGAACGCATTGAGGCTCTGTGGAAGGTGACCAAGTATGCCTTGAAGCGTTTCCAGGAGGAAGGCTTTGAGATTGGCGACACGGAGAGTCCTATCATTCCGCTCTATGTGCGTGACGTGAACAAGACTTTTGTGGTGACGGCGCGTGCGTTCGAAGAAGGTGTGTTTATCAATCCTGTGATACCTCCCGCATGTGCTCCCCAGGACACGTTGGTGCGTTACGCATTGATGGCAACGCATACGGAAGAGCAGGTAGAGCGTTCGGTACAGATACTGAAGAAGGTGTTCCAGGAACAGGGCATCATCAAATAAGCAAGGTTTTATTCCGTTTGCGCGGCTCTGAAAGTTTTCTTGCGGAGCCGCGCAAACCTTTTTCGGGGTGTAGCGCAGTTGGTAGCGTTCCTGGTTTGGGACCAGGCTGTCGCAGGTTCGAGTCCTGTCACCCCGACAATAAAGCAAAAGCAGGTGAATCTCTCGGTGAGGTTCATCTGCTTTTGTTTATTGTCGAAATGTAAGAATTTGTCTGATGAGTATGTATTCTTGTACTTGTAGCTTTCCCAAGTAAAAATTGTTGGGGGAAAGTTTGGGGCAAAAAAAAAAGCGACGACCTTCACAGGCTACCGCTCCAAATCTTCAATAAGGTATTAGTTTCCTTAAGGTAAAAAGATTGTTTTCAGGATAACTGATGCAAAGTTAGGCATAAAATTTATAACTACCAAACATTTGCCAAGCTTTTTGATATTATATCTTAAAATATTGTTTTTGGAAGTTGTTTTCAGTTGCTTTTGCCTGTAATATCGCAGGTGTGGACCACAGAAAGTCATTAGGATGAATGTCGTAGTAATGAAGAACTTTCACCTAACTATGAACCTATTTGGGCGCCTTGTGTCTGTTTTTTCCTGCTGCACATGTATGCGGTAGGCCTCCGGGAAGTAAATACACGAGGCAAGGGGCTACGTCCTGTTGGGTTCTGTTGCCGAGTGTATGGCTTGGAGCCCAAGGTGCAATGTTTGCACGGATAGCTTGAGTCATTTCTTTCTGTTGCCGTGCCTATGGTATGTGGGGAATAAAAAATCGGGAAACCTCATCGTAGGTTTCCCGATATATCGTGATTACATGGATGTCCTGTAACTCTGCTTATAAAGCTTCGTCTTCCGGTTTGCTGATAGAAGGGCGTCGCGGCTTGATGATGTGCTTCTTCTTGAGCAACCACGCGGCCTTGCGCTTTTCGTAGTCTTCCCGGTGACGTTCCAGATAGTTGTCTGCCATTACTTGAACTTGCTGTAGATGATTGAAATCTTGAGAGGCTTGTCTTCCGCATAAGCGTTGTTGGCCCCGCCAACCAGTCTGGCGCTTGTCATACTCATGTCGTGTACAACCTTGACCAGGACGGACTGGTTGTTGACAGTTGTATAGGTGGTTGATACAGGGATGACAGCCACCTTGTTCCATTTTTCCGATGTCTCACCATTCTTCCTTGCGGCATGCATGGCCGATACAATACCTGAAATGTTGTTGAATGTATAGCTGTTGAGAGAGCTCGAGTAGGTGGCGAGGAACGATCTCTTGTAGTCGGCAATGCGGTTGTTGGCAAAGAATGTTTCCACACTGTCGGCCGGGAGCATCAATACGGTAGTGGGAGCGGGCAAGGCATACTTGCTGTTCGTCTTGTTGTTGATGCGTGAGAGTACCAACTTGGCAGTGTTAAGTGTGTCGTTCTCGTGGCCTCTCATAATGTCTTCCACAGGCAGAGTCAGTTCGGTATAGATGCCGGCTGGTGACTTGAGGTAAGTCCATTCAGTTTCAGCGGCCAATTCTTCTAACTTGCTGTCGTTGGATATATGGGTGGCTTGGAGCACTTCTTCTGTGCCCGAGAATGTGGTTACACCAGTAGATTCTTTCCATTTCACCTTGTCGTTGTCGGCAGTGTCCACGTACTGATACTGGTACTTGAAGTAGACGTTCAGTTGTGGAATGGAAATATAGGCCATAGATCCGACACCTTGTTTGTGCTGAATGTAGAATCCTGGGCAAACGTTCTTGGTGAAAAGGTATGTGTTCTTGAAATATTCCGGATGCTCATAATACTGGCGCATCACGTAGGTACCGAAGTTCTTGTAGGTCTTTCCGTCCTTGGTGTAGGCCTTGTTCATCGGAACACGGATGTTGCGTGTGTAGGAAGAGCCTGTTCTCACTGAGTCGTATTCCGTCATGTCGCACAGCGTATAGACCACGTCCTGTCTGTTGGCGCGGCTTGCTTCCGAAATGTAGCCCTCGGCAATGGGGTCAAAATCAGTCTTGTAGTGCTTGCTTTCGTCTATAGGTTTGTCTAGTTCGTAGGCACTGAGTTTCATCTGGGCCAGCGAGTCGCCATAGAAAGAAGTAAAGAAAAGCCTGATTTCGCAGGAGTCGGCGGCAATCAATCCCTCGTCGTCCTTGCTTACTACATTGCTCTTCTTAGGGAAAAGACTGTCTACCGGAAGTGAATAGAACTGGGTGAGGAAGTCACCTGTCACATAGTTGCTTGTCTCCGGATCCTTGATTTGGCCTATGTATCCCGTGTTGTTTCGTGCCAACACCGCATTTGCCGCAACCGATTGCGACGTGACGCTGAAAGTGTCGGTGGCGATGTCGACTAAATCAGCATTGTCGGTCATGGACGAGCCGATGTTATCCGTGTTGTCGTCGCAGGATATGAGGCACATCATGGCACCTACCAGTCCAGCCAGTAATTTTGCTTTCATTCTCAAGTATAAGTGTGTTTTTATTGGATTTGCTCGTGCGTGGCTTGATGGAGATACCTATTCGCCGAGCAGATTATTGTAGAATTCTGCGTATTGTTCGCTCATCTTGTCGTCTTCGATGCCAGTGAGGAGCGACTTGCCGGCTTGGGCTGCATAGTCAATCAGCTCCTTGTCGGCTTCGCTGCCGGAAGCAATTACGCCATCTGAGTAGTCTATGGCGAGCTGTGCAATGTCCTTGCTGCCGAACGAGTCGTCGTATTTTTCAAACAGGCTCTTTTCAGCCTCCTTAAAGGGTACCCATTCCTTGAAGTGCGGTCCGAAGCCTTCTTTGAGATTCTTGTCGAAGAGTGAAGTCACCACTTTGGTGTTGGCGAACGAAGGCTCATCCTTGTAGGCAGTCTTCACGTAGAGTGGAATAACGGAAGTCATGGGGCCCTGGCACTGGATGATGTCTGGTGTCCAACGTAGTTTCTTCACGGTTTCGAGCACACCGCGGGCAAAGAAAATGGCCCTTTCACCGTTGTCTTCATATTCCTTGCCGTTTTCGTCTTCGGTCATTAGTCGCTTGAGGAAGTAGTCGTCATTGTCGATGAAATATACCTGCAGCCGTGATGTAGGTATAGATGCCACCTTTATAACCAAGGGATGGTCGGTCTCGTCGATGATGAGGTTCATTCCCGAAAGGCGGATTACCTCATGCAACTGGCCTCTGCGTTCGTTGATGTTACCCCACTTGGGCATGAAGGTGCGAATCTCGAATCCGGCTTCCTGCATCTTCTGTGGCAACTCTCTTCCCATTACGCTAAGCTCACTCTCAGGTACATAAGGAGCTATCTCTTGGTTGATAAATAAAATTTTCTTTGACATGATCATATTATATTAAAGTGGTGCAAAGGTACAAAAAAAAGTTGAGAGGGTGGGGCTTTTGTCTGGATTTTAGGGAAATGTGTAGCCGAATTGGCATTTTTTTAAAGTTATTCTTTCTTATTTAAGAAATTTGTTGTTATTTTGCACCCGATTTTAGGTAACGTTTTTAACGTCAGGAAGAATAATGAAAGTATTTCGTAAGATTGTTGACCTTCAGAATGAGCTGTTTATTGCCCATAAGGAAGGCAAGCAGATTGGTCTCGTCCCAACAATGGGCGCTCTTCACAAGGGACATGCCTCGCTCGTTGAGCGCAGTGTGAAAGAGAATGACTATACGGTAGTGTCCGTATTCGTAAATCCAACACAGTTTAACGATAAGAACGATTTGAAGAACTATCCGCGCGACTTGGATGCCGATTGTGCATTGCTCGAGGCGTGCGGAGCCGACTATGTATTGGCTCCGTCGGTGGAGGAGATGTATCCTACTCCCGACAACCGTCACTTTGAATTTCCTCCCGTTACTACGGTAATGGAGGGTGCGCATCGTCCAGGTCATTTCAACGGCGTGTGTCAAGTGGTGAGCCGTCTGTTCTATATTGTGCGTCCTACAAGGGCTTATTTCGGAGAGAAAGACTGGCAGCAGATTGCCGTTATCAAGCAACTCGTGAAGTTCCTCGGACTCGGCGTTCAGATTGTGGAATGTCCCATAGTGAGAGATGAAGACGGATTGGCTCGCAGCAGCCGAAACACATTGCTTTCCAAAGAGGAAAGAGCAATTGCTCCCCAGATATACAAGGCATTGAAGGAAAGTGTGGACTATTCCAAGACTCATACTGTCAAGGAAACCCATGACTTTGTGGTGAACACCATTAATGCCGTGGACGGATTGGATGTGGAGTATTTCTCCATTGTTGACGGCAACATGCTCATCGACGTGGATTCATGGGACAGCACACCTTATGTGGTGGGTTGCATTACCGTGTATTGCGGCAAGACTCCTATTCGTCTCATTGACCATATAAAATACAGAGAGGCATGATGATAGAAGTGTTGAAGTCAAAGCTTCACTGTGTGAAGGTGACTCAAGCTAATTTGCACTACATGGGCAGTATCACCATCGACGAGGACTTGCTTGATGCAGCGGGGATGATAGCTGGCGAGAAGGTGCAGATAGTGAACAACAACAATGGCGAACGCATTGAAACCTATATCATCAAGGGTGAGCGTGGATCTGGCTGCATTTGCCTGAATGGCGCTGCCGCGCGTAAGTTTATGGTGGGCGACGAGGTGATTATCATCGCCTATGCCTTGATGGATTTTGAAGAGGCCAAGACGTTCAAGCCTACTGTAGTATTCCCCAAGGGCAACCACGTGATTTGATTTAATAGAAAAGGATAAAAGCCAAGATAAAGCGCATCGGATTGAAAGATTCGATGCGCTTTGTCTTGGTTTATAGGGTGGGGCGCTGTTGTGTTAACTTTGACAAATGGGCGTGGCGGACGAGAAAGTACTTATGGTATCCATCTACGGTCGATCACCTTCACTTGGCCCTTGTCAAGTGTGATGCGGGTGTTGATGGGACTGAAAGACTGCCTGTAGTTAGGCAATGACTCGAAATGTAGTTGCAATTCAGTGCGGAATGTGTCTGGCTGATCATGCGGGCTGTTGCCGCAATCTATGAGTGTAAGCTGGTCTGAGAGCGGCAGTGTCATCTGCCGTTGCTTTGTATAGACGGAATGGTCGTCCATCGTCACGGCACGATACATGCCGTTTTTCTCCTTGTCTGGCCAAGCACCGCCGTGTATAGTGGTAAGCCAGGCACCTCCTTGTTCCACACCTCCATTGATTTCTATGGTACCCCTGTCGTTCCTGATGCTTTTGACACGCATGGGCTTGCCCTCATACATGAGCGTGTCGCCCACCTTCAGCTTGTTGACCCAGGCTGAGTCGTACAGGTCTTCCGAATAGACAGTACAGGTCATCCGTTTATTCTTCCAGTCTATATCGTTGCTTGAGAATTCCACGGCTAAGGTGCTGTCCGTGAATTGCCTGTCACTTGTCTGACTGTCAATGTCGGTAGTGGAGTTCGGCATTGCTTTCTTGTTGTTGCAACTGCTCATGGCTATCAGAGCGGCAATGATGAGCATGTTCTTTTTCATACGTACAATTATTGTTTGTCGGGCAAAGTTATACAAATAATTTGTGACGTGACAATACTTGACGGAAAAAGGACAGAATCCGGAAAGATTTATCCCGATTCTGTCCTTTTATGGTTTTCAAATGTGTATTACAGTGGCGCTTTACTCAATGACAACGAGCGGTGTGTCTTCCATCACGCTTTCGCCTTGCTTGACGCAGATTGCTGTCACCTTGCCGTCTTTCTCTGCCTCGAGGTTGTTGGCCATCTTCATGGCTTCAAGCACCACCACGGTGTCGCCCTTCTTCACCTCGTCGCCCACGTTGACGCAGATTTCTGTAACTACGCCTGGCAGTGGAGCCTTGAGTGCGTTGGCGGTGTTCACGTTGGCGGCGCTTGCCGTGTCGCCGGATTCCGAGCTTTCTGCTGTCGGAGCTCCCAGTACCACCTTCTTCTTCTCGGGTTCAGCCTCGGGTTCCATCTCGACCTTGTATTCCTGACCGTTCACGGTCACAGAGGCCACGTTGTCCTCGATGTTGCCTATCTCGACCTTGTATTCCTGGCCGTCGATAGTGTATTTGTATTCTTTCATTTCTATGTTTTTATTTGTTTTGTTGACAGTGTGCGACGCCTGTGCGCCGCATCACACGACACTTCTCTTACGGACGCTTGGTCATCTGCAGCATGCGGGCGTTCCACAGTGTGGTGCGTGGCTTGATGGTGATAATGCCCGGTTCCTTGTCGTGTACGTTGTTGCCTTTAAATTCGTGCAGTGCCATCGCGATGGCGGCCAGCACTGCTCCTTCATTCTTGCTCATGCTCTGAAATCTTTTAAAGGGTTGGATTACATAGGCATGCAGCCGTGCTTCTTGGCGGGCAGGCTCTGTCGCTTGGTAGCGAGCTGAGCCAAACCGCGGCAGATGCGGAAGCGGGTGTTGCGAGGCTCGATGACATCGTCGATGTAGCCGTATTGAGCGGCCTGGTATGGGTTGGCGAACATCTCTGTGTATTCCTCCTCCTTTTCGGCGAGGAATTCTTTCGGGTTCTCGTGATTCTTGGCTTCCTTGGCGCAGAGCACTGCCACGGCACCGCTTGCACCCATCACGGCGATTTCAGCCGAAGGCCAAGCGAAGTTCAGGTCGGAACGCAGCTGCTTGCAGCCCATCACGATGTGTGAACCGCCATAGCTCTTGCGCAGTGTGATGGTGATCTTGGGCACTGTGGCCTCGCCGTAGGCATAGAGCAACTTGGCTCCGTGCAGGATGACGGCATTATACTCCTGGCCTGTACCGGGAAGGAATCCTGGCACGTCAACCAGAGAGACGATTGGAATGTTGAAGGCATCGCAGAAGCGCACGAAGCGGGCGCCCTTGCGGCTGGCATTGGCATCGAGCACACCTGCATAAGCCGAAGGTTGGTTGGCCACGATACCTACAGTCTGTCCGTTGAAGCGGGCAAAGCCAATGATGATGTTCTTGGCGAACTTCTTCTGAACCTCGAAGAACTCACCGTTGTCGGTGATGGCAGTGATAACCTTGTACATGTCGTATGCCTTGTTGGGATCGTCAGGGATAATCTCGTTGAGCAGGTCGTCCATGCGGTCGATGGGGTCGTTGCACTCCACGCGGGGAGCCTCCTCCGTGTTGTTGGAAGGCAGGAAGCTGAGCAGGGTGCGGATCATCTCCATGGCTTCCTCTTCGGTCTTGGCTGTGAAGCTGGTCACACCACTCTTGGAAGCGTGCACGCTGGCTCCGCCGAGGTGCTCGGCGTCGATGTCTTCGCCGGTCACGGTCTTCACTACCTTAGGTCCGGTAAGGAACATGTAGGAGGTGTTTTCCATCATCATGATGAAGTCCTGGAGGGCAGGAGAGTACACGGCGCCGCCGGCACAAGGGCCGAAGATGCCTGCAATCTGGGGGATTACTCCCGAGGCAAGAATGTTGCGCTCGAAGATTTCTCCATAGCCGGCGAGGGCGCAGATTCCTTCCTGGATGCGCGCGCCACCCGAGTCGTTGATGCCGATGACAGGAGCGCCCATGGTCATAGCCATGTCCATTACCTTGCAAATCTTCTGTGCCATGGTTTCTGAGAGGGAACCTCCGTTGACGGTGAAGTCCTGTGCGAATACATAAACGAGACGGCCGTCGATAGTGGCAGAACCTGCCACGACACCGTCGCCAGGGAATTGCTTCTTTTCCATGCCGAAGTTGTGGCAGCGGTGGAGCTTGAACATGTCGTACTCCTCGAAGCTGTTTTCGTCTACCAGCATGTCGATGCGCTCACGGGCGGTGTACTTGCCGCGTGCGTGCTGTTTCTCGATGGCTTTCTCGCCACCGCCAAGGCGAGCTTGTTCGCGCTTGGCTACGAGAGCCTTGATCTTTTCTGTCTGTTTGCTCATAATTCGTTTTATGATATAATATATAAAGTGATTTTGGCTGTTGTCATTTCTTTTTCACTTCTTCCAGTGCCTTCACCCAGTCGGTGTCGAGCGAGAAGGGTGTGTTGTAGTTCTTGTTGTCCACATAGGCGTTGACCAGTTCGCGGTCGAGATCGTGATAGTAGGGGTGGGCGAGCGAGGCGTCGCGGAACCGCTTGCGCACGGCTGCGAGTCCGCGGTTGGTGTCCTGCTTGCTGAGCTGCTTCACGTAGAGGTTGACAAACTGGTAGAGGGCGTAGGCCTGATAGTTGAGTATGGTCACGGTGGTGGCGCTCAGGGTGTCGGCCAGCTGCATGCTTTTGGCCATCATGCCGTCCAGTGTCTTTGTCTTCATGTAGGTGAGAGCATCCATCTTGAAGGTGGCGAGCTTGCGCTCGTCGATGGTGTTGGCCTTGTTGTTGGCCGTCTGTTCTGCCATGTGGTAGATTTCGTTGAACACGTCTTGTGCTCTTGCGCCCAGCGTGAAGGCACATGCGAGTGCCATTGCGGCTATCATTCTTTTCATGTCTGTGGTCTCCTATTATTATAAATAAGGTGGCTTAAACGTGTCTTTTGAGGAAGATGCTGTGGTCTATGCAGGCCGGCAGTTCCTCTTTATAGTGGGTCACCATGATCATGGTCTTGTTCTTTCTCTGGCAGAAGGTCTCTATCACGTCCTTCACCAAGCGGCGGTTGCGGAGGTCAAGTCCGTGGAGAGGTTCGTCAAGGATGAGCAGTTCGGGGTCCTTGACAAAGGCGCGTGCCAGGAGCACGAGGCGCTGCTGTCCGCTGGAGAGCTTGAGAAAGGTGCGCTCTTCGAGTCCGCCCAGTCCGAACACCTGCATCCAGAACCGGCACTTGTCGTAGTCTTCTTCATGGGGCTTGACATAGAGTCCCACAGAATCCTGCAGTCCGCTTGCCACGATGCGTATGGCCGGCATGTCGCGCTGGTAGGCACGGTGCATTTCGGGCGACACGTAGCCTATGTGCTTCTTGATGTCCCAGATGCTTTCTCCCGATCCGCGC
Organism: uncultured Prevotella sp.; assembly: GCA_905198745.1. GTDB lineage: Bacteria > Bacteroidota > Bacteroidia > Bacteroidales > Bacteroidaceae > Prevotella. Next base: position 9,326 of record CAJKDU010000023.1, on the reverse strand, counting down.
TGGTTGCCGAAGAGGGCAATGTCGCAGGCGTAGCTCTGCGGATTGTCGGCACAGACGAGCGAGAGCAGGGTAGACTTGCCGGCTCCGTTCTGGCCGCTCAGTGCCCAGCGTTCACCGTTCATCACGGTCCAGTCGAGTTCCTTGAGGATGGTGCGTTCACCGTAGCGTATGCTCACCTTGTTCATCTTCACCACTTCCTGACTGTGATATTCTCGGTTGCTGTAGGGCAGGTCTATGATGGCTTGCCGGAGACCGTCGGCGAGGATGTGGGGAGGGATGGGCTGCTGTGCCTCGAGATAATCCTGTCGGGTCTGCTTGGGCTGCGCCTTCATGTCTTTCACTTCCACCACGTGTGTGATGAAGTCGGGTATGTCGTCGGTCTTGGAGAGCACGAGGATGATTTGCAGTGCGCGTTCGTGGGCGAGTGTCTTGAGCAGTTCCTTCAGCTGGTCGCGCGTCTCGGCATCAAGACCAATGAAGGGATTGTCCATGATGAGCACGCGTGGCTCGGCAAAGAGCATCTTGGCGAGCTGGAATTTGCGCAGTTCGCCGCTGGAAAGCAGGATGATGTATTTGTCCATGAGGTGCTCCATGTGGAACAGCTCGTAGACGTGGCGTTGCAGTTCCCGGCGTGCAGGCGTGTCTTCGCCGGCCAACTGGTAGGCCTCCTCGAGCACTTTGCCCACCGTGGGTGTGCTCTTATCTATTTCCTGTTGGTTCCACCTTTGCTGCAGATAGTAGGTGGAGTCGTTGTCTCCTCCGTAGCTGTCGCGGAAGGTAATATAGCGTATGTTGTCGGCCACCAGCTCTTTGGTGCTTGGCGCAAAGTCGTATTCAGGGTCGTGCATGAGCAGTGGGTGACGGCCTATGATGATGTCTACCAGCATAGACTTGCCTCCGCCGTTGGGGCCAACGATGGCTATTTGTTCGCCTTCGCAGAGCTCGAAGTTCACGGGCTCAGCCATTCTCCATTGCGGCATGCGTGCCACGCCGTCTTTGATGCTTATGATTTTTTGCATTTGTTTCCTTTCTTGTTGGGTGAAGAAGTGCCGTCGGTTGCGGCTTTTCATTTGCTCACCCTGTCTTTGTTCTTGTTGATGAAGTCTTTCCATCCGTGATAATTGGCGGTAGACTGCGGTCTTCCCATCTGGAGAAAGTGGCAGTAGGCTGCGCCGAGGGCATCGGTGGCGTCCATGAACTTGGGCATGTCATCTTGGGCAATGTGGAGCATGCGCTGCAGCATGCCAGCCACCTGTTCCTTGCTGGCGGTGCCCTGTCCGGTGATGGCCATCTTGATTTTCATCGGTGCATACTCGTGGATGGGCACGCTGTGGTGAATGGCGGCTGCGATGGCCACGCCTTGCGCCCTTCCGAGTTTGAGCATGGACTGCACATTCTTGCCGAAGAACGGGGCTTCGATGGCCATTTCGTCAGGCAGATACTCGTCGATGATGCCTGTGACGCGCTCGAATATCTTTCCCAGACGGAGGTAGGGGTCGGCAGTCTTGCGCATGTCTATCACGCCCATGGCTATGAGCGCCGCCTTGCCGCCGACCACCCGCAGGGCGCCGTAGCCCATCACGTTTGTGCCCGGGTCTATGCCGAGGATTATTTTTTCGCTGCTGCTGTTTTGCATGGTCAGCATTTTTAGCGGTCCATATAGGGGTTGGAGCGGAGTTCGTAGCCTATGGTGGTCTGCTGTCCGTGTCCCGGCAGGATGGTGGTGTCGTCGGGCAACTGGGCTATCATGCGCAGACTTTGGATGATGAGAAACGAGTTGCCTCCGGGCAGGTCGGTGCGTCCGATGCTGCCGCGGAAGAGTGTGTCACCGCTGAAAGCCACCTTTTCTTCCTTGCAGTAGTAGAACACTCCGCCTGGCGTGTGGCCTGGCGTGTGGAGCAGGGTGAAGGTGTGCGACCCGAAGCTGATGGTGTCGGTCTCGCGGAGATACTTGCCCACGGGCGGCATCTTGTAGTCGAGTTCCACGCCGGCTATTGCCTGTGCCTGCTGGGGCAGCATGTTGATGAGCTGTTCGTCGTCTGCTTCCACTTCGGGTTTCAGTCCGAAGGCTTCATAGATGGTGTTGTTGCCGAAGTTGTGGTCTATGTGTCCGTGCGTGGCAACGAGGTGCTTGGGCGTGAGTTGGTTGTGGCGTATATAGTCCACGATGGCCCGGCGCTCCTCCTCATAGTAGGCACCGCAGTCCACGATGATACATTCCTTGGTTTCGTCGCTCACTACATAGCAGTTTTCCTGTATCATGTTGCAGACGAATTTCTGTATGTTCAGCATTTTTCTTGTTGTTTTGTCGGTTGTGTGTAGCGCGTTGCCTGTTGCGGGCTATGCACCCAGATAGATGAGATATTTCTCCTTGAACCAGTCTTCGTCAAACCAGTTGGTCAGTTCTGTCTTGTCCACTATGTTCTTGTAGGGCCGCAGCTCCTCTTGCAGGTCTCCGCCCTTGAGCACGATGACGCCGTTGGGCAGTGCGTTCTGCTGTTTCTTCCCGATGTTCTTTTTCACGATTTTCATCAGGTCGGGCAGGGGCATGACGGCGCGGCTGACGATGAAGTCGTATTTGCTTTTCTCGTCTTCGCCTCTGAGGTGCTCGGCGTTCACGTTCTTCAGTCCGATGGCGTTAGCCACTTCCGTAGCCACCTTGATTTTCTTTCCGGTGCCGTCGATGAGCTTGAACTGGCATTCGGGAAACATGATGGCGAGGGGGATGCCCGGGAACCCGCCACCGGTGCCGAAGTCGAGAATCTGCGTGCCCGGACGGAAGCGGATGGCCTTGGCTATGGCCAGTGAGTGGAGCACATGGTGTTCGTAGAGGTTGTCGATGTCCTTGCGCGAGATGACGTTGATTTTCTGGTTCCAGTCGTGGTAGAGGGCATCGAGGGCCTCATACTGCTTGACCTGTTCTTCTGTCAGATGGGGAAAGTATTTCTTGATGAGTTCCATTTGCTTTGTGCTATTTCATAAGTTTCTTGATGTCGTCGTAGTCGAACGCCACGCGTATTTGTCCGAAGGCATGTGGCGCAATCTCGTCGGAATTGTAGATGAACACCAGTTGGTCCTTGTCGAGTATGAAGTTGTCGGGCACATAGGCTTCCATGTCCATGAAGTAGCACTTTTCTTGCAGGGCCTTGAAACTGCGCACGCCCTCCGTTTTCATCATCTTCTCTATGATAAGCTCCTTGATCTTGGTCTCGCCTCCAGGCACGAGTATGTCCTTCAGGGTGAGCACTCGCTTTTGCTGCACGTCGATGTTGCACACCACTGTTTGCAACTGTCCGTGTGCCCCTCCTGCATACTGGTATATTTCAGCGTCGTAGACCATGATGCCCTTGCGGCCCTCGCTGACATGGCTTGTCACGTCGTATTCGGCGCAGAGCGAGTGGGAGTCGCGGTCGGCACTGTAGAGAGGGGTGTTGGTCTGTCGGTAATCGCGGATGAAGCGTGTGACGAACGTGTCGACCACAGCTTTCATGTCTGTGGCATTGTCCATGCCGCCGAGAAAGTCGGTGGCAAGCACTCCGCTTTTGAGGATCGTCTGGTTGATGGATGCCGTGTTGGTGCCTTTGGCAAAGGCAAAGGATATTTTCATGCTGCACACCGGACTGTCTTCCTTGTCGGTCAGGGTGGCGAGTGTGTCAACTTTTATGCTGTCGAAAGTCAGTGAGTCGGCCCCTTTGCCATTGCCCTGTTTGGTGCCTCCGCAGGCACAGGTCATGGCCATGGCTGTGAGAGCCGTAAAGGCGTATGCCAGAAACTTCTTCATAAATGGGTTCTCTTTTATTATTAATAATGTCGTGCAAAGTTACTGCAAACAAAAGTAATGACAAAATAAATGTCGGATAATTTTGTTTTTTTAGGTTCCCGGATGGCTTTTACCAAACATTCTTGTCCCGAATTGGGGTGTGCTTAATGGCAGAGTAGCGTATACTTAATGGCAGAGTAGCGTATACTTAATGGCAGAGTAACGTATACTTAATGGCACACTAACGGATGAACAAGCATCTCTTTCCGTATGTTTCTGCAGGGGTTTGTCTTTCCAAAGGCGTGCTTTTGGGGTTGTTAAACTTGTTCGAACGTGTTTTCTTTGTGGTTTTCTCTACATTTTGTGTTGCCTGTCAGGGTGTGTCAAGCAAGTTTTCGGCAAGGCTGGGGAAAACAAACTCATTCAGCGTGAAATGCCATCCGGTAACAAGCAAAACCACTGTCGTTCAGGTCTGTGTGCCCATTGACATGGTGGCTGCTGCATGCCCCGAACATTTGTTTTTTGCGGTAAAAGGTCTGTAATTCGGGATTTTTATCTAATTTTGCACCCGATATTACACAAAAACAGGTATGAACAACAATAAAAACACACTGAAATGCGCTCTGTTTGACCTCGACGGCGTTGTCTTCGACACCGAATCGCAGTACTCCGTGTTTTGGGGCGGCGTGTTCCGCAAGTATTATCCCGAAACAGAAGGACTTGAACAGAAAATCAAGGGACAGACACTCGTGCAGATTTACGACGGATATTTCAAGGATGACAAAGACAAGCAAAATGCCATAACCCGTGGTCTCGACGCGTTTGAACAGACCATGGATTTTCCCTTTATTCCCGGCTTTGAATCCTTCGTGGCCGACCTTCGCCGTCATGGCGTGAAGACGGCTGTGGTGACCAGCAGCAACCGGATGAAGATGCAGGCGGTCTATCGCAAGCACGGACAGATGGACCAACTCTTTGACGCCATCCTTACAGCCGAAGACTTTGAACGCAGTAAGCCTGATCCAGACTGCTATCTAAAGGGTGCGCAACGCTTTGGCATGCAGAAAGATGAGTGCGTAGTGTTTGAAGATAGCTTTAACGGACTCAAGTCGGGGCAGGCAGCCGGCATGTTCGTGGTGGGACTTGCCACAACCAATCCGGCAGATTCCATTCGGCCTTATGCCGATGTGGTGGTCAGCGACTTCCGCGGCATGACCTTCGAGAGTGTGTCTGAAATGATGGAAAAGGTAAACAAATAAAATAAAAGAAATAGAAATGGCAGGTTATTTAGTGAGCGACACGCGCAAGGTAACGGCGTGCCGACTTATGGAAATGAAACAGAAGCACGAGAAAATCTCGATGCTCACATCTTACGACTTCACCACTGCCGGCATTGTGGACAAGGCTGGAGTCGACGCTATTCTCATCGGTGATTCTGCCTCCAACGTGATGGCGGGCAACGCTACTACGGTGCCCATCACCGTGGACGAGATGATTTATCATTGCCGCTCGGTGGTGCGGGCTGTCAACCGCGCCTTTGTGGTGTGCGACATGCCTTTCGGCAGTTACCAGATTTCGCGCGAAGACGCTCTCCGCAACGCCGTGCGCATGATGAAAGAGGGTGGGGCAGATGCCTTGAAACTCGAAGGCGGCGAGGAAATAGCCGATGCCGTGAAGGGACTTGTCGACGCAGGTATTCCCGTGGTGGGCCATCTGGGACTCACCCCGCAAAGCATTCACAAGTTTGGAGGCTATGGCCTTCGTGCCAAGAGCGAGGCTGAGGCCGACAAGCTCATGGCTGATGCCAAGGCGCTTGATGCTGCCGGTGTGTGCGCCGTGGTGCTGGAAAAAATTCCTGCAGCGCTTGCCGCCAAGGTGACCGAGAGCATTAGTTGCCCGACCATAGGCATTGGTGCTGGAGGGCAATGCGACGGTCAGGTGCTCGTCGTCGACGATATGCTTGGCAAGAACGCTGGCTTCAAGCCCAAGTTCCTTCGCCGCTATGCTGATCTCAACACCATCATGACCGATGCCATCGGGCAGTATGTGGCGGACGTGAAGAGTTCCGACTTCCCCAACGAACAGGAGTCTTACTAAAATATCAAAGCAACATGTACACGCAGAATACCCCCATACACATGAACCTGTGGCATCGCGGATTTTGGATGCTCGTCCTGTCCAACATGCTGCTCTCCATGTCCGTCTATATGCTCATCCCCATTCTCCCCATGTGGATTATGGGCGATCTCCATCAGTCTCCATTAGCCACAGGTGTGGCAATGGGCATTTATGGTGTCGGCGTATTCCTGTTGGGCGGTTTCTGCTCCTATCTAATCCAGCGTTTCCGCCGCAACAGAGTCTGTATCTGGTCGGTGGCGGCAATGATGGCATGCACGGCCGTGCTGTGGCTCCTGCGCAACACCGATTTCGTGGCGTGCGAGATGTGGATGGTCTGGGCCGTGAGGCTGCTCGTTGGAGCCACTTTCGGCTTGGCCGATATGGTGCTTGCCAGCACGCTCGTCATCGACCAATGTGAATCGTTCCAGCGCACGGAAGCCAACTATGTGGCCTCGTGGTTCCGCCGTTTCGCCCTGTCTCTCGGTCCCATGCTGAGCCTGGTCGTATATCGTGCGAGCGACTTCGACAGTGTGCTGTTGCTTTCCATGGCAACTGCCTTCCTGTCAATCGTTTTGATAAGAATGGTGAACTTTCCCTTCAAGGCACCTGAAGACACAATGAAACTGGTAAGCCTCGACCGTTTTTTCCTGCCGCAGGCATGGCCCATGTTTCTCAATCTGCTGATGGTTTCCGTGCTTTTCGGCATGATTATGTCTGTGGAATGGACCGAGCGGTTCTACGCTATGATGATGGCAGGATTCCTCCTGGCACTCGTCGCCCAAAAGTTTGTGTTTGTCAATGCCGAACTCAAGAGCGAAGCCATTTGCGGCATGTTGAGCCTTGCCGCTGCGCTCATCCTCATGATCACGCAGGGCACGGCGGCGGTAGACTATCTTTCGCCCGTCTTGGTAGGCTTTGGCGTGGGCATGATCGGCTCCAGATTCCTGCTTTTTTTCATCAAGCTGAGCGATCATTGTCAGCGAGGCACCTCGCAGAGCACCTTCTTCCTGTGCTGGGAACTGGGCATGGCACTGGGACTTTTCGTGGGCTATGCCGTGCTGTGGAAGCAACCTCGCGTGCTGCTTCTCTCCGGATTGGCATTGGTGACGGTGGCATTGGCGTTCTATCACTTTGTGATACATCAGTGGTATCTAAAACATAAAAACAGATAAAACAACAAGACTTATGAAGAAACTATTCCTTTCAATGGCCATGATGTTGCTGTCTGTAACCCTTTTTGCAAAGGGCTACTACACACGCTATTATGGCGACAAGAAACTTGTGGCTGAGGCTAACAAGTGGATGAAGAGTGGGGTGTGGCGCAACGGATTCACGGCAGCCATGCCAGACAAAACCGTGAATGCAGTGGATTTCTACCTGCAGTACAAAAAGAATCCCGAACAATGGAAGGCTCTGTTTGCCTGGCTGTCCAAGGCCGACTTGCTCAACATTCCCAAGGGCAAGCACCCCATTGAGGGCACCTCACTCACGGTGAGTGTGGAGGACAGCGAGAATGGACAGTTGGAAAAGCGCCGCTCGGAGAGCCACTTCCATCACATAGACTTCCAGTATTGCGTGAAAGGCGTGGAGCGCTTCGGGCTTATCGACCACTACACCAGCAAGGCCAACACAAAATACCGCCCCGACGTGATTCATTATGCCTACGACGTGAAGAAAGCCAAGTTCGTGGACAGTGCGCCCGACCGCTTCTTCATCTTCTTCCCTGGCGACTGGCATATCGCCAAGGTGAACAATGACACCAACGACCAAAGCATCCGCGTCATTGTCATCAAGGTAGATTATAAAGACTAATACTTGCTTTTTCGCTTGATTTGGCGGAAGTGAAAGACGCTTCCACCTATTATTAATACAAGAGACAAAAAGCTTATCCAATTATGGCTGGTGAGTTTCGTCATGAAACTCACCGCCAAAACAACCACCCCAAGGCATACTGAAAAGATGCCGGCATGACCAATGTATTTCTTCATGTGCAAATAAATTATTGTGCAAAAGTACTAAAAATGTTTTGTAGTATGAAATAAAAAGCGTAACTTTGCACCCGCATTTTGCAAAATATTAAACATTTAACAATTTAAAGTAGTATGAATCAATACGAAACCGTTTTCATTTTAACTCCCGTTTTGTCTGATGAACAGATGAAGGAAACGGTCGCTAAATTCACAAAGCTTCTCACCGACAACGGTGCAGAAATTCTGAATGAGGAGGCCTGGGGTCTTAAGAAGATGGCTTATGCTATCGAGAAGAAATCAACAGGCTTCTATTGCTTGGTTGAGTTCAAGGCAGAACCATCAGTAGTCAACACTCTCGAAGTGGGTTACCGTCGCGATGAGAAGGTAATCCGTTTCATGACTGTGAAGCTCGACAAGTACGCTGCACAGTACGCAGAGAAGAGAAGAAACAAACTTGGTAAAAAAGAGGAGGCTTAAATCATGGCAGCACAAGATTCAGAAATCAGATATTTGACTCCACCATCAGTGGACACAAAGAAGAAAAAGTATTGTCGTTTCAAGAAGAGCGGCATCAAGTACATCGACTATAAGGATCCCGAGTTCCTTAAGAAGTTCTTGAACGAGCAGGGTAAGATTCTTCCCCGCCGCATCACAGGAACCTCTTTGAAGTATCAGCGTCGTGTGGCACAGGCTGTTAAGCGTGCTCGCCAGATCGCTCTTCTTCCTTATGTAACAGACTTGATGAAATAATTCGGAGGACAGCAGAATGGAAATTATACTGAAAGAAGATATTATCGGTCTCGGATATAAGAACGATATTGTGAACGTAAAGGCTGGCTATGGCCGTAACTACCTCATCCCTACAGGTAAGGGCGTTATCGCTTCAGAGTCTGCCAAGAAGGTCCTCGCAGAAAACCTCAAGCAGCAGGCACACAAGCTCGCAGCTCTCAAGGCTGAGGCTGAGAAGAAGGGTGAAGCATTGAAGAATGTAGCTCTCGTAATCTCTGCCAAGGTGAGCGCAACAGGCGTTACCTACGGTTCTGTAACAGCAGCTACCGTTGCAGAGGAACTCAAGGCTAAGGGCTTCGATATCGACCGCAAGATTATCACTATGCACGACATCAAGAAGGTAGGCGACTATGTTGCTACCGTTCACTTCCACAAGGAAGTTGAGGTTGAGGTGCCTGTGAAGGTTGTAGCTGAAAACGCTCCCGCAGAGGAAGTGGCTGAAGCTCCCGTTGAGGCTCCCGCAGAGGCTCCCAAGGCTGAAGAGGAAGCTCCAACAGCAGAATAATTAGCTACTGTAAAGCAAATCAAATATAAATCCCGACAGTTCCATAAGGAATTGAGCGGGATTTTTTGTGTTTTCTTGGGTGAGTGCGAAATAATTCGTATCTTTGTAATCTCATTTGTAAATGGGAACTACTAGTGATGCGATATTAATCGCTTAACTATAGTTATATATTTGATATTTAATC
>CAJKDU010000022.1 GCA_905198745.1 uncultured Prevotella sp. | reverse complement strand
GGCAGCTTTTATTATAATATCAAGGAGGGATACCAACGCTATTCGGGGATGAACCGTAAAGAAGAATCCTTCGTTAACAATGGAACAGATAGGAAAAGCGATAGGCATTGGACGTACTTCTGTTTACAAAATTGTCAAAAGTCTTAAAGAAATGGGAATATTGGAGCATAAGGGAAGAAAAAGCGATGGAGAGTGGGTTGTAAAAAACAATTAACCCAAGTTTTACACAGTCAATTTGTTTTTCTATTGGCGTCAGTGAGTATCATTTACTTACGACGAAAAATAACGAAAAATCTTCATACTGTCAAACTTGGGTTAAATTCCCGTTCTTCCTACGCCTATTTGAAAGCACGTCCTCGGCTTGTCAACAAAGTGCCCAAAGTCCGTCCTCTGTTGTGGGCACATCCGTAAGTATACGAGTAAGGTCTCCTAAGTATGCGAGTAAGATCTCCTAAGTATACGAGTAAGACTCCGTAAGTATGCCATTAACGAGTCGTAAGTATGCCATTAAGCCTTCCTAAGAGTGCCGTTAGCTATTCGCTCATGTGCCGTTGGCGATTACTTTTTTCACTTATTTGCAACAAAGCATGTGTTTTATTTCGTTATTTCATTGTTTTTTTGTTCCTTTGCACTCGGAAAGCTACGTTTTGCTTCCCATTGGCTACAAAAATACAAGTTTCAAGTAATAATGAATGAGAAAATGAAAGAAGACAGACAAACCCTCAACCGCAACTTGGCACAGATGCTCAAGGGCGGTGTGATTATGGACGTGACAACTCCAGAACAGGCAAAGATTGCCGAGGCGGCAGGCGCTTGCGCCGTCATGGCTTTGGAACGTATTCCTGCCGATATCCGTGCGGCAGGCGGTGTGTCGCGCATGAGCGACCCTAAGATGATCAAGGGCATTCAGGAAGCTGTTTCTATCCCCGTGATGGCCAAGTGCCGCATCGGTCATTTCGCCGAGGCACAGATTCTCCAGGCCATCGAAATCGACTATATCGACGAGAGCGAGGTGCTTTCGCCGGCAGACAACGTGTACCACATCGACAAGACCAAGTTTGACGTGCCTTTCGTGTGCGGTGCCAAGAACCTGGGCGAGGCGCTCCGCCGCATTGCCGAGGGTGCCACGATGATTCGCACCAAGGGCGAACCCGGTACGGGCGACGTGGTGCAGGCCGTGACCCACATGCGCATGATGCAGAGCGAAATCAAGCGTCTCGTTTCCATGAGCGAGGACGAGCTTTTCGAGGCTGCCAAGCAGCTCCAGGCTCCCTACGACCTCGTGAAATATGTGCACGAGAACGGCAAGCTGCCCGTGGTGAACTTCGCTGCCGGCGGTGTGGCTACCCCTGCCGATGCCGCACTGATGATGCAGCTCGGTGCCGAGGGCGTGTTCGTCGGCTCCGGCATCTTCAAGAGCGGTAATCCCGCCAAGCGTGCCGCTGCCATCGTGAAGGCCGTGACCAACTACAACGATGCCAAGATGCTTGCCGAACTCTCCGAAGACCTCGGCGAGGCTATGGTGGGTATCAACGAGAGCGAAATTCAGCTCCTCATGGCTGAGAGAGGAAAATAATCAAGATGAGAATAGCTGTTTTGGCTCTTCAGGGAGCCTTCATCGAGCATGAACACATGCTCCAGCGACTCGGCGTGGAGACCTTCGAGGTGCGCCAGCTTGCCGATTGGGACCAGCCCAAGGACGGGCTTGTCATCCCCGGTGGCGAGAGCACCACGCAGGCCAAACTGCTGCGCGAACTGGGACTGCTTGAGCCCATACGCAAGGCCATTGCCGGCGGCATGCCGGTGTTCGGCACTTGTGCCGGACTGATTCTCCTTTCTGCCGATGTGGAGGGAGAAACCTTTGAGCGCCTGTCCACCATGCACACCCGCGTGTGCCGCAATGCCTACGGACGACAGCTGGGCAGTTTCTACACCGAGGCTCCCGTGAAGGGCATTGGCGAAGACGTGCCCATGACCTTCATCCGTGCGCCCTATATTGCAGGCGTGAGCGGTGAGGCCGAGGCACTGGCTGTGGTCGACGGCCACATCGTGGCAGCGCGCGAGGGCAATCAGCTCGTCACCGCTTTCCATCCCGAACTGAACGACGATACGCGTGTGCACGAGTATTTCGTGGACATGTGCAGGAAGTGAACCTTTCGCTTACACTTATAGAATGATATATGGAGGATGACGTGCGCCTGTTGTTCAAGCGCGGTCATCCTCTTTTTTGGTCCTTCATGGTTATGTACACTCCTTTTCTCCGAACACAATTTCAGTAAACATCTATCGTGCATATTCTTGAGATTCCCTCTTTCTTTCCGCCCTACGGCGGATGGTTCTGCCTGGATCAGAGCAAGGCCTTGGCTGCCCAGGGGCACACGGTGCGCATCGTGGCGTGCGTGCAACTTGGCGTGACTATCAGCCGGTGGCAGTTTGTGACCGCAGCCACTCATGTGGAAAAACGGCAGATGGACGGCATCGAGGTCTACTACCGTCAGTTGCGTGGCTGGCCTCTCTGCAAGCACCGCAACATGAAGCGTTGGGTGAGTGCCGTGGAACAGATGGCAGCCCGCTATGTGGCAGCCCACGGCGTACCCGACATCATCCATGCCCACTGTGCCAAGTGGGCAGGCTGTGCGGCTCAGGCACTTTCCCGGCGCTACGGCGTGCCCTATGTCATCACGGAGCACCTTTCTCACCAGGTGTTCGACACCGAACTGCACGGGCGCACGGACGCTTGGCAGATACCTTTGCTGAAAGACGCCTACCGTGAGGCGGCAAGGGTGGTGGCGGTGTCGGAAGAACTGGTGGCGGACATTGCGCCCTATTTCGGCACCGACTATCGGCATACTGCCATATCCAACACCATCGACACCCGCTTCTTTGCCTATCGCGAGCGCGAGCCTAAAGGCGGACGCCCCATGCGGTTCTGCTGTCTGGCCATGTTCATTCCCCTCAAGGGCTACGACGTGCTGCTCAAGGCATTCCGCACGTTGGTGGAACAGCGGCGCGTGGATGCCTGTCTGGCCATAGCCGGCACCTACACCGACTCGCCGCGCCTGGCTGCCATGGTGAAGGCACTAAAGCTGGAAGACAGGGTGAAGATGTACGGACTGGTGGACAAGCAGCGGGTGCGCGACATCCTCTATCAGAGCGACTGCCTGGTGCTTGCCTCGCGCAGCGAGGCGCAGCCCCTGGTATTGCTGGAGGCCATGAGCACCGGCATCCCCGTCATTACCACCGAGGTGGCGCCGCAAGCCATGCGCATAACAGGCTGCCATGTGGTGCCTGTCGACGATGTGGAGGCGCTTGCCGGCATGATGGAACAGGTGGCGCTGTCGCCTGCCGACGGTGATTCACGGCAGATGTCGCAGCACGTGGCGGAGATGTCGTCGCCCGAGGCTGTGGGCAGCAGGCTTTCTAAATTGTTTTCGGAAATAGTTTCAATGCAATGATTGTCTGTCCGTAAATGACAGTCTGATTGGGGGTATGTGATTTACACCATTCAAAACAAACCGGGAACCAAAACGGGCGACACCACATAGACTGTTGTGGTGCCGCCCGTTTTGGTCTTAGGTCTCCTTTGGGGCCTACATGTTCTTGCAAGGCTCGTTGGTGTTGAGCTTCACGCTTTCGCCCTTCTTGAGCAGGCGCACGTTGTAGCCGATTTTGCCGAAAGCCTCTGAAATCTTGTCGGTGGAAGTCTTCTTGGCGTCATACTTGATGGTGACGGTCTGCTTCTCCACACTGGTGTCGATGCTCTTGATGCCTTTCTCGAAGCGCAGTCCCATCTTGATTTTCTTCTCGCAGTTCTCGCAGTGCATCTGCGGAGTGGTGGTGAAGATGGCTGTCTTGATGTCTTTGGCTGAGGCTGCCATGGCCACCATCAGTGTCATGGCGATTGTTGCGATTCTTTGTTTCATGTCTGTATGTTGTTAGATGTTGTCTATAAATGTATTCTCACTCCCACGTAGCCCATGGCACCCTCCACGGGTCCCCACACCATGGTAGGTTCGAAGTCGGCACCCCAGGGGTTGTCGCTGCCGATGATGGTGCGTTTCTGGCGGAAGCCGGTGAGGTTCTCGCCGCCCACATAGAGCGACACGTGGCGGAACTCGCGGGTGAGCTGGGCGGTGAGTTGTTCGTAGGCATGGAAGCGTGGCTCCCATGAGGCGGTGCCGTCGGCGAGCGTGTAGCTCTGCGTCATGCGGCCGCCGCCGTTGAGTTGCAGCGTCACGTCGAATTTCCACAGTTCGAGCGGACTCTTGTAGCTCAGGCTCACCAGACCCTTGTACTTGCTTTGCAGCGGTTTTTCCATCAGCTTGCCTCCGTAGGTGGTCTTCACGTCGTTCAGTCGCCATGCGGCAGTGAGCGAGATGGTGCGCAGGATGGGGTAGGTGGCGTCCACCTGCACGGTGTTGCTGTATGACTTGCCCTGCAGGTTGGCAATGTGGAGCACGTGCGGGTCGGTGTCGTAGTCCACCACGGCTTGACGGGAGAAGCGGGTGTGGTAGTATTCAGCGTTCAGTTTCAGCGTCTTGCCGAAGAGCGGAATGTTGAATCCCGCACTCACGCCGTAGTTCCATGCCGCTTCCTGTTCCATGTCGTCGATGACAAGTGTGCGGCCCGAGGCAAGCAGATAGTTCATTTCTGCCAGCGGATGTACGGTGCGGTAGCCCTTGCCTGCCGAAAGGCGCAGACTGAGAAGGTTGCTTGGCATCCACTTGATGTGCATGCGCGGAGTGACGAAGGTGCCGTAGAGGCTGCTGTGGTCCACGCGTATGCCAGCCATGGCCACCAGCCGCTGCTGCAGGTTGAGCGTGTACTGTGCATAGGCACCCGGCGTGGTCTCGCGCTCGTTGATGCGCTCGTTGTTGCCGGCGAGGTTGAGTCGCTGGCCCAGGTAGTCGTAGTTCACGCTTATGCCGGCCGAGAGATTGTGTTCGGGGGTGAAGTTTGTCTCGTACATCAGTTGGGCGTAGGCATTTTTCTCGTTCACGCCATAAAGTTTGTGCCCGTAGTTGGCATCCTGCTCGTGCATGGACACGTTGCCCATCAGGGCAAGGTTGCCGCCGTGGTCGGGGTCGAGCACGAAGGCATGCTTCATATAGCCCTCATAGCGGTTGGTGCGTATGCCGATGCGGTAAGGTTCGCCCTCCATGCTGTGGCTGTGGGCGGTCTGTCCGCTGGTGCGGTTCTCATTGACCAGGCTCAGTCCGCCGTGGAAGATGTAGCGGTCGCCCTTCCACACCCATCGGTTCGACAGGTTGTATTGCCGCACGCGCGGCATGTCGATGAATCCGTCGTTGTTCTGGTCGTGGTGTCCCCACGAGTTCTCGAAGTGCAGCAGCAGGTTGGTGGAGAGCCGCTGGTCGAGATGCAGGTTGGCATCAGCGTTGGCCTCAAACTTGGCCTTGGTGTTGCCGTAGAGATTCACGTCGACGGCCTGTTCAGCCTCGGGCTTGAGATACTCCACATTGAGTTGTCCGGTGATGGCTTCGTAGCCGTTCTTCACCGAGGCGTTGCCCTTCGACACCTGTATGCTCTGCATCCATGTGCCCGGCACGTAGCCCAGTGCGTAGGGCAGTGCCGCACCGCGGAAAGCAGGCAGGTTTTCGTTAAGCATCTGCACATAGGTGCCGCTCAGCCCGAGCAGTTTGATTTGCTTGGCACCCGTGGTGGCATCGCTGTAGTTCACGTCAACGGAAGGGTTGGTCACGAAACTCTCGCCCAGGTTGCAGCAGGCCGCCTTGAAGAGCTCCTGGCGGGTGATGACAGTGCCGTTCACAGCGCCTGCCATGCGGCGTGTGGTCGACCCGGAGGTCACGGTCACGCCGTCGAGCCGCTGTCCCTTCACGGTGGTGGTGTCTTCCTGTGCCAGCACGGCTCCGTGGGCGGCAAGTGCGAGGGCAAGGGTGGTGAGTGTAGTCTTTGTGTTCATTGTCTTTTTGTTCTTAATCTTGGTTTGCGGGTGCAAAGTTACTCATCATGACCACCTCGGCAGTTACGGAATTTTGGATAAGGTTTATATATTGTGTATTTCTTCCCAGTGGTCGCGCAGGTCGGGCATGCTGTCGAACACGATAGAGGCCCCCTCGCGGATCAGCGCCTCGTTGGGCAGCGGCCCGGTGTTCACGCCGATGGTGAACACGCCGGCAGCCACTCCGGCACGTACGCCGAGCGGTGCATTCTCCACCACCACGGCTTGCCAGGGCTTCACGCCAGCCTTGGCGAGTCCCTTGAGGTAAGGTTCGGGATTGGGCTTGCCGTGTTCCACGTCGAAGCTCGACACGATGCGCTCGGGCGACACCAGTCCTTCAAAGTCGTGGGCAAGCTTCTCGAGCAGCGAGTGCTGTCCGCTGCCCGTCACCACCACGATGGTGAGCCCCTGCCGCTTCATCTTCTGCATCAGTTCCTTCACGCCCTCCATCATGTGGGCTCTGGGTCGTGTGGAGAACACGCGTGACTTTTCGTCGTACATGCGCTGTGCCTCCTCGTCGTTCACCTCCACGTGTTTCTGCTGCCGCATGAGCAGTTTGATGGTTTCCACGCCGCGCATGCCCTCATATGTATAGGCATCGGCTTCGGTCATGTGTATGCCGAAGGTTTCCATGGAGTGTTTCCAGCTGTAGGCATGGTTGGGCATGGAGTTGTAGAGCACGCCGTCCATGTCGAACATCACGGCTTGTGGGTCGAATGTGTCAAAGCCCGTGCGGGCGAGATAAGATTCAATTTCTTTGTTGTACATTATTATATATGCGTCGTTTTTGCGGTGCAAAGTTACTTGTTTTTTCCCACACAGGGGTGGGATGCCCCGGTTTTTATCTTTTTGCGCAAACGTTTGCGTGACAATTATAGGGCAAAAAGTTCAGATAAAAAGGGAAATGCTGTAATTTTGCAGTGAATAACCCAATAACAGGTCTGCGGAGAGCATATCGTCAAAACAACAGAACAAGTGAAACCCTAAAAGTTTCAATAAGGTTTGAATAGACCTAACTTAATAACTTATATTAGTAATGAAAAAAATCGTAATGACTGCATGCCTCTTGTGCTCAATGGCTTTGGGTGCATGGGCTGATGCCACACAGACAATTACCGTGAACGGACAGTCCGTGACGGGAAAGACCGTGGCAAGCATCTCGTTCGAGGGCGACAATGCCGTTGTCAGGTATTCCGACAACAGCACAGAGACTTCCCCCATCGAACAAGTGAAAATCTCCTTTGCTTACTCCACTACCGGAATCAAGACAGTGAGCGTGTTCAACTTCACCGGCATCGTCGACGGCCAGCTCCATCTGAGCGGTCTCAAGGCTGGCGCACTCATCCAGGTGTTCGACACCGCCGGCCGTGTGCAGGCTCGTGCCAAGGCTGCCGAGGGCGACACCGTGCTCGACGTGAACAGTCTGAACAGCGGCGTGTACATGGTGCGCGTGGGCAATCAGGTTATCAAATTCATGAAAAAGTAAAGGAGGATTTAAGTTATGAAGAAAATCAACTCATTATTCACACTTCTCACCCTGCTGTTGTGCTTCCCGATGATGGCAAGCGCACAGACATGGGCGTTCAACGAACGTGATCCCTTCTTGAATGATGCCGACGAGGCAGCCATCCAGGCAGATGCCGCCAACTGGTATAACGATGCCACCAAGACTCGTTATAGCCACTTTACGGCTTTGACCAACGCTGCCTTGACAGCCAATGGGGTGGAACTGAACATTACAAAGGGACTGCTCTTCACGTTTGGTGCCGGTTCTGCCAACGACGGAGGAAAGATCCGCCTGAACTATGGCAAGGAATACGTGGAGTTCAATGCTACGGGTTTGAAGTGTGTCATTCCCAATGTGCAGAAGGGCTGGAAGGTAACAGTAGTTTGCCAGTCGGCCAACAACATGACAAAGCGTGCGCTCTATGCCGACAACCTGAGCGAGACGACAGGATTCGGTACACAGTCTACCTCTCAGCAGACCTGTACGGGTGTTGTTACGGAAACCGGCGATGTGACTCTGACGACCACTGATGGCGGCTTGCTTGTCTACAGCATTTCGGCTGTTGATCCCAACAACGTGACTCCAGAGCCTGTGAATCCGGACGACAACAACAAGGTGAACAATGCCGTGCAGCGCAACACCAACAAGAACCAGATGTTCGTAACCACCAACAGCAACTCCATCAAGTATTACAATACGGAGGATGTGAAGAACGTGGCTTTTGTGGGCGACAACACCATTATCACTCCTGCCAATGGTTCTGCCAACGACGAGTATGCTGCCACTGTGAAGGAAATCAGCTTTGCCAAGGCTGCTGAGCGTGGCGAGAGCGGTGAGGTGACCGAGAACGGCATCAAGATTACCGAAAGCAAGGGATGGCAGGAGAGCCTCTATGCCAAGTGGACACTTGTGAGCGATGCCAAGAGCTACAATGTGTACGTGAAGGGCGGCCAGTATGCCGACTACATCAAGATTGACCAGCAGTTGGTTCGCAACTACGGCACTTATGGCCGTGCCGACGTGGTGGGTTTGAAGGCAGGCAACTATTCTCTCAAGGTAGTTGCTGTTGATGCCAACGGCAACGAAATGGCAGCAACAGGTGAGGCTGCAAACCTCAACGTGAAGAACTACGATCGTCAGGGCTTTGCCCACAAGGGCGTTTCCGATGGCGTAGGTGCTTATATGAACGACGGTACACTCAAGGCTGGTGCCAAGGTGCTCTATGTCACCAAGAACACATTCAACACCGTGAAGTGCACACTTGCCAAGGACAACAAAGGTGGCGTTCAAGAGTATGTAGGTATCGGAAGTATTTTCGCAGCCAAGCAAAAGGGCTACGACAATACACCGCTCGCTGTTCGCTTTATTGGTGAAATCAAGGCCGCCGACGCTTCAACATCCCAGCGCCTGTCAGACCAGAAGGGCCTCTTACTGAAAGGAAACAATGAGGAAACAGTGATGAACGTTACTGTGGAAGGTATCGGTGACGATGCTTGTTTCAATGGCTTTGGCTTCGGTATTATTAACGGTACCAACGTTGAGGTTCGCAATATGGCTTTCTTCTTTCAAGGTTCCAGCGATGACAATATGGAAATCAAGGGTACACAGCACATCTGGGTTCACAATTGTGACTACTTCTATGGTGAACAGGGTGGCGGTGACCACGGCAAGGGCGACGGCTCTCTCGATTCTAAGGACTGTGCTTCGTTCTGCACCTTCGCCTATAACCACTATCATGATACGGGCAAGTCTAACCTCTGCGGTATGAAGAGCGAAAGTGAGTCAAATCTTATCTGCTACCACCACAACTGGTTCGACCACTCCGACTCTCGTCATCCTCGCGTGCGCACATCTACAGTTCACGTATGGAACAACTACTATGACGGTGTGTCCAAGTATGGTGTTGGCGTTACCTGTGGTGCAAGTGTATTCGTGGAATCCAACTACTTCCGCAACACCAACAAGCCTATGCTGATTTCTCTTCAGGGTACAGACGCTAAAGGTGAAGGCACATTCTCTAGTGAAAAGGGTGGAGTGCTCAAGGCCTTCGGTAATGTGTTTGCTGAAAAGAGCAAGAACTTCAGCTATATCACGTGGGCACAGAACAACACAAGCTTCGATGCTTACGAGGTTGCAGACCGCAATGAAACCGTTCCTTCAAGCGTAGTGGCAAAGGTTGGTGGCACAAGCTACAACAACTTTGATACCGACGCAAGCAAGATGTATGAATACACTCCTGATGCCGCAGCCGATATTCCTGCCATCGTGACAGGTTTCTATGGCGCTGGCCGTCTGAACCAAGGCGACATCCAGTACACCTTCGACAATGCCAAGGACGATGCCGACTATGGCCGCTGTGCAGGTCTTGACGCTATCCTCTCAAACTACAAGACCTCTCTCGTGGGTATCTTTGGTGATGAAAGTGCAGCCGTAGACCCGACTCCTACACCCGACCCCGTAGACCCGACTCCTACACCAGATCCCGTAGACCCGACTCCTACACCCGACACACCTTCTGTAGAGGGTACAGTAGTTTGCAGTTTCGTTAGAGGTGAAAATAATGTGGCAAGCGCAAGCAATTCTGCATTCACCGTGACAGGCAACTGCTATGCCAAGTCTGACAGAGAAACCATTACTGTAGACGGAACTGCTTATGCAGATTGTCTCAAGATGGAATCTGCTACCTCCATCACTTTCACCACTACACAGGAAATGAACATGACACTCTATTTTGGCGCTCCCGGTGCTACTAAGTGCACTGCCAAGATTGATGGACAGAAGGCTATGGACGCAGGGGCAACCATTGACTTGAATGCCAAGACACTTACCGTGAAACTGGCTGCCGGTTCTCACTCCATTGCCAAGCAAGACGCAGGAAACCTCTATCTTATCAAGCTTGTTCCCACAAGCAAGTAACAAGATAGGTTTAACATGATATGCGAGCCCTCACTTCTTACGTAGGAGTGAGGGCTTTGTTGTGTTAAGTGATGGATAGTGATAGATTTTAGGCATCTATCACTCCTGTTAATATGCTGAATGTTAGTGACTTACATTCAGAAATACCCCGTAAGTGATAGATATAGTGCTGGTGTTTTGAAAACTTTATGCACGCGCGCGTAATCGGACACCACTTCCATTATCGGAATTCCTTTGTTTACTCTTGTCTTTCTGTCGTCGTTACGGCATTTGTGTGGCTGGCAGTGTTTTTTCTTGGCGTTATTTTACGTTTTGTCGATACTTTTGCTTTTGATACAGGTAAACGTCAGCAGGCGTTGCATGATTATTCATAACTATTTACACACATTTATCATGAGAAAAAGAAATTTTATCCTTGGCTTTTTTGCATTGCTTTGTATGACGGCAATGAGTGTTGTACTTTCAGCATGTGGCGGTGACGACGGTCCCGATCATAATCCTCCCGTAGATGATAAGGTGGCCAGTGTGGACTTTACCTATGAAATGGAGTTCGACAGCCAGTTCCTTACCCTCTGCAATGTGTCGGTTACCTATACAGACGGCAACGGCAATAGCCAGACCGAGCAGGTCACATCCAACAAGTGGAACAAGACCGTGCACGCCAACTCTGTCCCTGCCACCTTCAAGCGCACAGTGAACATCACCCTGAAGGACAACGCTCCCACGGAAGGCAAGTTCAACTTCAACCTTCTTGAGGGCTATTCTTTCAAGACACTCAACAAGAATGGAATAGAACTTACCACAGCGTCCGATCATGGCGGCTTTACCCCACAAGGCCTGGCTGCCGACAAACTGGCTGATTATTTAGTAACGTTGAACAATACGCTTTCCCAGACATATACCGTAGGAAGTAACGGGAAGATTTCTAAATAAGTCCAGTCTCGTTAATCTGAAAAATCCTAACTGCCCATAACAAGCAGCTAGGATTTTTTTCGTATTTATGGTAGTATCATTAGCAACATGTTACAATCTCAAGGTCTTGAAACCTTTCAGAGAGTTTATCCTATCCTTGCACAACCATTCCTGTGAAATGCTGCATAGCAGGGGCATGTCGTTAAATGATATCTGGTCGTGTTCATGGGCAAGTTGTTAATTCATGATATGCGCCCGAACCGAAACACATTGCCAGCTTGGAATTTCTATTCAATTTTTACCTGTGAACGATTCGTAGTAAAAAGGAAGGCATAGCAACTTGTTTAGATATTGCAAGGTGCTATGCCTATGTTACAATGATTGGCAGTCTTTTAATATCCTGGATTTTGCGTCATGGCACCATTACTATTTAATTCTGCAAGGGGAATAGGCCAAAGTAACTGATACGTCTGATTTGAATTCAGTCCCATAAATGATGTTCCCAAATTGTTTCTTCTTATGAATGCAAGATAGTTCGGGGATTGCATTTTATATCTTAACATTGCAATAGATTTCAAAACATCAGTTTCGCTATTTGATATATTTTTCTTCTTGCAGATTAATTTTATATATTCTTTGGCTTTCGTTGTATTGCCTGTATGATATAAACATTCTGCTGTAGTCAAAATTACATCTTTGTAATCTAAGCATGGATAACAGAACTTTTCGTTATTGTTAGCTCTGGTTTGTAGTTCAAATCCAAGAATACATTCAGAGTCATTCTTGTAGTGTGTATCATTTGATTCGGTCAAACTGTAATAGCCATTATTTATTACTTCTTCCAAAAGAGGAAGGGCAGAATCCCATTTCTTTTGATTACAATAAACATATGCCAATATGACCCTTGCAACGTCTCTTGAAACGAAGAACGCATTATTTATATCAGTAAGGGATTCGTTTTTCTTTTCTTTCAAATATGGCAACGCTTCTTTCAATAGCGAAGAGAGGTTCGAAAGTAAATCGTTTTCATTCGTACGAGGTATGTAAAATTTGTCAGGAAGAGTACGCTCCATACGGAATGGCACACCACCCCAGTGAGAAGACAACAGATAGTAATTCAATGCAATATACGTATTTACGAATGGTTGATAACAATTCAAAGCAGAGGCATCTGCTTCCTTAATACATAACCAAGAGTAGAGAGTTGCCCCAAAATTATTCCAGCACTCATAAATGCTGCTACTATTTGAACCATATGGACGTTTGTTTTCTTGAAGTGCATAATTGCCTTCCAAATCACGTTCTTCTTTTATTGCATCTCGCATCTTTTCCAATGTACCAGCAATGAAACTTATTCCACCAGATCCCAGTTTTGGGACATTAACTATTGTATTAGGATTTCCAGCTTGTGTTAAAGAAATTTCAGCAGCAACAGCACCCCTCGCGTTATAAACCTTTACAGACCATGTACTTGATTTTCGTGATTGGGCAGGACCAACATGAATTGTAATGACATTGTTTTCAATGCTTGTTTTTTTCTCATTTTCTGGGAGTTTTGTGCCAGTTCCTGTTTCGTAAAGACTGCTCCAGATTGAAGCCTCTGTAAAAGACTCTCCCGGAGTTACGTCTAATCCTGTATCAGAACTTGTCACTTCTGATGGAGGAACTAAAAAATAAGGTTTGTCCGATTCCACTTTTACGGTAAAATCACCGCCCTCAGCAGGTACATCTATCTTGTTCTGACTGAGCTTGACAATGGACGTGTTTTCCAATTCGTTGCCAGCAATGCCGTCATTATCCCAATCGAAATAATATGCCAAGTCTTTAACATTAACATCATATCCCAATTCTTGATAACGTGCTTTTATGTTGTCAGCGATATCTTCAAGTTTACCATTGAGATAATTGCGAGTAGCCTTTATCTTTTCTTTTGTCTTATCAGAGAATGTCCCGGTAGTACTAAATTCATTACTCAAAAGAGAAAGGAATTCTACAATTTCCGCCTCAGAACGGTCAGATAGAATCAAAGAAGATACAACAATTAAGACACCTGCAGCATCATCACCTGAAGTAATCGAAAATTGACTTGCATCTTTTGATGCGTATCCTTGTAACCCAAACAGAGACAGCAATTCTTCTTGTGCTTGTTGGTTAGCTTCCTTGAAACTTTTACCATTGTTTGTTACGAGATAATTTATGCGTTGGCTCTTTAGATGTGTTAGTACATTTACGTTGACTGACGTGTTATCAGACAAATCTACGAGCGCATCTAATTTAATAGTACTATTAGACAATGAGCCATCGACTTCATTAAAAAAATATCCATCAGCAGTAAGTTTTGCATATGGACTATTCACTTTTAATGAGCCATAATTAAACTCACCTGTATTGTTCTCAATCGTTGTAGTATAGGAATTACCAGTAGGAACCAGTGTTTTGTCAAGGGTTCTCATATCTATTTGAGAACCACGCACAAGAGGCCCTTTTTCAACTTTGCCGTTAATAATGTGCGCTGTTTGAATAAACTCTTCGTCTATGGCATTTTTGGAATCACTACATGAAGCCAAACCTATTGTTGCCAATGTAATGACTACTGTTGTTTTTAAAAGTAACTTTTGCATAATCTATTCAATTTGTTGTTCTTTTTGTTATAAGTTGAATATCATTGCTTAGAAGTCCTTAAATTCCATGTTGCTTTTGTTTCTATAAAAAAGGCGTGCAACCGTCGGAACTTGTCTTTCTATAGGTTACCGCCAAGTGACCTGCACGCATAACAAGCACCGAACAGTTCACGCCTATAAGCGTGAACCTCCAGTCTGCTTGTTCTCATGCGTTGAACATTGGCGGTATTCATAGAAAGAGAACAAGAGCTAAAAGCTCAATATTCAAAAAGTATAGAACAGAAATGCTTCATACTCAAGTTTCAATGTTCTATTTTAAGTATCATTATCGGAAAGTGGTTATTATTGCACTAACCTTTAGCATTTCATTCTGGTTTATTTATCTGTTTCTTATAACAATCAAGATTAAGTTCGACGATCAGTTAATTTACAACTCTAATGAGAGATTTTGAATCTAATCATTACATGTTGTTTTGCAAATATAGCAAAAAGTTCTGTTGCTAAAGAAAGAACTCCGATAAATATACGCAAAACTAACGTAAAAAGAGTTTTTGTAATAAAGAATAGCCTTTTATTTGTATCTTATGTACAGAGTTCATCTTAAATTCTTTATAAACTATTTTATCTCCAAATACGGATTGGCATTCGCCTTAAGCCTGTTTGCTACTGCAACTATGGACTCTTACAAGAAAGATGCGTTAACATGCTGCTCCTTTTACAATGCGGATTGCAGGTTGTTAACGCATCTTTGTTATTTCACCATTATTTTCTTCACGCTGCCGTCGCTCATGTGGATGATGTTGAGTCCAGGCTCGGGCTTGGCAAGGCGCTTGCCTTGGATGTTGAATCGAGCCGTTTCGCCGGGGAGAAGAGTTGGGGTGCGGCGGATGCCGGTTGGCTTGCGGGGAGTGATGATGACGGGATTGTCGTCGTAGCCGTCGGTGAGGTGGAGGTCGGTGAACGATGCCACTTCGGTTGACGTCTCGCCAATCCACCCGCAATGCTGGAACACGCCCGTCATAACGCGGATGAAGTCGCAGTGGTCCAGGCTCACGGCATTGCCGTTGTCGTCTACCGCCCAGTCCAGGTCGAAGGTGGAGTAGGGGTCGGTGGCGAGCGAGGCGTCGGCATAGCCGTAGGCATCTTCGGCGTATCGGTAGAGTATCCACAGAGAGCCTTTGCCCGATTCATCCTTGGCATTGTTGGGCAGTCTGCCGCCGTGGAAGGTCAGTTCGTCCTTGTTCTCCCATTGCGGCCAGTAGTTCTGCTGGTGGTAGTCAAGTTTCATGTGATAGCCAGTGGAGTCGCGCTGCGTACCATTGCCGTCGGTCCATTTGCAGCTCCAGCCGATGTAGTTGTCGTAGGTGGAGTGAAGCTGCTGGTGTTCGCCGCTTTCGGCTGTGGGCTTTCGGTAGGTGATGGAGAAGTCGTGCACCTCGCGAGTGTAGTATTCCGAGCCTGCCAGCTCATACCATTTGCAGGTCTTCACGTCGTCGCCCACACCCACGTAGACGATGCCCGGTTCGAAGGTTCCACCCAGAGGATAGTCTATGTTGTAGAGTCCGTTGCCCACGATGCGGAAGTCGGAGCCGCGCTTGTTCTGCACGGGGTGGTCGAACTTCACGGTCATGTAGCCGCCATAGGCACCGAGGTGCACCATGTTGCCGTCTTCCATCTGCTCTTCACACCGCCGGCACATCTCCTCGTGTGAGGCGGAGGCATCGCCTTCGGGCAATATGTTGACGAACTGTCCCGGTGCGGGATGATACTCAACCACCTCCACGCGCTGCGTCTGCGCCTGGAGCGAGATGCAGCATGTGAAGGTGGCAAGAGAAAAGAGTAGTCTCATTTACTTGTAGATTTCTATGTCGTCGATGGCGATGTAGGCAGGAGAAGACAGACCGTAAGTGCTGTATTGGTCTGATGATGCCTCATAGTTGATTTTCAGCTTACTGATTTTGCCTAACGTTGAGAGGTCCACGTATTTCCATTCCATAACAGGAGTAGCTCCGTCCTGCAGACGAAGTTTCACGGTGCCAGTAGACTTGTCGTTGCTGTCAAATCCTTCGAATACGGCATCCACGTAAGTGTCAGTTGTGGCTGTGGCAGTTCCGCTAATGTTGAGTTCGTTGAGGAAATAGCTTGTGTTCGTTGCCCACAATCCTTTGATTTTTCTTGCCTTTCCGTCCTTGAAGTCAATGATGGCGCGGGTGTCGGAGCCGTATGTGCTTCCGTCGTTGTAGCCTGTGGCGATGAGGAAGTTGCTGCCGGAGTGGGCTGTCAGGTCTGTAGGAATGGAGAGTTGTGTATTAAACGTTCCCTTGTCCATGTCGCAGTGATAGTTGCTCACTGCCACGCCGCCACTCCAAAAAGCAGTGCCATAAGAGCCTTCGTTGATTTTTGAATGAAGCTGTGTGTCATCGTCTGTCCATTCATACACGGTCTCGTCTGCCGAGAACCCGCTGCCGCTTGCTCCATAGAGCAGTTTGCCACCGTATTCCGGAGAGTCGATGAGGGCTGTCCACTTCTCGCTGTCGAAGTTGAGTGTGGTGAGTGTGGCAGGGTCGTCCACTTCGGCTTTCTTCAGTCCGAAGATGGTGAACTGTGCGCTGCGCTCGTCGAAGATGACGAGCACGGAGTCCTGCTCATAGCCCTTCTCGAAGTTGTAGAACTTGGTGCTGCCCAGTGACGCAGTGCCGAAGGCGGTTACGTTGAGGTCGGTGGCGTCGTTGGCAGGACCGAAGTATTGGTCGCCGTTGTTCTTGGAAGATGCGCTGAACTTGAATCCCTTGTTTTCTGCCGGCATCAGCTTGCCTGCCCATACGTAGTCGCTCACCAGTTGCATGTTGTTGAATTTATAGCCTGTGGCAGAGCCGAAGAGCTGTATGGTCTTCATGTCTGTCTTGTAGGCGGGAGCCTCCACGAGGTTTGAAATTTCGTTGTCGGTCACGGTGATGGTAGACGTGATGGGGAAGGAATACTTCTTGCCGTTGTTGTCTACGGTGAAGGCACTTTGTGCGGAGGCTGCCAGAGGCATTGCCAGGAGGGATGCGAGTATAATCTTTTTCATTTTCTTACTTTTTTAGTTTGTCCGTTTACTTTGATGATGTAGATGCGGCCGGGCACAATCTCTTTGACGCGCTTGCCGCTGAGGTCGAAGATTTCTTCGGTGGAGTTGCCGTCCACTGTCACCTTGGCTATGCCGGTGAAGTCGTGGCTGGCAGCCGTGATCTTCTCCACCTGGCTGAGGTCTGCCAGCAAGAGCTGGCTCTGGTCGTCGGCAGACACCACGTATAGTTTGCCTCTGTCGGCCTTGATTTGCGGTTTCTTGTTGAAAGCCACAAATTCCGTCTGTCCCGATTTGAGACTTACGCACACGGCGTTCAGCTCTTCGGCACGGGCATGTCCCGTGAGCGTGAGCAGTGCTGTGGCGATGAGGAGTAGTTGTTTCTTCATGTTGTTTTGTTTTTTATGTGTGTTGTTGACTATATATGTATGATTCTTAGGGAAGCACCATCATCCTCGACGGGTTGAGCCCGCGGATGAGGTGACGGTTGAGCTGGGTGCCGTCGGCGCCGAACTCGTAGACGTAGCCGTTGGTCACGTTGCCCCTTGCGTCGGTGGCGTAGAGGTGGCCCGAGTAGGGCGATATGTAGAGTCCGTAGGGAGTCTGCATCTGTTCTATCACGGCTTGCGCTCCGTCGTAGCCCGCCAGTCCCTCGGTGGCTTGTAGCGAGGGCAGCGTGATGGTGTGGATGGAGTATTCATACTCGTCTGTGGCATAGGAATACTGTGTGCCCACGGTATAGAAGCGGTTGGCATAGCCGCAGGCGTAGGTGGCGGGGAAGTCGAACACCTGGAACTCGTCGTTGGCCATGTTGAGCACCAGCGAGCGTCCTTTCACCTTGTCGTTGTCGCCGGCGGCATTGATGCACATGAACTGGCCCTGCACGGCCGTGTGCCCATAGAGGTTGGTGCATCCCGTGTCGATGCGCTTGAGCTCGCGCATGGTCTGCGCGTCTACCACACTCACGGTCTGTTCGTAGGCTGTACCTGTCTGGTTGGCGTAGCCGCCGGTGTTGCACACGTAGAGCCGGCCGTCGTAGTAGGCTATGCCTTCAGGTTCGCGTCCCACGCTGCAGGTGGCGACGATGCGCTTGGTTACCAGGTCTATCTTTGCCACATAGCCTCCCGAGGCATACGACGTGCAGTAGAGGTAGCGCACGCCGTCGGTGGCCAGACACCGGTTGTTGGGCAAGTCTTCGGTGGCGGTGATGGCAGTGCCGTCGGGCCTGATGTACTGGATTATGTTCGACCAGTTCACCGACACGGCTATCAGCGTGTCGTTCACCAGGAGCATGTCGTTGCCCGTGTCGCCGAGATGCTGCCCGGGATTGTGCTGCTGAAACCACTTGTTGGTCAGTGTGCCGTGGTCTATCAGTGCGATGCTCGAATTGTCGGCCCCCCACAGTCCCTCGCAGAGCACCAGCAGCCGGTCGGCGGTCTGTGTAGGTGCGGTGGTATCGCTGCTGTCGTCTGGCTCCAGGGAGCAGGCGGCAAGCAGCAGTGTGCCGGTGAGTATATATATAATGTATCTATAGTTCATATTTGAGGGTGACTTTGAAGTTGCGTCCTGGCATAGGGTAGCGCTTCACCACTTCGTGGCGTGAGTTGGTGAGGTTGTTGCACTCTATGGTGGCTTGCAGCGTCTGGCTGCCCAGGCGGAAACGCTTGTTGAGTTTCACGTCTACTGTATACCAGTCGGGCAGCAGGTCGTCGGTGTTGTTGGAGATGAGCGAGAAGCGTTCGCCTGTGTAGAGCACCGACGTGCAGAGAGAGTAGCCCCTGTAGCCCAGGTCCACGATGAGCGACCCCGAGTGGAGCGGAGAGTAGGGCACGTAGTGCTTGTATTCCGGTTCCGAGGGCGAGGAGTAGTCGCGGTCCTGCTGACAGGTGTAGTTGGCATTGGCGCTGAGCGACCATTCTTTCCACTGTGTCTCGTAGCCGCCCGAGAGCGAGAGTCCCAGCGACTTCACCTTCCCGAAGTTGACCATCGACCAGCGGAACTGGCTTTTCATCGGGATGGCCACAATCTTGTTGTCTATCCGGTTGTAGTAGGCATCCACGGCGAGATGAAGGTGGCGGTCGCGGTAGTCCACTCCGGCATCCCACTGCGAGGTGTATTCCGGTTTCAGACTGGTGCTCCCCACCAGCGTATAGTAGAGGTCGTTGAGCGTTGGTGCCCGGAAGATGCGCTTGTGGTAGGCGCGTGCCACCCAGTTGCGCCACCGGTAGCTTGCCAGATACATGGGCGCGAGCTTGTCAAGCGGCTTGGCCTGCCCCTGGGTATGGTCTGCCAGGTGGGTGTAGAGCAGGGCAATGTTGGCCTCGAGTCCGTGCCAGGAAAGTATGGCGGAGAGCAGGCTCTTGGAGTCGAGCCGGTAGACATAGCCATAGCCGTAGACATTGCTGCGCAGGTCGCTCCATCTCAGGTCGGTCGAGGCGTTGAGCGAGAGCCACTGGTTGTTCCACGATGCCGCCACCGAACCGTAGATGTCCTGTTGGGCATAGTGGTTGCGGCAAGGCATGGTTGCGGCGTTGGTCTGCGGGTCTTGCACATAGCGCAGGTAGTCGTAGGCATACTTCAGGTTGGCCTTCATTGCAAAGTCTTGCCACTGTTGCTTGTAGCTCGACTGGATGAAGAAGTTCTGGTCCCACTGCCGGTCGGTGGAGTCCCACTGGTCGGAGAGGCGGCGCACCACTGGTCCGGGCAGTCCGCGCTCGGAGTTGTAGTAGTACACGTGGGTGGACAGTCCGCGGTAGAAGCTGGCTGCCTCGAGGCGGTAGAAGCTGATGTCGGAGTTATGGCGCACGCCCGTGGTGTCTTCCGATGCGGAACGGAAGCGAAACTTGTAGTTGCCCTTGGCGTGCTGGTATTCTGCGTCGACAAAGAGCCAGTCCTTGAGCGAGGCGTAGAGTTTGGCCTTCTGGAGTCCGAACGAGCCGCATCCGTATTCCCCCTGCAGGGTGGTGCGGTCGGGACGTCGGGTCTGCATGTAGACGGTGGCAGCCGAGGCATACTCTGATGCCGACTGCAGCCGGGCGTTGCGGTTGGCGTTGTAGAGCGACACCGACTCCATGTTGGAGAGCGAGTAGCGTCCTAGGTCAACCTGTCCGTTTTGTGCGTTCATGATGCGTATGCCGTCCAGATACACGCCCACGTACTGCGATCCGAGCGACCTCACATTGACCGTCTTCAGTCCGCCCAGTCCGCCATAGTCCTTGATTTGCACGCCGGAGAAATACTTCAGTGCGTCTGCCACCGACGAGGTGGACAAGTGCCTGAGTTCATCGCCTTTGAGTTGCTGCGATGGCGTGAGATAGTGCGGCTTCTCTCCCACGCAAACCACGGTGGAGAGTGTGATGAGCGAATCTACGAGTAGTGTCAGCATAGATGTTTGTGTCCGTAAGATGTGCGGTGCGTTCATGCCCAGTCCTCGAGGCAAATGCACGCGTTGTCAGCAGTGGCAGGTCTTCTGGCTTGCTGCCCGAGAACGAACGCCTTCCCATCAATGTGTAGTGGCATCGTGTTCGTCTCGATGAAGGACAGCACACAGCAGCGGGTCTGCTCAGGTTTCCCACCTGATTCCCTTTTCATCACTTCGTGAAGTGAACCATTGCGGGTGCAAAGTTACGGCTATTCCGCCGATAATGCAAAATAAATGCAGGATTTTGTTTGGATTTAAAATCTATAGGGTGATTAGCAGTCACCACATTAGTCTATTATTGCCATAGTGGCTCATTTTCCCAACCAACAGGAAAACCAAGTGCTACTTTATCTATTTCCGGGAACGTAGCGAAAAGTTTGTTCATTTTGTCAAGCTTATCATTGTAAGGAGATATGATGTCAAGGAAATACTTGATGATGCACATGTCAAAGTACACTTTCAATGGGTTTGTTGACAAGGTAATCCAGGGGCGAGACATTCTGATGGGCATGGTGGCACGGATGGAGAATACTCGATTCCATATGCGAGCATGATGACAACATGAGTTTCTTGTTACCGTGATAATGGTAAGCCAGGACTCAAAAGGTGCAACTTGTAAACCAAACGATTGGGCGATACGCTTCTTTATCTTTTTATTTCTGTTGTTAGAGTAAATATTGGTGATCACACCAAACGGCAATACCTCGGTCAGCATCCATGAAGGAGGATACTGATTGGTATATGTTTCTTTGAAATGGTTGATGAAATCCTCTTTGGTATGGTTCAGTTCATCTTCAATAAGATGCATAGAGCGATTGAACTTGTACGGATTGGAGAAATTATTGGCATCTGTCATCCCAAAAGGATTGCCTGTCATTTCTGTTCCAAAGTTCACAATGGCACAACGTACTGCAACTTCGATTTTCTCTATCTCATTGAACAAGAGTAGGCGCAGTTTCTTGTCAAAGCGATACAACATCATAACCTTGCTAAATGTTATTCCTTGCTTGAATAGATGTTGTTCCTTGGGAATAGAAAGTAATGGGTACATATAGGCAGACAAACGATAGTAACCGATGTGGGAAAGGTAATGCTGGGCTTTTTCCTCATCGGCTATCTCCATACCTCTTGTCTTGAGTAGTTATACTAACTCTTGCGGTGTGGAATATGTTTTTAGAAATGGAATTCTTGTTGTCATATACCTATAATAACAAAAACGACCCGCACATTTGAGCATCGTTGAGAGGCTTGGCGGGTTCTCGTGTTGCAAATATACAAATAATCATTGGAAGTGCAAACTCTTTAGTAAGAAAAATTATGTAGAAGTGGATTTCTTTGACATAATTACATTAAATATTGCAAAATCACTACCTTGGTATGGTCTATACGCATACAGGAAATCTCGATGGGTAAAGGTTAGGCAGACATTCTGACGGTTCGTTAATGGCAGAGTTACGAGTCGTTAGTGGCAGAGTTGCGGCTCTTTAGTGGCAGAGTTACGGCTTGTTAGTGGCATATTAAGAACTGCTGGGATTGAAGACTGTTTGCGGAATGTGGGGCTATTTACCCTTGCGCAATCCTCTGTAGGTCTGCAAGCTGACGCTCAGAATGATGAGGGCAATGCCGATGTAGAAGGAGAAGTTGAGCAGACGGGCTTCGCCGAAAAACAGGAAAGCCATGAGGATGGTGTAGCACGGCTCGAGGTTGTAGGTGAGGTTGACGGTGAAGGCCGACAGACTTTTGAGCACCTGTATTTGCAATATGTAGAGGCCAGCCGTGCAGAAAAGGGCATGGCAGAGCATCCACCACAGGTTGGCACCGTCGGGAAGCACCATGACCGGCGTGTCGGAAGGGAAACACCAGAGGTAGACGGGAATGATGAGGCTCACGCCCAACAGGCCGCCAGCCATCTGATACATGAGCATGGTGCGGCTGCGCACGCCCACTGACACCTTCTTGTTGAAAATGGTGTAGAGCGCAGCGGCTGCTGACGAGAGCATGCCGACCAGGATGCCGGAGCGGTAGCGCGTGTCGAAAGAGAAGATGCATAGCAGTCCACACAGCGTGAAACAGGCAAAGAGCACCTCTATCCACGCCACACGCCGACGGAACACCAGCGGCTCGAAGAAGGCGGTGAAGAAGCCCACCATGGCATAGCACACCACACCGATGGACACGTTGCTCATCTTGATGGACCCGTAGAAGAGCATCCAGTGGAGTCCCAGCAGGGCGCCGCACCCTGCTATCTGCAGAAACTTCTTCCATCCCACCCGTGGCAGGCCCGTGAACACGAGCAGGATGAGGGCGGTGAAGAACATGCGGTACCACACGATGTCAACCTCGTTGAGCGTGATGAGTTTGCCGAACAGGCCGGTGAAGCCGGCAAGCAGCACGCTGAGATGAAGTTTCAGAAATGATTCTCGTTTGTCTATATGGTCCATGTGTCTTGAGCAAGTTATGTTTTCCGTGAGAGCCCACTGGCCCACCGGCCTCATGCCTGCAAGCGGTTCCCGATTTTTGGGTCAGGCTCTCTTTTCCGGCTGCAAAAGTACAAAAAATCGGTTGAGTAGGGGAAACTTTCGTCGAAGAATGTCGTTCTGGCTGACTGTATCGCCTGTGGGTTGTCGATGCTCCAATGCCCGGAAGTCCCTTGTGGTGGTGGGCGTGGAGGAAGAGGCGGAAAGTTTCGGCTTGTTAATTGTCTTAATAAATCTTACGAGGTTTGGAAGCTTCGGATGAGAAGTGCTACTTTTGCGCCCGTAAAGAAAAGATGTTAAGATAATGCGTCGTCTCGACAACAGAAGAACGAGGTTTGCCTGGCTGCTGATGTTGGTCTATGTGCCAATGTTGCTCGCCATTACCTTCCACCACCATTCGGCGGAGGAAGGACAGACCACCTATTGTTACGAGTGCGCGCATCACATTCACCACGACGGTCACCTCACGGCTCAGCACTCCTTCATGCACGAGTGTGTGTTGTGCCAGTTGCACAGTCTGCCCTACGTGGTTCCGACTCTTGTCACGATAGCGGTGTTTGTAGCTATCGTTCACCTTGCTTTCTCGGAAGCCTGTCCGTTTGTCAAGTCCCGCGAAGGCAGCATCCTGTCCACACGGGCTCCACCAGCAATCTTGTTCTTATAGTTTTATCTTGAAGATTAATCAAAAGTGATAATCGGCTGTAACTGTATCCTTACGGTCGGTAAGGCCGATTGATTTCCAAAATCTTATGATGAAGAACAAGAAGTCAGCACTCGTTGCGCTTCCTCTCTTCTTCACTTTCGGTCATGCGCTTGAGTCAAGTGCCACGGCTGTCTCCTTGCCCGAAGATTCGGTGAAGGAGTGTGTTGTGGCCGACAGCGTCAAGCGGATGATGAGGGACGGCGTGTCCCTCGGCGAAGTGGTTGTGAGCGGAAGTTCCAACAAGGAAATGCAGATGAAGTCTTCCCTCAACGTGATGAGGGCCGACAGACGATTCATAGAAGAAAACTTCAGCGGTTCGCTCATGCAGACGCTGAGCCGGCTGCCTGGCGTACAAGCCATGAATGTGGGCTCAGGAGAGTCAAAGCCGGTGATTCGTGGACTGGGGTTCAACCGTGTGCTGGTGGCGGAGAACGGCATCAAGCACGAGAGCCAGCAATGGGGCGACGACCATGGACTGGAGGTGAGGCTCTCCGACATCGATTACGACCGTTCGCGCCGCGACATAGACTTGCGCTATCACACCATCAACCACTTCATGGTGGCCAACCACACGGACTGTAGCTGGGCAGACGGCATGCTGGAAGGCAACTTCGCCTATCAGAACAACCGCCAGCGCGAACTTGCCGAACCCGTGTCGCACGGCTATATGCCGATACCGTCGGGCACCATAGAGAGAAGTTCACCAAGCAAACCTTCTCGGCAAGTGTGAAGCTCGTGCAGCAGGTGGGCAACCATGAGTTGCAGGCCGGCGGCAACACGGTTGCCAACGATCAGGAGAAACCGAAAATAGAGGACGGAACGGTGCCGAACCCCATAGACTGCCAGCAGTATAAAAAGGGAGAAACCCTTCCCTTCCACTATACATTCACCGACAATGTGGAACTCGGCAACTTCAACATTGAGATACACAACAATTTCGACCATCACACCCATTCCACCTCGGCTGACGACTGTCCGCTCGATGACAAGAAGTCGCCCGTCAATCCCTGGGTGTATAATCAGGACCAAGCCATTCCCGCAGGTCTGAAGAGCTATGAAGCTAAGGTGGACATACCCATCCCGCAGGATATAGCCCCTGGCGACTACCACTTTATGATACGGCTCACCGACAAGGCCGGATGGCAGGAGCTCAAGGCGATAAGCATCAAGATAAAGGAATAGACACAGACAAGGGACGGAACCGTGATTCCAACTATATTTACGGCCCTTCCCTTCCGCGGAGCTACTACGTGGGCGTGAAGGTTAACTACTAACGCTTGTTAGGATTATAAATAACAAAAAAAGCAGGTGAGGAGTGTCTTCCTTGCCTGCTTTTCTGTTAGGCTTGCGGTTAAGCCTGTTATTGTTCTTCTGTCTTTTCTATTTCCTTGAGCACCTCCACGGCTTCGCCTACGCTCGTCACGGGTTTGACCATCAGCACGGGCTTGCCGCCTACGGGCTTGAGCAGGCACTGGCGCGGATGGGTGGTGGCATAGTTGATGATGCGGTCGAAGGAGCGGCTCTTGTAGTAGGCACTCTGCTGGTTGCTCACCAGGTGCATCTGCATGCGCCCCTGCTTGAGTTGCAGTTTCTCGCAGCCGAGTCGCTTGCCGAGCTTGCGGAGCAGCACCACGCGGAGCAGTTCCTCGCCTTGTCGTGGCACCGGACCGAAGCGGTCAACGAGTCGTTGCCTGTAGGCATTGAGCGATTCCTCGTCTTCTATGCTGTCGAGCTCGCGGTAGAGGAGCATGCGCTCACTGCTGCCCGGCACATAGTTGTCGGGGAAATACATCTCCAGGTCGCTCTCCAAGGCGCAGTCTTCCACAAATTCGTCGCCCGCAATGTCCTGTCCCTCTGCCATCTGGGCTGTGTAGAGGTCGGCAAACTCGTCGTTTTTCAGTTCGGTTACAGCCTGGTTGAGAATCTTCTGGTAGGTCTCGTAGCCCAGGTCTTCCATGAATCCGCTCTGCTCGGCACCGAGCAGGTTGCCTGCTCCACGGATGTCGAGGTCCTGCATGGCGAGGTTGAATCCGCTGCCCAATTCCGAGAAGTTCTCCAGTGCCTCGAGCCGACGCCGGGCCTCGGGGGTGAGCACCGACTTGGGAGGCGCCAGCAGATAGCAGAAAGCCTTGCGGTTGCTGCGTCCCACGCGTCCACGCATCTGGTGCAGGTCGCTCAGTCCGAAGCGGTGGGCATCGTTGATGATGATGGTGTTGGCGTTTGATATGTCGATGCCGTTCTCCACGATGGTGGTGGAGAGCAGCACGTCGTAGTCGTAGTTCATGAATCCCATCAGGATTTTCTCCAGTTCTTCGGGCGGCATCTGTCCGTGGCCTATCGCCACCCTTGCATCGGGCACATATTTGTGTATGAGGTCGGCAATGGCAGGCAGGTTGTTGATGCGGTCGTTGACGAAATACACCTGTCCGTTGCGGCTCATCTCGAAGTTGATGGCGTCGGCAATGACTTCGCTGCCGAACGACTGCAGCACCGTCTGGATGGGGTAGCGGTTGGGGGGTGGCGTGCGGATGATGCTCATGTCGCGGGCACCCATGAGCGAGAACTGCAGGGTACGCGGAATGGGGGTAGCCGACATGGTGAGTGTGTCCACGTTCGACTTCAGCTTGCGGAGTTTCTCTTTGGTAGACACGCCGAACTTCTGTTCCTCGTCGATGATGAGCAGTCCCAGGTCGTGCCATTCCACGGTCTTGCCGATGAGCTTGTGGGTGCCGATGATGATGTCTATCTTGCCTGCCTTGAGGTAGGCAAGCACCTCGCGCGTCTGTTTGGCGGTGCGTGCCCGTGAGAGATAGTCCACGCGCACGGGGAAATCTTTCAGTCGTTTGCGGAAGGTCTGGTAGTGCTGGTAGGCGAGCACCGTGGTGGGCACGAGCACTGCCACCTGCTTACTGTCGCAAGCCGCCTTGAAGGCCGCGCGTATGGCCACCTCGGTCTTGCCGAATCCCACGTCGCCGCACACCAGGCGGTCCATGGGCTTCGCCTTTTCCATGTCGGCCTTCACGTCTTGTGTGGCCTTCATCTGGTCGGGTGTGTCCTCGTAGAGGAAGCTTGCCTCCAGTTCGTGCTGCATGAACGAGTCATGGCTGTAGGCAAATCCCTTTTCGTGGCGGCGCTTGGCATAGAGCTTGATGAGGTCGCGTGCAATGTCCTTTATCTTCTTCTTGGTGCGCTCCTTGAGCCGTTCCCAGGCACCTGTGCCGAGGGTACTCAGTCGCGGAGCGTCGCCGGCGCCGTTGTTGCGATACTTGGAAATCTTGTAGAGCGAGTGGATAGACACATCCACAATGTCGTTGTTCTGGTAGATGATGCGTATCATCTCCTGATAGGAGTCGCCGGTAGGCACGCGCACCAGACCGCCGAACTTGCCTATGCCGAAGTCTACGTGCACCAGATAGTCGCCCGGGTCGAGCTCCTGCAGTTCCTTCATGGAGAGTGCCATCTTGCCGGCACGTGCGCCGTCGGAACGGAGACTGTACTTGTGGAAGCGGTCGAATATCTGGTGATCGGTAAAGAAGTACACCTTCAGGTCGTTGTCGGCAAAGCCCTCGTGGAGCGTCTTGTCCACTGGGATGAAGGTGATGGGCTGGGCATGCTGTTGCTCGGCACGTTCGGTGAGGATGTCCTTGAGTCGCTGGTTCTGCTTCTCGCTGTCGGCGAAGATGTAGAGCCGGTAGCCTGTAAGGATATAGTCTTCGAGCGACTGCGACAGCAACTCGAAGTTCTTGTGGAAGAGCGGTTGGGGCGAAATGTTGAACTTCACCGTGGCGCATGGCGTGCCTGTGGGCGCATGGCCGAACTCCACACGGCGGAACTGTGACAGCCCCTCCATGAGTTGTGAGGCACTGACCAGTTGGGTCTCGCGCTTCATGTCGCGCAGAATCTCCTGTTGCTCCATCTCGGTGGCTCCCTCCATCCGTTCGGTCAGTGCCTGCGACGAGAAACCGTTCTGGTATATCTTGTCCACAGCGTCACGGATGTAGGCAAGGTCTTTCACCACAAACAGGGTGTCCTTGGGCAGGAAACTCGTGAAGGGCATCTTCTCCTCCGACATGGAGGCCAGTTCGGGCACAACCTCTATCTCCTTGCACTTGTCCTTGGAGAGCTGTGTCTGCACCTCGAAGGTGCGGATGGAGTCAATCTCGTCGCCGAAGAAGTCAAGGCGGAATGGATACTCCGAACTGTAGGAATAAACGTCGATGATGCTGCCGCGCACGGCAAACTGTCCCGGCTCATACACATAGTCGGTCTCGGTGAAATCGAGTTGGCGCAGCCGCTTTTCCAGTTCCACGATGTCCACTTTCTGTCCGGTCTTGAGCACAACGGTCCGTTCGTCGAGCCGGGTCTTCGACACCACCAGTTCGCTCAGCGCCTCTGGACAGGTCACCACATAGAGATAGCTTCCGCCGTGCTGCGCTATCTTGCTCAGCACCTCGGTGCGCAGTATCTCGTTGGCTGCGTCGCGCTGGCCGTATTTCACGGCGCGTCGATAGGAGGAAGGGTAGAAAAACACCTGGCCGATGCCGAGCACCTGGGTCAGGTCGTGATAGAAATAGCCGGCTTCGTCGGCATTCTGCAGCACAAACACCACCGGCCGGTTCACGTCGGCGGCAATGGCTGAGAAAAGAAGGGGAGTGGCAGAAGCCAACAAGCCCTGAAGGAATACCGTCTGGGCGGTGTCATCCTTCAGGACTTTGGTGAGTGCCCCGGCTTGTGGCAGCGAGGCATATAGCTTGGTGGTGTCTTGAATCTTCATGGTTTCTTGGGATACTTCTTGAACCATCCGTCCCATCTGAGGCGCATCACGCCGAAGAATGCTTCGCCGAAGATGCCGCCGCTCATCTTGCTGGTGCCTTCACGGCGGTTGACAAAGATGACGGGCACTTCCTTGATGTTGAAGCCTATCTTGTAGGCGGTGAACTTCATCTCAATCTGGAAGGCGTAGCCTTTGAAGCGGATGTTGTCGAGAGGAATGGTCTCGAGCACCTGCCGTTTGTAGCACACAAAGCCGGCTGTGGTGTCGTGCACGTTGAAGCCTGTCACGGTGCGCACATACTGTGAGGCGAAATAGCTCATCAGCACGCGTCCTATAGGCCAGTTCACCACGTTGACGCCCGTCACGTAGCGTGAGCCTATGGCCAGGTCGGCGCCTTCGTCGTGGCATGCTGCATAGAGGCGCGGCAGGTCGTTGGGGTCGTGGCTGAAGTCGGCATCCATCTCGAAAATGTAGTCGTAGCCTTTTTCCAGTGCCCACTTGAAGCCGCGGATGTAGGCGGTGCCGAGTCCGAGCTTGCCCTCACGCTCGATGATGTGCAGGCGGTCGCTGAACTCTGTGTCTATCAGTCGCTTCACGATGGAAGCTGTTCCGTCGGGACTGCCGTCGTCGATAATCAGAATGTCAAACTTCTTTTCAAGTCCGAATACGGCACGGATAATCTTCTCCGCGTTTTCCTTTTCATTGTATGTCGGTATGATTACAATGCTGTCACTCATAAGTGTCTTGTTTGATGAAACCGTGCAAAATTAGACAATTTCGGAGACATTGCAAAAATTATCGCTCCTTTTTGTTGTCGTCTTAACACTATCTAAATGTTCTTTATCTTCGTTTTCCTTGCTCTGTGGCGGTCCTTTCTCTGGCGGTGGCTATTGGTCGGGATTCTCCACATAGCCCTGGTATTCCTTGTCAAGTCCCGACATGACCACGTCGTAGGCTTCTTTCATGGTGGCTTTCTCTGCCTCCAGTCCTTTGCCCTTGGGGCAGATGGGGGCGTGGACGGTGAGCTTGAGCGGATGCCAGAGCACCCATTTCATGTCGCGCATGCGGGGCATCACGTTGAACGAGCCGTTGATGGTGAGCGGCACTACGGGCAACTGAATCTCGTCGGCAAGCATGAAGGCACCGCGGCGAAACAGTCCCATGTGGCCGGTGAAGGTGCGTGCTCCCTCGGGAAACACCACCAGCGACATGCCGCCCCGTAGGGTGGCGCGTGCCTTGTCGTAGGTTTCCTTGATTTTGCTGGGGCCGCGCTTGTCCACGAATATCTGGTGGGATGCCTCACAAGCCTTGCCTACCAGAGGGATGTTGCGCAACTGGCGCTTCATCATCCACTTGAAGTTGCGGCACAGGAAGCCGTAGATGAGGAATATGTCGAATGCTCCCTGGTGGTTGCTCACGAAGACGTAGCTTTGGTTGGGGTCGAGTTGGTCGCCGCCTTCCACCTTGACGGGCAGCAGCAGGATGCGGATGATGATCCACGACCACCATTTTCCCGGGTAGTAACCCCAGAAGTGTCCGTTGCCCAAGGTGCAGCCTATGGTGACGGTGAGTGCCGTGACGACGGTGGCAACGAGGATGACGGGCAGGGCAATGAAAAGCTGGTAAATACGATAGAGGTATTTCATGTTCTATTGTTTTTGCTGGTGAAGGGTGATGACGGCAATCTCGGCCGAGGCTCCGAAGCGGAAGGGCACGAAGCCGCCTATGCCTGATGTAATGTAGAGGGCGCGCCAGCCTTTCAGGTAGAGGCCGTAGCTCTCGCGGTAGATGAGGCGTGAGGGCGACCAGCCGAAGAGGCTGAACTGGGCGTTGTGGGTGTGGCCGCTCAGGGTGAGTTGTGCCTGGCAACCGGGCAGTATGTGGCGGCGCCAGGCTGTGGGGTCGTGCTGGAGCATCACCACGAAGGCCCGTGGACCGATGCCGTGGAGTGTCTTGTGAAGGTCACCGCGGGCTGGGAAGGGCGGCATGCCGTGGTCCTCTTCGCCGGCAATGACCAGCGAGTCAGTGCCGCGGCGCAGGATACGGCGGTCGTTGAGCAGCAGTTGCCATCCGAGATTCGCTTCTGCCTGGCGGGTCTGCGCTTCATAGGCGGTCTTGACGTTGACTTCGGCACGGGCATAGTCGGCATAGTCGTGATTGCCGAGAATGGACACCACACCGTCTTTGCCCCTCAGTTGGCCGAGGGTGGCAGCACAGGGCGCAATTTCCTGTGGGCGCATATTCTGCAGGTCGCCCGTAAACACCACGAGGTCGGGCCGCTGGGCATTGATGCTGTCCACGTCGCGTTGCAGATACTGCATGCGCCATCCGTCGAAGGTGCCCACGTGGGCGTCGGAGAACTGCACTATCTTGTAGCCCTCGAAGACCTGTGGCAGATCGGGAAAGTAGAGGTCCACGTGTTTCACGTTGAGGCGGTTGAACCCGAAGGTGGTGCCGTAGACCAGCACGACGATGCACAGGGCGGCAAGCACGCCTCCTGCCATGTTGCCGTAGTTGCGGCGTGTATGGCGCAGTTTCTGCCACACCATGCCTGCTGTGGAGCATGCCACGAACAGGAACTTGGGGCATACGATGGTGCCGAGCAGGAAGAGGTAGACGTTGAGCCACGTGATGTCTTCGGGAGCGAAACTCCGGAGCGACGCGAGTGCGATGGTATAGACCACCATACCTATGCCGGGCAGTGCCCAGAGCAGCCGCTTCCAGGGGTGATGGCGGTAGCGGCGGCGGAAGAAGTGGTAGTCCACGTGCAGGTCGGTGAGCACGATGACCAACAGGATGGGTATGAATATTCTTGCTATCATAGGGTTGTGGGGCAAATCAGTTCATGTGTGAGGCCAGGTAGCGGCGCATCAGTTCCACGGGCACGCCGCGTCGGCGGGCATAGTCGTGTAGCTGGTCTTCGCCAATCTTGTCGATGTCGAAGTAGTGGGCTTGCGGGTGGGCGAACATCAGTCCCGACACCGATGCGTGAGGCTTCATGGCGCCTACGTCGGTCAGGCGGATGCCTATCTCCGGCATGTCGAGCAGTGTGG
The DNA here is from genome assembly GCA_905198745.1 of uncultured Prevotella sp. GTDB lineage: Bacteria > Bacteroidota > Bacteroidia > Bacteroidales > Bacteroidaceae > Prevotella. The sequence continues at coordinate 10,071 of CAJKDU010000022.1, read as the reverse complement.
AGAGCAGGAAGTTCATGCTCGTGTCGGGCATGGAGGGATAGCCCACGGCAGGCCGGATGCCCTGGAATTTCTCCATGAGCAGCTCCTGCATGGTGAGGTGCTCGTCGGGAGCGTAGCCCCACCAGTGGGTGCGCACTTCCTGGTGCATCTTTTCGGCTGTGGCCTCGGCAAGGCGGTCGGCGAGTGTCTGGGCGAGCATGCGCTGGTAGGGGTCGTGTTCGTATTCGGTCTCCATCCTGATGTCTACCGTGGTGGCGAAGGCTCCCAGCCGGTCCTTGATGCCCGACGATGCGGGGCGCACAAAGTCGGCCAGGCAGAGATTGGGGCTGCCTTCGCTGGCAGGCTTCTGCTGGCGGAGCATGGGCAGACGGGTGTTGCCGATGATGATGTCGTCTCCGTCGCTGTTGGCGTCGAGCAGCACGAATACGGCATGTGTGCGGTATTTGCCGGTGAACTCGCGGAGCATCTGTTCAGCCTCGTTGCGCATCTGTGCCTTGGCTTCCTGCGGTTTGCCGCTCAGTCCCCAGGCATGGTAGAAGTAGAGCCAGTTGATGTAGGGTTCCAGTTCGTCCAGTTCAAAGGTGAGTATCTTTCTCATTCAAAAACTATCTCTTCGCCGTGGCTGTCCTTGTCGAATGTTCCTTTATTATATATATGGTGTCCGTTGCAGAAGGTGTGTTCCACCTGCCAGTTGAAGGTGTGTCCTTCCATGGGGCTCCACTTGCATTTGCTCTCAATGTTGTCGCGGCTCACGGTCCAGGGCTTTCCCGGGCGCACGATGACGAGGTCAGCCTTGTAGCCTGGGCGGATAAAGCCCCTTTGGCCGACGGAGAAGAGCAGTGCTGGGTTGTGGCTCATCAGTCGGGGCACACGGGTGAGGGGCAGCACGCCCTCGTCTACCAGTTGGAGCATGCTCACGAGCGAGAATTGCAGCATGGGCATGCCTGAGGCAGCCTTGGCGCATCCGCCCTGCTTGTCGGCCCACTGGTGGGGTGCATGGTCGGTGGCCACGCAGACGATGCTTCCGTCTGTGAGTCCCCGGCGCAGTGCATCACGGTCGGCACGGGTCTTCACGGCAGGGTTGCACTTGATGCGTGTGCCGAGCCGCGCGTAGTCCTCGTCGCAGAACATCAGGTGTGCCACCACGGCTTCGGCGGTGATGCGGGGCAGTGTGCCTCGCTGCATGTCGTCGTCTGAAGCCTTGGGGATGAGTGTGAGTTCGCGGGCTGTGGTGATGTGGGCAATGTGGAGCCGGGCATGGTTCTTTCGGGCCAGCTCCACGGCGAGTGCCGACGAGTCGTAGCAGGCCTGTTCGGAGCGTATTTCTGGATGGTGGACCACGTCGGGGTCGTCGCCATGCTTGCTTTTGGCTTCCGCCATGTTGCGGTTTATTTCGTCCGTGTCTTCACAGTGGGTCATGATGACCTTGTCTGTGGAGGAGAATATCTTCTCGAGTGAGGCCCTGTTGTCCACGAGCATGTTGCCTGTGGAGGAGCCCATGAAGAGTTTGATGCCGGGCACGTGGCGTGGGTCCACGCTGCCGAACGTGTCGGCATTGTCGTTGGTGGCTCCGTAGAAGAAGGCGTAGTTCACGTGGCTTTTCTCGCGTCCGAGTTGCCGCTTGGCGTTCCAGTGGTCGGGCGTGGTGGTCTGTGGCTTGGTGTTGGGCATGTCGAAGTAGGAGGTCACTCCGCCAAAGGCTGCGGCACGGCTTTCGCTTTCCATGTCGGCCTTGTCGGTGAGTCCCGGCTCGCGGAAGTGCACGTGTTCGTCTATTACGCCGGGCAATACGAAGCACCCCGTGGCATCCACGATGGTTTCGTAGCTGTCACGGGGCGTATGGTTGTCCTTGATAATATCTGCTATCCGGTCGTCTTCTATGACCACATCGGCTCTGTATTGTTGTTCTTCGTTTACTACTACAGCGCCAGATATTAACGTTTTCATGTTGTTTCCTGTTGTGTTTTTATTCTTTGGGTTGTTCGGCGGGCTTGGCCATCTCGTTGGGTGTGGGCGGAGCCTGCTGTGCCTGTTGCTGGTCGGGCTGTGGTGCGGCGGGTTGCGGCATGTCGGGTTGTGCGAGTCCGTTCTGCATGTTCTGTATCTTCTGTGCCGCTTCCATGTATTCCTTCACGTAGGGGTCGTTCTTGAAGTTGTCGGTTGCCTTGCTCATGATGTCTTCTATCCACGGTGTGAGTTCCGGATACTGGAAGGAGGAGGTCATCATCATGAAGATGCCGGGACCGAGCACGTTGTCGAAGTTCTCGGTGATGAATCCCGTCACCAGGTCGTCGAGTTTCTGGTCGATGCTGGCTGCCTCGGCGGCCAGCTGCTGGTTGACGGTGGCCATGTCGCGTCCGTCCATGATGGCCTGGTCGTGCTTGTGCACGAGTTCCGCGTTCTGGTTTTGCAGCTGGTCATACTTCTTCATGAACTTGAAGAGCTTGTCGTTGAGAGGTGTGCCGCTGATGACTTGCTGTGTGTTGTCTATCTTGATGTTGATGTCTCCACTCTCGATGACCACAGGCATCACGCTTTCGTTGTCCATGTAGATGTTGGCCATTCTCACGGAGTCGAGTGTTCCGTTGAAGTGGAACTGTCCGTGCACCACCTCGCAGGAGTCTATGCTCTTGAGTTCGTTGTTCTTGACGATTTTCAGATAGAGCATTCTTCCGTCAAGTGTAGACACGTTGGATGTGCCCTGGATGTTGTATGAATTGGCGCATGAGGCGAATGCCATGACGGTAAGGAAAGCGTAAAGTATTTTGTTCATATTGTGTTCTGCTATTTCTTAATCAGCCTTACAAAAGTACAATGTATTGCTGAAGTGGTGAAATGTTTTCAGTCTATTTAAAACTACACGGCTGTCTTTTATCATTTTTTATTTATTTCCTCTCCTTTTTCAATTCTGTGGAAATGCGGTGTGAGGAATATAGTTCGAGGATGGCGGCTATGAGTAGCAGGAGCACCCACTTGTTGTAGATGTAGTTGAAGTAGTCCAGGTAGTTGTTGAAAAGACTGGCGAGAAACTGGTAGGTGGTGTCGACCATGAGCAGGCCGGAGAGCACGAAGCAGATGTCGGCGAAGGCCATGATGCGGCGCAGCCGTGCGATGGTGGGGCTGTTGCCTTCGTAGGTTTGCATGGCTTGCATGGTGGTGAACATGACGGCTCCCACGAGGAAGGTCCAGCAGACTATTTGCTGTTGCCAGAGGAGCACGTAGCATCCCACGCTGGCTACCATGAGTATGCCTCCCATCAGGAAGATGAGGGCCTGTAGGTTATTATTCTTTAGATTCTTCATTCGAAAGTGTTGGCTGTTCGTCGTCGCTGAGCACGAAGATGTCCTCGTCGTCCGCTTTCATGAAATAGCGCTCGCGGGCTATTTTCTCTATGTTTTTCGGGTTGCTCTGGAGCATGCGGAGCTGGCGGGTGTCGCGCTCGTAGATGGCGTTGTATTTGTTGATTTCCTTTTGCAAGTCGCTGATTTCAAATTCGTATTTGATTTTCTGCATGAAGCTGTTCTCGTCGAAGATGCCTACGACGAGAACGCCAATCACTATGGTGATGATGTATTTGTAGTGACTGACTACTTTCCAGATGTATATCCAGCGGCTCATAATGTTGTTGCAAAGTTAATGTAATTCGTGTGAAGAACAAAATATAGCCTGTTCTTTTAGCGTTTTTTTCAACTGCGTGGCTTGCTTGGCGGCGACGCTCAGACGAGACGGAGGTCGAGTGCTTCGCGCAGTTTGACGATGGAGGGGTTGGCTTTCGACAGTTCCTCGAGCACTTCCTTCGGGGTGAGTATCTTGGTCATCTCTTCTGCCTTGGCGAGCCTGAGGTGGAGCTCTATGTTGCCGTTGTGCAGGTCGCGTGCCAGGGTGGCCTTGATGCGCTGTCTGATTTCCTGCATCTGTTCGAGCAGGTATTGGTTGTCTATTACCACCTCGATGTTGGGGAAGTCGGTGATGAGGGGCCTCATGTTCTTCATTCGTGTGGCCGTGGCCACCATTTGTTGCGGCATGCGGTTGCACATGGTGAGCCACTGCAGGTCGAGTTGGGATTGGCTGAACTCGTAGTTCTCGTCCTTGCTTACCTCTTCCTCTTTTTCCTGCCCGTAGGTCTTCTTCTTGGGGCCTCTCCGCAGGTTGGCCCACGACATGCCGATGCCCGTCAGTTTGGGCTTGGGCTTTGGGGCGGTTTGTGGGGCTGTGGCAGTGGTCGTTTCCGGCGTGTTGCCGCTGGGTGTGGTGTGTGGGGTGGCGTGGGTGGCGGTTTCCCTGGTGGCAGCGGAGGGCTGCGCACGCTGCTCTGTCCCGGTCACCTGCTGGGCCGGTTTAGACTGGGCTGAAAGCGCCAATAGCTTAAACAGGGTTTTCAGTCTTCTGGGGCGAGGCCCCGCACTGGCTCCTTCGGCGGCGTCGTCCTGCTGGGTGATCTGTGCCACCTCTATGAGGGTGAGCTCCACGAGGAACCGCTTGTTGCTGCTCTGCTTGTATTCTATGTCGCAGCGGTTGAGTATCTGCATGGCCTGATAGAGGAACTTGGCGGGGCATTTCTGTGCCTGTTCCTGGTATTTCTGCCGGCGTGTCTCGCTCACTTCCAGCAGGGGCAGTGTGCTGGCGTCCTTGGCCATGAGCACGTTGCGTATGTGCGAGGCGAGTCCGAGGGCGAGGTTGCCGCCGTCGAATCCCTTGGCAATGACGTCGTTGAGGAGCAGCATCACGTCACTCACCTTGTTTTCCATGGCGAGGTCCACAATCTTGAAGTAGTAGTCGGCGTCGAGCACGTTGAGGTCTTCGATCACTTTCTTGTAGGTGATGTTGCCCTGGCAGAAGCTGGCAGCCTGGTCGAAGATGGAGAGGGCGTCGCGCATGCCGCCGTCGGCCTTCTCGGCAATCACGTTGAGGGCTTCGTCCTCGCAGGTGAAGCCTTCCTTTGCTGCCACCATCTTCAGGTGGTCGACAATGCCCTGCACGGTCATCCGCTCGAAGTCGTAGATTTGGCAGCGGGAGAGAATGGTGGGCAGAATCTTGTTTTTCTCGGTGGTCGCGAGAATGAAGATGACGTGTGCCGGCGGCTCTTCGAGGGTCTTGAGAAAGGCGTTGAAGGCGGCGGTAGACAGCATGTGCACCTCGTCGATGATGAACACCTTGTAGCGGCCCACCTGGGGCGGTATGCGGGTTTGTTCCATGAGTTGCTTGATGCTCTCCACGGAGTTGTTGCTGGCGGCGTCGAGTTCAAAGATGTTGTAGGAGCGCTGCTCGTTGAAGGCCTTGCAGCTCTCGCACTCGTTGCATGCCTCTCCGTCGGCTGTGGGCGACAGGCAGTTGATGGCTTTGGCGAAGATGCGCGCACAGGTGGTCTTGCCCACTCCGCGTGGACCGCAGAACAGGTAGGCGTGCGCCAGCTTGCCGCTCTTCACGGCGTTCTTGAGCGTCGTGGTGAGTGCCGACTGTCCCACCACGGAGTCGAAGGTCATGGGACGATACTTGCGTGCCGATACTATATATTCGTTCATGATGCTTGGGTTTTGTGCTACAAAGGTAATAAATTTTTTTGAAATAAACGAGGGCTGTCCATAAAAAGAAAGGGGAATTTACGAGTTTTCTCTCACCCTGTTTGCGGGGTGGATGATGGCGTCGGGCGACTGTCGGCATGCGTTTGTCGTGTTTTTTCCAAAGGATGCCGGGCATGCGTTGCGTTTTCCCTCACCACTGGTTTCCGCACCTTTTTTCGGCGGCTTTTTACCCTAAAAATGACGAAAAGCGTTGCGTTGCACTCAAAAACAGGGGTCAAAAAGGGCATTTTTTAGGCTGAATAACGCATTTTTTCAATATACTAATTTTTAAGCATAATATATATAAATATATATTATGAATTTTTTCAGAGTATGAAAATCGGGCATTTTTAAAGCAGATTTTTATCGCAACGCAACGCTTTTGAAGGTTTTTTGCCTCTTTTAATGTGCTTGCTTTTAGAAAATGAATGCTCGTAACGGCTTGTGCTTCAGTTACTTGCAAGTCTGCTTTCCGCTGACTTTCCTGAAGGGCAAAAAGCGTTGCATTTGTTGAATGGTTTTTTGAGGTGGCTAAGTCGGCGACTTACGGTGGCTAACTCGGCGACTTACGGTGGCTAACTCGGCGACTTACGGTGCCCAACTCGGTGAGTAGCCTCTTTCCGTCGGTCCTTTTTTCATAATTTCGGCTCCTCTTTAGGCATAAATAAATCGGGACAAAAAAAGCGGTGAAGGGCTCGAAAAAGTGGTCGTTCAGCTCAGAATTTTTCACTTTTCACACCCTGTTTTGGTCCTTTTCGTAGTGAAAATGGTGTCTGCGGACGGGAAAAACACGCTGTTTTTAGTTTTGCAACGTATGCAACGCTCTGCCTTGGAACGTGAAAACAGGCGGTCTGCAGGCTGTGAAGCAGTGACGGAAAGAGGGGTGAGGCCAGGATTCTGAACTCTGTTTTGTTGAGCTTTTTCATGGTTTACGCGTCGGAGTCAGGCACGTTTTCCCGACTTTGCCGGTTGCCCAGGTGACGTTGTGCACCATGCTGTCCGTTGCCCTACATGCATCTCTCCGTTTGGGCAATGTATGCCCGGGCCGCGGGCAATGAGTGCCCAGGCAGGGAGAAAGGTTGTCGACAGGCTGTTAGGCTGCTGCCACCCGCTGGGTAACGGCCAAAAGAAGGCCCGTTGGTGTCAGTCGGGTCATGGAGCCGGAGAGGGCTGCTGACTGTCTGACCGCCAACGGGCTTGGCTGACCGCTCATGCCTGTAGGGGCATGAATGTCGAGGATGAACTATTTCACTATCATTTTCTTGCCGGCAGAGATGCGTATGCCTGCCGTGCGGCTGTCGGCACGCTGTCCCTTGAGGTTATACCACTTGCCGTCGGCCTTTTGCGCTGTGGCCTCAGTGTGCTCTATGCCGGTGGCGGCGGCAAAGCCCTGTTGGCTCAGTCCGCCATACTCGTTGACGGCCTGCACGGTGCACACGGACGCGGGTGTGACGGCGATGTTGGCAGGAATGGAGTACTCAGTGTCAGTGGTGAAACCCGTCACATTGCCGTCCACGCAGACCACATAGCAGATGGCGTAGGGCACGGCCTGCCAGCTGATGAGTCGGCCGTCTACCGTCGGTGTGGGTGTCTGACAAGCCTCGGTGAGCAGTGTGGGTTGCCAGGCATCGTTGCCCGAGAGCACGTTCTTCACGGTGTAGCGTGATGCCTCCTCGGCAGTGAGCACGGCCTTTTCGCTTTCTCCCCACACTTGGTTCTTCTGGTCGTCTTCATACCAGTATTTCGTGATGCGGTGCGACAGGTCTACAGGATTGCCTTTGGCGTCGACCGTGTTGTATTCTGCCCATAGTTTGGGCAGTCCGCCCATGTGGTCATACCAGCCGGCGGCAGGAATCTTCACTTCCGCACGGGTGTTGATGAACACGGTGATGGGGCTTTCGTGCCAGGGACGTCCGAGCCAGACGTCGGTGTCGGAAGGCTTGCCGGGAGCGGTGATGATGTTGTTCATGAACACGTAGCCCCATGTGGTGCCCTTGCTGTGGTTGGGCGCCACGATGTAGCCGCCGCTCTTGCGCACGATGTTGATGGTGTCTTGGTCGAAGAACACGTTGCCCTGACCGTAGATGAAGTCCACCGCACCCTCAATCCAGCTGTCCTTGATGTAGTGTCGGTTGTTGAGTTTGGTGGTGGTGAGCCATGTGTCCTGGTAGGAGAGCAGTCCCACGCGGTTGAGTGCGATGCGGTCGCCGATGGTGTAGAGGGCGAGAGCCTGCGGTCCGTCATTCTTTTCCACCCCATAGGAGTTGACAAAGTTGATGCCCTCGAAATAGAGGTTGTCGGCGTTGGCGGTCAGTGTGGCACCCGTAGCCACAGGGTAGGCGTTGTTGCCTCCGCTGAGTCGGGAGTCGGTGATGCTCACCAGGTTGCGCCCTTGTCCGATGAAGTGCAGGTAGGGCTTGTTGGCGGGAATGTCGTGGTGTCCTTTATAGACGCCCTTCTTGATGAAGATGAGCCAGGGCTGCGTGCGGTTGGCGGGTGCCGCGTCGATGGCAGCCTGTATGGTGGTGTAGTCGCCCGTGCCGTCTTGGGCCACTACGGCGTCGTAGAGCCGTGCCTCGGGCTGCTTGCGCTCCAGGGTGGTGAAGTGGATGGTGATGCCCTCAAAGGCATTGCCGCTGCGGTCGGTGATGAGGCCTGCGGGAAGTACGAAGGTGTAGTCGGTGTTGTATTTCAGTCCGCTGTAGGCAAAGACGGCTGTCTTGCCGCTGACGGTGGGCGTGAGTGTCTCGCCGTCGAGCGTGGCGTTGCCCTGTGCGGTCATAATCTTCTCGTCGAAGTTGAGAATGATGGAGCCAGAAGCTGAAGCTCCCTTGTCGGCATCGGCAGGAATAGACGACAGCAGTCGGGGAGCCTGTGTGTCGTCGGCCAGGTTCTTGTCGGCGGTGACGAATATCTCAGCCACGGCAGTGCCGTCGTTGGCCGAGGCCACTCCGGTGAGCGGCGAGGTGTAATCGGGCATGAAGCGCACCCACACCTTGTCCTGGTCGTCGCAGGCGGCAGGCAGTGCAAACTCCTGTTCGTCCCATCCTCTGTTGGGCAGGTTGTAGGTGCCCACGGTGGTGAAGTCGGTGCCGTTGGTGCTTGCTTGCATGTAGTTCACCGAGTAGGCGTTGTAGTCGTCGCCCATGGCGGCAGCCACCTTGATGTTCTTGTAGCCCTTGGTCGAGAACGACATCTCGAAATAGTCTTTCTCCGTGAGTGCCCTCCACACGCGTGCGCTCCACTTGCCTCTCATCTCGGAGCCGAGCCACGACTTGGATGTTCCGGCTTCGTCGCGCAGCTGTAGCAGTCCGGCGTTCTCGCTCTCCGAGGCATAGTCGGCAGCGCGGTCCTGGCGTATGTTGGCGTCGTGGAGATCCCATGCCACGATGTAGTCGCAGGCAGAGAAGTTGGCCACCACGTTCTTCTCGCCGTCCATGCGGATGGTGCGTTCGGGTGCTGTGGTGTTGTCTTCCCAGTGGGTGAAGGTGAGAATCTTGTTGTTCCGGGTGGTGAGTTTCACGTCGGTACCCTCTTCATAATAATGTGTGCCGTCCTTCACGTTGCCTTCCGGTGCCACGGTCACGGCATTGTCGAGGGCGCCGCTGGTCAGGCTCAGGTGAAGGGCATAGACGGGCTTTGAGGTGTAGACGGCGCGGAGCGCGGTGTTGGCGGAGATGGCAAAGGCATAGGGATTTTCCTTCGACACGCTGCTTCCGTTCTCGTCGGCCCAGTGGTCGAAGTGGTAGCCGAAGTTCTCGGTGGCGGTGAGCGTCACGGGAGTTCCCTCGTCGAGCTTGCTGGCAGCAGGGTTGGCTATCACGGTGCCCGCCTGTGGGTCGGCAGGCACGGCACTGAGCGTGTAGACGTTCACCTTGTCTGCCGTGCCGCTCACGGAGCCGGAGATGCTGAAGCTGGAGAAACCATACTGCTTGTTGGTGGCAAGGCTCTTGACGTATATCTTGATTTGCACCTCGCCGGTCACGTCGCCCAGTGGCGAGAGGTCATACTGGCACTTGTCGTAGTTGTTGGCCGAAGCGGGTTTCACGCCCGTGGCGAGTGTGGCGCTCTTGCCATCGGCGGTGGCCACCACGTCGAACTGTCCGCCGTTGGTGCCGCATCGGCATGAGTAGAAGCTGAACAGCTTGGGCTGGAAGTGGAGTCCTTTCTTGAGCTTCATGGAGAGGACGATGGCGTTGGCGTCCTTGTTTTCGCCAGCCTGCACCTTGGGCTGAACGAGCGACATGGTCACGTCGCCCGTCTTGCGAACCACGTTGTAGCCCAGGTCATTGCCCTACCCTTTATACACATCTTTTGTTCTTTGAAATCATTGGAATTTTGTATATTTGTCGGATGAAAAGTTCCCCATTTACAAGACAGACATTTAACGACAAACGAATTAGCGTAAGAGCGAATTTGACATTATCGAAAATGATTGCCACTGGCAACTCCGTTATAAATAGAATTTTTAGTAACTTTGCGGATAAAATTGCTACATACAGAATGTTCA
>CAJKDU010000021.1 GCA_905198745.1 uncultured Prevotella sp. | reverse complement strand
TCATCGACTAACACTTCCTAATTCATCGACTAACACTTCCTAAGTCATCGACTAACACTTCCTAATTCATCGACTAACACTTCCTAAGTCATCGACTAACACTTCCTAAGTCATCGACTAACACTTCCTTAGTCTGCCGTTAGCACTTTCTTAGTCTGTTACTGGCGTCTTGTTAGGCAGTTCCTAATAAGACGCAACAGGATAGTATGGTCAACATTTCCGATTCACATATCTTTGTATGCTGAGCCACATCGGGTATCACTTCCGGTACGGGATGAACCCTAAAAAAGCAAGGCGCTACCGCAATAGTTTGCATGGTAGCGCCTTGCTTGGTGTTGATGGATATTATGATTTTAGTACGTGAGCAGTCTTACGTTGTTCAGTTTCACATCGCAGGCAGCGTCAATGTCGGTAGCCTTCTTGGTGTAGAAGATGGTGCTGTTTTCTATTACGATGTCGTGAACCATACCTTCTGCACCATGCGCCACAATGCCCGATTCTGTGCCGTGGCACACTATGTTGCTGATATGCATGTTACCGAAGTCGGGTGAGAAGGGAGCCTTCACTGGCTGGGCGTTCTTCTCGTTGCCGTCCTTGCTCACTGAATAGCCTTTGTCTGCATAGGTGGTTTCAAAGCTGATGGCTTCGCCGATGATGTCAGTCATATAGATGTTGCTGATGAATATGTTCTCCGTCTTGCCGCCACGCTCAATGCTGCTCTTGAAACGCAAGCCTATGTCAGTGCCGCAGAAACGGTTGTTGCGCACCACGATGTTCTTCATGCCGCCCGACACGTCGCTTCCGATGACGAAACCGCCGTGAGCATGATATACGGTGTTGTTCTCAATGAGAATGTTCTCGCAGGGACCAGCTTCCACTCCGGCTTGTCCCACACCGCCTTTCATGCAGATGCCGTCATCGCCCACGTTGACTGTGTTGTTGACAATCAGTGAGTTTTGGCAGTTGCTCAGGTCAAGACCATCGCCGTTCTGTGCGTTCCATGGGCAGAGAATGGTAATGCCGTCTACCACAAGGTGCTTGCAGCGCACCGGATGAACGTGGAATCGTGGAGAGTTCTGGAAGGTTACGCCCTGGATAAGGATGTTTTCACATTCTGTAAAGCGCACCAGGTCGGCACGCAGTTTCTCTTCTTTTTCGGGTGTAGCAGTCACGTTCTTGTAGTTCTTCAGGTTGAATGGGAACCACAGTTTGCCCTGTTCGGTCTCTGTGCCCCCCATGGCCTTGAACTGGCTCCACTCCGTATCGCTCACTTTAGAGCGCTTCACCGGGCGCCACCACTTGCCGTTGCCGTCGATAATGCCTTGTCCAGTGATGCTGATGTTCTTCCGTTTGGATGCGTTGAGGGCTGGCTTCGACTTGCCGAGAATCTTGCCTGTAGCCTTGTCTATGTCGAGATAGAGGCGTTTGTCGGCAGAGAAAAGGATGATGGCGTTCTTTTCAAGGTGCAGGTCCACGTTGTTTTTGAAGGCAATGGGGCCCGTGAGCCACACACCGGCCGGCACATTGAGGTGTCCTCCACCCTGTTTGTCGAGAGCACTCATGGCCTTGCGAAAGGCTTCGGTGTTGAGAGTAATGCCGTCACCGACGCCACCGAAATCAGTCACGGAAACATTGTTGCCCGGGATGACGGGCAGGGTAGGGCGAGTCATCTGGCAAGGCAAGTTCTGATAATACTTGTCGTAATTGTCCGCCATGAGTTGCATGGGGAGTGCCAACATGATGAGAGCCCCAAGTAAATGGGTTAATTTTTTCATCTTGATAAGTTTTTTGTTTTAGTATAAAGTTAATCCTATTGACTAAAAAGAAACCCGGCCTCTTGCGAGAACCGGGCAATGAAAGGAGGAGGGGGATCACCGAGAGCCGACAACAAAATCAGCTACTCAGTAGAATGGTTTCGCAATATGTCGTTTTTAAATTGCTTTCGCTTTGTGTTGCAAATGTACTTTATATTTGTCTCTCAACCAAATAACCTGTCAGAAAACTAACAAAAAATAAGCTAAATAGTCATTCTTAAACATATGTTAACCAATATGTTGTGTAGAAATGGTCGCATGTTTTGCAATATTAAAACTATTTTCTTAATTTTGCAAACGTAGAGAGAAACAAGGAAATGTCTGAGGATATCGAAAAATATAGGGAGGATATGGCACGGATGGAACTTCTGTACAAGAAGTTCTACCGTAAGTTGTATCTCTATGCGCAGACATTTCTCGGCAACGAGGACGAGTCGAAGGATATTGTTGCCGATGTATTTCAAATGATATGGGAAGACTGGCAGGAGGATGCAGGGCGTTTCTCCAATCCTACCGGGGCTTTTTTCTACACCACTGTGCGCAACCGTTGCCTTGACAGTCTGCGCCATACCCAAGCTTCAGAACATTATGCCGACTTGCTGCGTGCAACGGCCCCGCTGATGACGGACGAGAGAGTGATGGAGTATGAAAGGCGTATTACCCAACTTCATGAGGCCGTCTTGGCTTTGCCTGAACCCAGCCAAAGTGTGTTGCGGTGTGTCTATTACAGGAAGTTTTCCTATAAGAAAACAGCGGAACACCTCGGCATGAGTGAGAATATGGTTCACAAGCACATGCTCAAAGTGTTCCGCTTGTTGAGGGAAAACATCCGTCATTCAGATGCTTTGCTGTCTTTGCTTATTTCAGTATGGCATCTATGTTCTTGATGAAGTTCTCGTTGCTCGGGCGGAAAGCATTGGCATTGTTGATGGTTCCGTCGGCATTGATGATGAGGAAACGGGGAATGCCAGAGATGCCCCACTGCTTGGACAGGGCTATGTCCTGCTCTTTGTTGGCGTTGAACTGCGGCCAGGCAGGTTTGTCCTTCTTGATTTTCTTCAGCCATGCATTGCGGTCTTGGTCAAGACTGATGCTGATAAACTGAATTTTGTCGTTGTCCTTGTAGTGTTCCACCATCTTCTCCATGTATGGTATCTCCATGCAACAGGGCATGCACCAGGTGGCCCAAAGGTCGATATAGAGCACCTTGCCGAAGAATTCCGACAGATGATGCACCTTGCCGTCAGCATCGCAGAACTCGGCGTCCGGGCACTTCATGCCACTCTTGGTACTTTTCCTTGAGTCCACGATAAACTGGTATTTGGCAAGTGATGCCTTGTCGCACAACTCGTTGGCACGAGTCCAGAACTTTTCCACGTCCATTCCGTCAGCGTCGATTACCCTTCCCACGAAACCTTCAAGCATTGCTGCCTTCTGCTTCTTCTCGCTTACGGTTTTGTCAATGCTGTTGAGGTAGTCAATGCCGTATTCTGTCACGTCCTTGTAGTCGCTTTCGTTTTTGGGCAGGTTATATTCCACGAGAGAAGTCACCAACCCATAGCTGGCATAGTCGGAGTCGTTTGGCTGTATCTCGCCCATCAATGCTTTCAGCTTCGGGTCGGTCTTTGCGTTCAGCTTGTGTGCCTTGACGTAGTCCTTTTGCAAGGCAATCTTGTTCATGAGATATTTCATCAACAATGACTTGCTGCAAGTCTTTTGGTCGTCAGCATCCTTGATCTTGCCCACCATCTTGGTGAGCACTTCATGGTCAGCGTCCAGTTTCTTGAAGGCATCGGCAAAGCTGATGGTGTCTTTCTTCTTTTGCTTTTGTTCCATGTCCCAGTTGCGTGCAGGACTGAAATCCTCAAACTTGTTCATGAACTCAGCCATCGCCACATTGTCGCCGGAATATTTCACGGTTTTCTTGCCGTTCTTCGTAGTTATCTTCAAGTTCTGGCGTTTGCCCGGTTCAAGCACTACGCGGTAGAAACTGTAGTCTTTCAGCATGACAGCAGCCATTCCCTTGTTCTTCAAGTCTTTTCCGTCCATCTCAAATACGCCCTTTTTGTCGAATTTAAGTGGGGCATAGGTGTATCCTACCCATAGGTTGGCACCGTTTTGCAGGGTCGTGTCGGGTATTTCAATGCGGAGCACCTGTGCCGATGCAGCCAAAGGCAGAGCGGCAAGCAGCGTTAATAAAGTCTTTTTCATCGTCTTGTTTTATTTGAAGAGTTCTGCGAGTTTGTTCTGCAAGTCTTCGCCGCGAAGGTTCTTGCCGACGATTTTACCATTCTTGTCAACCAGGATGTTGGCAGGGATACCCTTGATGTTGTAGGCTGCAGAAGCGGCGCAACCCCATCCCTTGAGGTCGCTCATGTGGTGCCAAGGCATCTGCAGGCGGGTGATGGCTTTCTTCCAAGCCTCCTTGTTGTTGTCGAATGACACACCGATTACGTCAAATCCTTTCTGATGATATGTGTTGTAGGCTTTCACCACGTTGGGCATTTCCATGCAGCAGGGTCCGCACCAAGAGGCCCAGAAGTCCACGAGCACATATTTGCTCTTGCCGATGTAGTCGGAGAGTTTCATGGTTTTGCCGTTTGGATCTGGCATGGCGAGGTCAGTGTATTTCTGTCCTACGGCAACTTTGGCTTCAGCCTCCCGCTCCTTCATGATTTTGGTGTAGTAATAATAGTGGTGTCCTTCGCCCATTTTCTTCAGCACCGATTCTTGTTCCTCTTTGCTGAACTTGTCTAGGTTGTAGTCGAAAAGCATGTCGCTCACGGCCGACGGAATGTGGTCAACAATGTATTTCTTGGTGTAGGCATCTCTCAACTTAGAGATGGAATCGACCACTGCCTGAGCCTTGTCTTTGGCCTCCTTGGTCGAAGTGCTGTCCATCACGATGTGCCAAGGACCTGCAATTTGGTCTTCATACAGCTTATAGCCCTTTTTATAATCATTATTATATTGCTGGCTGGCAGGTCCCCCTTTGACAATGGCTTGCTTTTGGGGCTTGCCTTCCTCGCTCTTGAAGATTTGAACGTCTATGTCTGCGTTTTCGAGCATGATTTCTGTCAAGTCACCAGGCTTACCTTGGTGCATCGGAAGAATGTAGCGGTCTGTCAGGCCGTCGAAATCTCCCTTGAATTCAAACTTGTTGTTTTTTACATAGGCTGTATCCTCGTGCACCAAACTGAAATACCCCTGCACGGAGCAGAGATAAACGGTGTCACCGTCTTCCAAGCCTTCAGAAGTACACGTAATGTGGTAGCCGTTGCCTGCTGTAGCCATACTCATCATTGACGCCATGGCAATAAGTGATAAAATTAGCTTTTTCATTTCTTGTTGTTTTTATTTGTTTTTAAATATGTGCTATTGGTATTTCTCCATGATTTCCCTTACGGCTTCAGGATGTGAGGGCGAGTTGAGCACCTTGCCGTCCGGCGTTATCATCAGGTAATAAGGCACACCTTCGCCCACTTGATACTTGTGAAATAGGTCTTGATACCCTTTTTCTGTAGTGATGTATTGTGGCCAGGGTTCCGGATTCTTCTCCATGGCTTTTCGCCAAGCCTCTTCCTTTTTGTCTATGGACACGGCAATGATTGCCAATTTCTGTGGGTATTCCTCAGCAATCTGCTTTATTTCAGGCATAGCGCCAATGCAGATGCCGCACCAGGATGCCCAGAAGTCCACGAGCACAAACTTGTTCTTCGGAAGAACTTTCATCAGGCTTTTCACCTTGCCCTTGGTGTCTTTTAGTTCCAAGTCAACGAGTTCACCGCCTTTGGTAGTCTTTTTGGCGTAAGCAATACGCTGTTTGAATTCTTCCATTCTCAACGGGTCGTTGGGCTGTGCCTTGTTGATTTCCTCCTCAAGAGTGCTCACCTGTTCAGCTGTGAGGTTGTAGCCTCGCTTGAGCATGTTGTTGGCGAGATAGATAGAGATGACAGACTGAGGATAGGCATTGATGAATGTCCAATCCTTGTTTCCCCCCTTCATGTTCTGATAAGCATTGAAGTCTCTTTGCACATCACTGCCCATCACATTCAAATCTCTGTCTACCGTGATGTCGTCATTGGAAAGGAATATGTCCGTATAGGTCCAGCGTATGGAGTCGTTGGGCCAATGGTACTTGTTGACTAGGTCCAGGTTGTTGGTCATCAGTGTGCCAGGAAAGGCATGCGTCAGTTTTCCCGTCAGCACAAACTTCCCGTCCTTGATGGTCCCATGAGCCACTTCCTTTGAATAACAGGAGTCTGTATGGCAGCAAATACACACTGTATACCCGTCAGGCAAATCCACCTGTCCTCTAACAATAAACCCTCTGTCTTGGGCGCCTGCGATGAGGCTGCCCAAGCAGAGAGTGAGAGATAAGAGAGCTTTTCTCATGTTGAGATGTCTATTTCAGTTTATAAACCTTTTTGCCATTTATTATATACAATCCGGGTACTGTCGCTTTATTAAGGCGTTGTCCCTTGATGTTGTAGATTCCCGATTTTGTTTCGTTTTTCTTTTCTGCTTTGACTTCTGAAATACCTGTTGTTGTCGGATCATACCAATAGATAATTTCAGGAGCTTCTGTTACTCCTTCAAATGCAGTGTAACTTTCTTCGGGCAATGCAAAGTAAGCTGTTTTGGGCTCAAGGAAAGTGCCTTCCTTCAATTTCTTAAACTGTCTGTTTTCAATATCTATTGAATAATATTTTGCCTTTACTGTTAAAGTATCAATGTTTACACCTTTGTCACCGCTCCATTTCAATTCGTTGTAGCTATAGTTGTCAACTCCAATTTTAGGATCTTCAACAAAGTATACGGTTCCTCTACCATAGAGTATTCTTGGTTCATTCGGATACAATTGAGAATAACCTCCGCTTGGTTCCTGGTAGAATGTGGTTTTGTCTGTACTTTGCTTCAGGTAATTTGTTGTACCCCAATAAGGATCATTCATAAATTGGAAAATCTGTTCGCGTACAGAATCCAATGGAATAACGTAACCCTTATCGTAGTAAACTAACTTGTATCCTCCGTTCTCGGGGAATTCCACAGTCAGCATTGAGTCGCAATCAAAATGTGCTTCGTAGTATGCGCAACTATTAATATTTTTGATAACCAGAGGATTATCAGTGCTTTTTTCTTTTGTCATCTTGTTGATCCAATATGCAAACTTGGTTGTTTTTGTATTGGTTGGAATAGCCGTAAGCGTTACGTCATCTCCGATGTTGTTGCATATTTTTGAAGAAGTAACCTTGCCGATTACATCCTGTCCAGGGGCTACGCGTGGTGCGATGTGTGTGAACAATGCATAGTGCACTGTATCGGCTGAAAGAGGTAACAAACTAAGGGCTGTTGTTGAGTCTTTATCACTTGTGTAACTTGGTATATACAATGTTGCTTTAGTGCTATATTTTTGAATACTGTCAGCTAAAACAAATTCATTATCGCCATTTCTTTTGGAACCTGAAAATCCTGCAAAAATCCATCCGTCGTTCGGAACAGCAATGGCAGAATACCCGGCAGTAGCTACACCATTCGCGCTCGGGGTGTTTTGTACAAATTCGATGTCTACACTTTCTGCTGGTGTTGAAAAGTCAGAAAATGGATTACCTAATGCATCGTTTGTCGCACAAGTACTATCAACCTCAGCGTACACTTTACCGGCTCCTGAGGGATAGGCTTGTAGGTTACCATAGAAACAAAACCATGATTCCTCACCGGCGTGTAATGATAGAGGTAAAAGTATCAATGCGAAGAGTACTAATACCTGTCTTGAAAAACTCTTTAATGATGTAATTTCTCTTTTCATAATAAACTTTTTTAGTTGATTATACTAAATGATTTCTCTCTTTTTATTTTTAAATATCGTAAATATTATAATTAATGCACATATAAATATGCCTAACATTAAGACTTTGAAGGGCGTTAGCCAACAAGGACTGTTCTTGTAGATTTGTCTTGTAAGGCTTTGCGGATTGTTTTTAGCAAATGGCCTGTATGTCCCGTTTTCCTCGGAGATAATGGTATGAGGCATCACGGCCTTCATCATCTCAGGAGTAAGCAAGTCTTCAGGCCTTGTTTGCTTGTCTTCAACGCCGTAGAGAATGATATGTATGCCTATTCTAACCCAAGGAGACTGATAGGTATTATAGTCGATCCATTCATCTAACGTATCATAGACAACTCGAGGTAGTTTCTTGAACTTGATTTCTGCTGGTTCTACTGCTTTATTGATCGCATATAATGACATGGATAGGCAGTTTACCGTCGTAATGTCAAATGTCCAAGTCGCACCTTTTGTACACTCTTTGTCGAGTACTTTCCAAAGATTTTGCTTTTCTTTTGGGCGTAGATTCAATTCGTATGAAGTAATACCTCTGCCTTCTTTTTGATATTCCTTGATGTATGTGGTGGATGGAACGGATGTGAAACCTCCTTTTGCCTTTCTTTTCACTACATCCAGATAGGAACTTTCTTGCATGTCCATCTCAAAAGTAAAGCAATAGTCCAAACTTTTGGACGGACAGACTAACCGAATGGCAGCATGTCCACAGGTTGAGTACCAAGGCTTACCTTCGCTAATCAACAACAGGTATGCATGGATGAAATTATCATCTTCTGCTTCCTTGTTTATGATTTTTTCTTGAACGGAAACAGCTTCGTTTTGCGCTTTGCCATTGACTTTTATAGCAAAGACTCCTATCAGGATAATTAGAAGTATTATCTTACTGCGCATCTCTTACATATCTAACACTGAAGAGCATCTCAGATGACGTGCTCTGTCTGATGACATAGTCTTGGTTGAACACAAATTTTCTGTACCAATAGTATCCGTCACCTTTCCCCTGTTCAG
Source organism: uncultured Prevotella sp. (assembly GCA_905198745.1). Classification (GTDB taxonomy): domain Bacteria; phylum Bacteroidota; class Bacteroidia; order Bacteroidales; family Bacteroidaceae; genus Prevotella. The sequence continues at coordinate 35,459 of CAJKDU010000021.1, read as the reverse complement.
TGTCTTTGCTTGCAGTCCAATAGAACCCGTAGATACCTAAGCGGATAAATCCTGATAATCCCATGGCGAGACCAGGGTCATGATAACCGCCCAAAAGCAAATTCAAGTCGCAGGTCTCATCATAACGGGTAAGCATACGTGACGCAATATTACCGCGCTCGTCCCATTTGTCAGCATCGCTTTTCGACATACCTAATGTCATTTCCAATTCCTTCCAATCTTCGTCGGTGGGGAGGCGCCAACCTTCAGGGCACACCTCAAGCGCTGCATTGAAGGTGTATAGACGACCGTATTTTTTTACATCTACAAGTTTCCTGTTGCTGTTCTCGTATAACTTGCATTTTGAATCATCGTTAAGATAATATCTGAAATTCTCAGCCATCCAGTCTTGTTTTCCGTACCTAACCCATTTGTATTCGTTCCCGTCACGTGGGTCTGTGTAAGTTCCTTGTTCAGATGCTGGTATTTTGTCTTTAGGTGCTTCTTCGTCATCACTGCATGAGTTTAATGATAAACATAATGCGACAGCGAATAATCCTTTTATTATATATCTTATATTCATCTTATGTAATGTTTTTATCCTTAAAAAGAGTATCCCAATGAAATCAAATCAGCCTTGAATAATTTGGCTCTTTGTATCACAAGAGGATATTTTGCATAAACCCTTTCGATTTGTTCATCAGTATATGTTATCACCATTGAGGCAAAGGAACTGATGTCATCTTCCTGTGACGGAAAGGTTGTTATCTGTGTGGAATTGGCAAATCCGTAGGATCGTACATAATCATTGGCTGAAACATTCGTCGGGTTGTCTAGCGATGTCTTGTAATATTTGCTGCATATTTCCGTGAAATCGGAAAAAGCGGATGCATTATTACTGGCAAGATTACCAATGACAGTCAGAAGATGACGTGATGCCAATTGTCGTTTCTTTGCATCTGTGTTCAATGAAGATAATTGTCCACAGGCAAGTACGATAGTTCTTTCTCCAGTTACGGTGTATGGACGAACAATGTTTCCGTTTGCGTCTTCTCCCGAAATGGTTCTGCAAAGAAACCACGAAAAAGGACGAAGCTTAGTGGAAAAATGAGGAAGAAGAAACTTCTTGAGATAGTCCGTTGCCTTTTCACACATATCCTCATTAAGGTAAGTATATGTGTATTTGTCAGAAGTATACTTAACTCCTCCCACAGAATATTTTACATCCAATAATTCCGTGAAATATTGTTTGTCACCATTGATGTCCGTTCCTTTATAATAGTGCTGCAGTGTGTCGTTGAACAGCAAATACGAGCCTTCTTCTTCTTTGAACTGCTTTCGTAATTCTGATATCTTGTCTGTGGCGTCGGGTGATGGCATGAAGAAATCTGTAGGATCTTCATAGTCAATAACCGAATTCTCATCGCTGCAAGACTGCAGGGCACACATTCCTACCAACGTCAGTGCTAATGTTATAATCTTATTCATATTTTTCTATTTTACAGTTTCGACAGTTTCGTATGAGCGTCTGATGTTGCCGTTGCTTTCCATTCCTACATTGAAATCCAAAACTTCATAAGGGATGGGGGCTGTCCATGAAGGATCGTCTTCACCTAATACATATTTTCTGGTCTCAATAGGGGCACTTTCGTCGGTGTCACTTTTATATATTGAAAAGTAGTGTGTAATCGAAATCCTTTCAGGAAGAACCTGACAAACTCTGTACCTACGGAGATCAAACCATCTTTGCCCCTCACAGGCCAATTCCCTTTTTCTTTCCTGTCTTATGTCTTTGATGAGTTGGTCACCTGTTGAAGTGATGTCTTTGTCAAAAGCAGATGTTGCAAATCTGCTCTTTCTAAGTTCATTGATTGTAGCTCTTGCTTCCTTCTCGTTTCCCAGGTAGGCTTGCGCTTCGGCTAAATTCAGATAAGCTTCTCCTGAACGCAACCAAAACAACGACGATATTGGTCTTTGTGTTCCGCCGAAATTCTGAGCATAGTAGAATGGATCCGTTGGTCGGTATGAGTTACTAGTCTGTGCGCATTTTGTGACACCTATGAAATCACCGTATACCCAGTACCACTGACTTTTTCTCAAGTCATTGTCAACGTAAGTATTATATAGGTCTGCAGTCAATGTTACGCCTTGTCTTCCATTATATAAAATTTGTGGTAAATCATCGCCGCCCATAGAAAAGATAGTCTCAGGATTCTCTTTCGAAGCAAAACCTGTTTTTACCTCATTCAAATTCTCCAGTTCGGGGTATCTCTTGATGACTTTTTGTGCATATTCAGCAGCCTTATTCCAGTCTTGCATATACAGATAGACTCTGCTGAGCAGCATTTGTGCTGAAACTGAATCTGCCCGGTAGATGCTTTTGCGTCTGATACTTTTCGCATTGTACAGTTCTTTTTCTGCAGTGAGCAAATCATTGACAATCTGATCGTAACATTCTTTCACTGTATTTCTCTTGAACTTGATGTCTTCTACTTCTTTTGTAGTCTTGATGGGTACTCCCAATTCTGTAGCCGATGTATTGGGATTATAGGGCTGCCCATACATGTTTGTCAGCCAAAAATAGTAGAATGCACGGAGAAAATGAGCTTGCCCTTTGACGTAATTAACTCCAGCTATTTCATCGTCTGTGGTTTGTGGTACGTTTTCGGCACTTGCCAATACATTATTGGCCACATTAATGTACTTATACATAGCAGTCCATGTCCTGTTTTCCTTGTAGAATGTCGTGAAGTCTTCATTGGCTCCCAACCTGTCTTGCCATGTCATAGAACCAAAATATTCATGGCGGATTCCAAATCCCAACCAGTTTGCCCCTGAAGTGGCATGATCGTCTATCTCATCAGAAAACAGATGTAGAAACATTCCGGCATTTGCATGGTTTTGAAATGTCGATGCCGTATTGTCTGGCATATAGCAATCGCCGATCAGTAGCTCGTTCAAGTCATTCCATGATCTTACATAATCATGGTCTTGTGAATATTCCTCCAGAAAGTCTCCGCAACTGGTTGTTGTGAGAATTGCTGAAAGAGTAATTATAATGTTCTTTATTTTCATGTTTGTTGCTTTTAGAAATTGATGGAAACACCTAATGTATAACTTGGAGTATCACCCAACTGTATTTCAGTAAATCCGCCTTGTGTAGGTGTCTGACCTTTTAAGGCTGAATCACACCAGGTGTGGAGATTGTAACCACTCAACGTTATGGCGAGACGGTTAAGTCCAATTCTATCCAAAGTCTTACGGTCAAATTCGTAGGTGAGCGCCAAAGATGAGAGCTTGATGTAATTGGCACTAACAACTCGGGCAGTACTGTAATCATACATTTCCCAGTAATTGTCACCAAGTCTAGCTCCTACCCATGCAATATTGCCTCCAGACCATTGTGAGGCGTAGTTGTAATATCCAGGATCACCTGGACCCATTACAGAAGGAATATTTGTCGTTTTTTCGTCTCCAGGATTTTGCCATCTCTTTAAGAAATCCTTGCTGATATTCTTGTCTGATGCAAATGCGGTTCCTCCGCTAAATCCGTCAAACAGACGGAATAGGCGAGTCTTTGCTCCCAAATTATAAAGAAGCGTTGAACTCAATCTCCATTGTTTATAGGTGAATGTGTTGTTGATACTTCCAGTGATGTCTGGTTCGCGTTTGCCAGAAGCAACAAGAACTTTTGTATAGGTGTCGTATTCACTTCCACCAACAAGTTCAGCCTTTCTTTCTTCCCAGTCATCAATGATAGGTCCACCATCTACAGGGCTCAGTCCAACAAATCTGTATGAATAAAAGGTTCCTACAGGTTTCCCCTGTACTACTGCATTACCCGTCAAGAAGTCACTTCTTGTATATGTTTCAGCTCCTGGAGCTGTTTGAACCTTGTTGTATATCTTTGACAAGTTGCCGGAGAAAATCCAATAGAAATTTTTCAATTTAATTGGAGTTGCAGTTACTGTGAAGTTGAAACCACTATTGGTGATTGTTCCGGAGTTTACTACGTAAGATGTATAACCATTTATGTCGGAAATGGTTTTATTCATAAATGCATCAACTGTCTTTTTATGGTAGTATTCCATTTCCAATTGTAGACGGTTATCAAGGAAACTTGATTCCAATCCTATGTTGGTTGAACGAGTCTTCTCCCACTTTAAGTTAGGGTTGGCAAAGTAAGCAACAGATGAAACCATTTCATTGTAGAATGAATTCATGTTGCCCTTTTTGATGATCAATTCTGGAGTCTGATTGTCAAGCATGTTACCTTGTTCTCCATAAGATGCTTTTAATCTGATGTCATTTACCCATTCCTTTCTAATGTCAAGAAGTGAACGAATATTGAGGTTTCCAGACACAGACCAAATAGGAAGCAGATTGTCCTTACTTCTGCTTCCGAATTGGTTGGAACCATCATATCTTCCGTTCGCATTGACCGTAAAGATGTCTTTGTATGTGTAAGACAAGGTTGCGTATGCGGAAACGATATTAGTCTTGTTGTTCGATAATGACGGTACGTTTGTCCTCATCCAGTTCCAATAGGCTGTAAATTCTTGTGGTATATTTGTCGCAAATGACATACCTCTGTCTTTGTAATAACCTCTTTGTGTATAGTTGTATCCTTTTGAATGGTTTGAACTTGCCTCAAATCCAAGTGCAACATTGATGTTGTGTTTCATGTTCTCGCCAAAGTATTTGTTGTAGTTTCCCTGTAAACGGGCAGTCCATCCCACGTTTTTGTTGGATTGTGTTATAAGTTCACCACCATATGGAAGATAGTCAAATTGATCTTTGGCTGGGTCTTCGTCATATTCGCAATTACGCAGTGTGGCAGTGTGGTAGGACTTCTCACCATACCAGGTTTCTACATTGGCGTTTTGAACATTAGCAGAAAAAACAGCATTGAAGAACAAATCCTTGAACGGTTGATATCGTAAGTTGAATGTTGCAGTGATGGCATTTGTTTCTTGGGTAGTGCTGCTGTTCTCGTCTTCGAACATGGCATTATAGTTCAAATAACCGCTACTTCCCTGCTTTTTGTAAAAATGGTAGCTTCCGTCGGCGTCATAAGCAGGGATACAGCGACTTGTGGTATAGGCATAATTAATGAGGTTGACATCACCTGCAGAATAGTCGCGGTCATTCAAATATCCGTTAAGGTTTACTTGAAATTGCAACTTGCTACTAAGTGTCATGTCTATTTTGGCCATTGCTGTATAACGTCGGTTCTTCGTGTTGTTGATGACGTCGTCTTGGTCAGTATAGCCAATGGATGTATAATATCTTACCTTGTCAGAACCTCCAGATATGCTGGCAGAATGATCTTGTGAAAAAGAATTGTGGGTAAGCAACTTAAACCAATCGGTATTTTGTGCTGCCAAAATGTCTATCTCATTCAGAAATTCTTCATGTGTCAATTGACCGGTATAGTATTGCTTGAGGGCGTATTCATATCCTGTTTTAGGCATATTTGAAGGGAAACTGAAATGCCTGTCGGTAAGATATTGTGAAAATTCAATACGCTCTGCCGAATTCATCAAGTTAATCTTGCTGTCCGTATAGTATGGTCGCTTGCGTAATGTCAGCTGAGTTGTGTACGACACAATCGGCTTGCCTTCGCGGCCACTCTTGGTGGTAACCACGATTACGCCGTTGGCGGCACGTGTACCATAGAGGGCTGTGGCGGCAGCGTCTTTCAGTACGTCGATACGTTTGATATCCTGGGGGTTGATGCCGGCTATGGCGTTACCGATGCGGTTCACGTAGTCGGGATCGTTCAGCACGTCTGATGTCAAGCTAATAGGGTCGGTGAGGATTACACCATCGAGCACCCATAAAGGTTCACGGTTACCAATTAAGGTGCTGGTACCACGAATTCGAATTTTGTTGGTGGCGTTGATTTCACCACTGGCAGAGGTGGCAACAAGGTCTGGAATCTGACCTTCGAGCATTTTTGACACATCGCTTACACCACCGCGCATCAGTTCATCCATGCTTTTTGACACTACGGAAGATGTAAGGTTGCGACGGTCCAACTGCTGGTAGCCGGTTACCACCACTTCGTCAATGGTCTTGCTTGCGTCCCTCATGAGTACCAATGCCCATGTGCCGCGCTTGCCGTTCCACTGCTGGTCCTTCATACCCAAGTAAGATATGTCGAGTGTTACGTTTTCTGAGTTCGATTTCAAAGAGAATCTACCGTCAGCATCGGTTACGGTGTTTGTCTTGCTGCTACGGTTGCGTACCACGGCACCAATCACAGGCTCGCCCTTTTCATCTATAACGACACCTTGTACTGACATGGGGTCAACCTGTTCCTTAGGCACGTTGACGTCTTTTATAATAACGATGTATTCTCCTTTGGCATCTGCTTTCAATCCATGATGCCGAATGATAGCGTTGACCACTTGCTCAGCTGATTTGTTGTTCATGCTGAGTGTTACTTTAAAGTTTACGTCGTTGTAGTTGTACTGAATCTTCTTACCCGAAAGCTTTTCCACTTTGCGCAATGCTGTTGTGGCCTTCTCGTCTTGAAACGATACGGTTATCAACTTGTGCTGCGCCAGGGCGGAAAGGGTGGTTGTGAAGAACAACAAGAGCGTAAACAATCCTCTCTTTACTCTTGTTCTCATTTCTTTTCTTTTGCTTGTTCGCATTATTCTGGTTTCTATGATTTCTCTTTACTATATAGTTGATACGGAAGATTGTGACATATTGTACCCTTAATTGATGTTAAAATGCGGAATGTTGTTATGTGGGTACGTCTTTTAGTTGACAAAATGAAATGACAAGGCACTGATTAGTCTACTATCAGTGCCTTGTCTGTCAGTTGGAATTTTGCATTGCAAATCATGTGCAATTGCTTGACAATATTTTGTATGGGTTTGTTTCGTTCTGTGTTGAAATGCAGTTTCTCGGTGAGGTGCTTGCTGTTGGTGAACACGATGTTCACGTTATACCATCTCCCCACTTCTGTAAGAATTTCCTGAAGTGTCTGTCCGTCGAAATAGAAGTTCCCTGTCATCCAGCTTGTCACCACGTCAAGATCGGCTTGCGTTATATCCATTTCATGCTCGTTGTTGATGGTTAGTGTCTGTTCAGGGTTTAGCAAGGCTACTTGGTGCTCGTTGTCAACGGAAATCTTACCACTGATAAGAGTTATCTTGGGTGCTTCGTTGTCATAGCTGTGAATGTTGAATTTGGTGCCGAGTACCGTTGTTTTGAACCCATTACAGCTAACTGTGAAAGGGCTGTTCTCGTCATGGGTCACTTCGAAGCACGCCTCACCCGATAGTTTCACCTCTCTGGGACCTTTGTCGTAAAAATGCCGTGGAAAGGTTATCTTGCTGTCTGCGTTCATCCAGATGATTGTGCCGTCGTCCAGCATGATTTTGGCTGTAAGGCCTTGAGGAACGCTGAGCGTTGCCTCGTCATGATTGTCTTTTGGAACGTTAAAGACCTGTATCTCGTTGTTGTCCGTCAGTGTGATGCCTTCGGACTGTTGGTTTGTCGAAGGTGATATATCTATGGTCTTGTCGCCAAAGCTCACACTGATGAATTGACGTTCGGGGTGCGCTTCATACACCACGTTGCCTAATCTTGCCAATTGTGTAGTATGGTGAATGGTTTCCTTCTTGCTCATATCTGTGAAGAAGATGAAACCAATGAGGCATGCTGCAGCCAATAGACATGCTGCTGCTATAGACAAACTTTTAATGTGCTTTCCCGGGGGGGGCATTTCTTTTCTTGAAGGCACTGAATGCTGCATCTACGTCGGGAGATGGTGTTTCTTCTAGCAAGGCTCTTTGCAGATTGAATTCGAATTGCAGGTCCTTGTCTGTCTTATTGTCTTCCATATGGTCGTGTTGGTCGTTTTTAGTAGTCATATTGCATACCTTTTAATGTAATAACGAATTGTGTGGCCGGATAGTGCCTTCTTTTGTCGAAACTTTAACAAATATAAAGGAACCTGACAGGTTATTTGCTGGATCTTTATGGGCGAACCGTATAATAAGACAAGTTCGTCGTTTGGTCACCTGTTTACATAAGATAAGTCAAACTCTGCAATACTTTTAGCATACTGCATTGTGGAAGTTCTGTTATCAATCCATATCTTGTGTAAACAAAAAGAGAACTACTTAAAGGTAGTTCTCTTTACTATAAGAAGTGGTACCACCAGGAATCGAACCGGGGACACAAGGATTTTCAGTCCTTTGCTCTACCAACTGAGCTATGGCACCATGTCATTTTGCGGATGCAAAGGTAGTGATTATCTTTTTATCCGCAAAATGTTTTAACTTCTTTTTGTAAATAACCTGCTTTAGGTGTCGTTATTCTTCCTTTAGCGGATTCCAACCTTGTGCTTTTAGTTCGAATTCTTGGTTGTCGCGTGTGACAAGCATCTGGCCGAATTCAGGCTTTGTAATGTGGCCGATAACCTTCACACCGTCCATGGCTTCCATCTTTTCGTAGTCGCCGATGGGCACAGTGAATAGTAGTTCGTAGTCTTCGCCGCCGTTGAGGGCACAAGTGGTGAGATTCATGTTGAATTCTTCTGCCATGACAGCTGTCTGGTAGTCAATAGGAATGTTCTTCTCGTAGATACGGCATCCACAGTTACTCTGTTTGCAGATGTGCATCAGTTCGCTGCTCAGTCCGTCACTGATATCCATCATTGAGGTGGGTTTCACGCCGGCTTCGTGCAACTTCTTTATAATGTCGCCCCGAGCTTCAGGCTTGAGCTGTCTGTCCAGCAAATATTCTTTCCCGGCAAAGTCGGGTTGGAAGTTCTTGAGTTCTTCCAAGGCACGTTTGTCGTTCTTCTTTCTTGCTTCTTCTACTTGCTGGTAGTAGACTGATTTTTCGCGTTCCAACAGTTGCAGACCCATATAGGCGGCTCCCAGATCACCGCTCACGCAAACGAGGTCTGTGTCCTTGGCTCCCGAGCGGTAGACAAGGTCCTCACGCTTGGCTTCACCTATGATGGTGATGCTGATGGCGAGTCCTGTGTATGAGGATGTCGTGTCGCCTCCGACGATGTCGATATTCCACTTGTCGCAGGCCAATTGCAATCCGCTGTAGAACTGTTCCACGTCTTCCACGGTGAAGCGCTTGCTTAGGGCAAGGCTTACGGTCATTTGCCGTGGAGTGCCGTTCATGGCAAACACGTCGCTGATGTTGACCATGGCCGATTTATAGCCCAAGTGCTGCATGTCAATGTAGGTGAGATCGAAGTGTACGCCTTCCATCAGCATGTCTGTGCTGACAAGCACTTCCTTGTCGGGGTATTGCATCACAGCACAGTCGTCGCCGATGCCCTTGATAGTGGATGTATTTTTGGGGGTAATGTTTTTGGAGAGACGGTCGATAAGGCCGAACTCTCCAATCTTGCTGATATCCATGCTTGTTTTTCTTGTATATAATAAGGTGTTAGCTGCGGTTGATCATTTCTCTCATGATTTCCGTCATCAGTGGCTGAGCCTTGTTGGCTGCCACTTGCACCTCTTCATGGCTCACCTCTACAGGTGTGTCTTCAAGTCCGAGGTCGGTAATGATGCTGATGCCGAAGGTCTTGATGCCGCAGTGGTGTGCCACAATGACTTCTGGCACAGTGCTCATACCCACTGCATCGGCGCCCATGCGATGGTACATCTTGTATTCTGCCGGAGTCTCGAAGGTCGGTCCTTGTACACCCATGTAAACTCCGTGAACCACCCGGATGCCTTTCTCCTCGGCAATTTTGTCTGCCTCAGCGATGAGTGTATGGTCGTAGGTTTCGTGCATGTCGGGGAAACGAGGACCGGTTGGGAAGTTCTTGCCGCGCAGAGGATGCTCTGGGAAGAAATTGATGTGGTCAGTGATAATCATCAAGTCTCCGATTTTGAATTCGGGGTTCATGCCGCCCGATGCATTGGAAACGAAGAGTGTCTGAATGCCAAGTTCGTACATCACACGTATGGGGAAGGTTACTTCTTTCATGGAGTATCCCTCATAGTAGTGGAAGCGGCCTTCCATGGCCATGATGTCCTTGTTGCCCAGTTTGCCGAATATGAGTTTTCCGGCATGGCCTTCAACGGTAGACACGGGGAAGTTGGGAATATCCTTGTATGAGAATTCGTAGCTGTCAGTTATTTCTGAAGCTAATTGTCCGAGTCCGGTTCCCAGAATGATGGCTGTCTTTGGACTTGTTGTCATCCTTTGTTTTAGCCAGGATGCTGTTTCTTGAATTTTTTCGTACATATTCTATGATTTTATTGTTGAATTCTTCTTGTTGGTTGAGTGCGAACTTGATTTCCACGGGCAAGACGTATGTGTTCTTTCTGACTTCCTCGCTCAGTCCTTCGAGAGGCATGAGTCGGGTGGCGTCTTTTTCTGTTGTAATGATGATTTTGCCTTGGTCCATTTGGGCGAATGTCTCGTTGATGGTGTGCACGTCTTTGGTGGTGAACAAGTGGTGGTCGCCGAACGTGAGAGGGTTGATGTGGCTGCATCGGGGCTTCAGGTCGAGCATCATCTGCTTGGGCGATGCGATGCCGGTGAGAAGCAGAATTTTGTTTTCTTCGTTCAGCGTGTCGAGTGGCAACTCTGCGCCTCCGAACAACGGACGAAGGTTGCCGTAGTGCAGAGTGGTGAAAAAGAGAGCCTGATAAGGGTAGAGATCCATGGCTTTGGTGAGTACACGGTATTCCATGGGTTTCAGGTCTTGAGGGCATTTGGTAATTATCACGAAGTCTGCCCTCGACTTTCCTTCCTTGGGCTCACGCAGTCTGCCTGCAGGCAGCAACTTGTCGTAGATGATGAGACGGTGGTAGTCAATGAGCAGAATATTGATGCCCGGCTTGACATATCTATGTTGGAAGGCGTCGTCGAGCAGCACCACATCCACGTCGGGCGCAGCCACCTTGTCTGTGAACATTTCGATGCCGTGGCGTCGGTTCTTGTCTACTGCCACGTAAATGTCTGGATATTTCTGGTGCATCTGGTAGGGCTCGTCTCCAATGTCAGTCATTCGGCTGTTTTCATCGGCAAGCACAAAACCGCTGGTCTTGCGCTTGTAGCCTCGGCTCAGCACGGCCACCTTTGCCTTGTCTTTCAGTAGGCGGATGAGGTATTCCACGTGTGGAGTCTTGCCAGTGCCTCCAACCGTGATGTTGCCCACAGAAATAACAGGCATGTTGAAACTCTTGCTTTTCAGTATGCCCATTTCAAACAATTGGTTCCTCAATCCCACTCCGGCTCCGTAGATCCAGCTGAGTGGCAATAGCCACTCGTTGACTTTGATGAAATCACCTTCCATACAATCAGTAGCTTATTTCTTTTTATCTCATGTTGATGACAAACGGTACACGCGCCTGTATGGCTTCCTTCCGGTTGATTCGCTTGAGAAGCATGAACGTGTCGTAGTATTCGCCCAATGTGGTTTTCATTTGATCTTCCAGATAGTTGCCACCAGCAATTTTGTCGGTAAGGTTGTCTATCCAGCTAACCTTTCCGGGATAATCCGTTGTGTGATATTCCTTTATCTTGGCCAGCTGGGCTGCCTTTTCCACCGCTTCGTCAAGACCTCCGAGCTGGTCGACCAGTCCAATTTTGATGGCGTCCTGTCCGAGCCAAACCCGTCCTTGTGCTATTCTTTCCACCTGTGTGTCTGTCATGTGTCGTCCTTCAGCCACGCGGCTGCGGAAAAGGCGGTAGCCACGGTCTATGTAAGTGTTGAGGTAGGCCATCTCTTCATCGTTAAATGGACGTGCAGGAGTGCCGAAACCGGCATTGCGGTTGGTTTTCACCTCGTCGAACTTCACTCCGAGCTTTTCGGTGAGCAGTCCGCTCATGTCGGGAAACATGCCAAAGATACCGATGCTGCCCGTCAGGGTGGTGGGCTGTGCCACTATCCAGTTGGCAATGCTGCTGATGTAATAGCCGCCCGAAGCTGTCATGCCACCCATAGACACCACTACTGGCTTCACGGCTTTCAGCCGTTTCAGCGAGTGCCATATCTGTTCGGAGGCATAAGCGCTGCCTCCACCAGTGTTGATGCGGAGCACCACTGCTTTTACGTCGTCGTCTGAAGCCAACGTTTCCAAATCCTTGCAAACGGCCTGTGCATCGATTACGTTGTCTCCACCGGTTAGTCCGCCGCCGAGGTTTCCGCTTACCACATCGCCTACGGCGTAGTATACGGCAATCTCTTCGCCGTTGCTTTCCTCGTCGTTCGCTGCCAACATATCGCTTACGCTGACCTGATTCACATCCTCATCCTTACCTATTTTCAGCCACTGCTTCACCAGGTCTTTCACCTCATCCGTGTAGAGAAGTTTGTCTGCCATCTTCATGCTGATATACTCCTTGGGGTCAGCAAAAGTTATCAGACTGTCTGCATAGTTGTTGAGGCGTTCGGTGCTCAGGTGTCGACTGTCCGCCACGGCTTTGCACACGTTTTGCCACAGTCCGTCGATGTAGACCTGCACCTGGTGGCGGTTTGCGTCGCTCATCTTTTCGGCGGTAAACATTTCAGGTGCACTCTTGTAGGCTCCCACCTTGGCAAGCTGTACCTTGACGCCCACCTTGGCAAGCATGTCCTTCAGGAAAAAAGGCTGTGCGGCTATACCGTGCCAGTCAATCTGCCCCTGCGGATTCAGCACCAGTTCGTTGGCAACGGAAGCCAGATAGTAGGTGCCCTGTGTGTAGGTGTCGCCATAGGCAACAATCCATTTTCCGCTCTTCTTGAAGTCAAGCAGTGCGTTGCGTAACGCTTGCATGGAGGCGTAGGAGTCGGCAGTGAACATGCCAGCCTCTATGTAAATGCCCTTTATACGTTTGTCTCCCTTGGCTTTCTTTACGGCTGTCAGCATGTCGTCCAGTCCCAAGGCTGTGTTTGTGTCGCTCATCAGTGCACTGAGCGTGCTTTCGCTGCTGCGCTCCTGCATCATTCCAGACAGGTTGAGCACGAGCACCGAGTTGTCTTTTACCGGTGTGGCGGTATTCATGCTGGCCATCATGCCCGCCAGACTTGCTATGGCGAACCCACCCATGAGGATTGAGAACAGGATGATGCCGACAATGGTGGCGAGTGTGTATTTAATAAATTCTTTCATAAAGTGTGCTTTGCTTATGATTGCAAATGTACGATTTTTCAAAGATAATGCAAAATAAATGAGCGCTAACTTGTACAATATGCCCTATAAATACATGATTTTCCCTGTTTGTAACCGTAAATAATGGAGAACTTTGCGTCGGTAATCAGAAAAAAACCAAGACCAATGGCAACAAACAAACTTATTCAAAGCATATTCTTGCTTTCTCTTGTTAATTCCGTGCCGGTAGAGGCGCAGAAAGTGATTTATGAAGACGACAATCCCAAGGTGAAGGTGGCATTGCCCGACAATGGTGCAGACGGACGGGCTGTAGTTATCTGTCCGGGTGGAGGATACAATCATGCCGGAAAGCCCAAAGAGGCAGACGACTGGATTCCTTTTTTTACCCGGCAGGGTATTGCGGTTGCCACGTTGATGTATGATTTGCCCAATGGCGACAAGGACGTGCCTCTTGGCCAGTTGCGCAGAGTTTTCGCCTTGCTCAGGCGCCATGCTTCCGATTGGCATATCGATGCAGGGAAAATAGGCATTATGGGGTCTTCTGCGGGTGGTCATCTTGCTACCACTTTTGCCACTCATGAACCTGTAGCCGACCGCCCTGCTTTTCAGATACTTTTTTATCCTGTTGTCACCCTCATGTCGAAACCTCACCGGGGAATGGCGCAACGTTTTCTTGGAACGACAGACGAAAAACAACGTGCGGCTTATAGCAATGAACTCCAGGTCGACTCGCTGACATCACCAGCTTTTATCATTGCCGCTGCCGACGACAACATTATCAATCCCGACAATAGCATAGACTATTATCGGGCGTTGCGCGCACACGGCATTTCCGCCACGCTGCATATCTATCCGTCGGGCCGTCATGGCTTCGGCTTTACAGATGCCTTTCCCTACAAACCGCAGTTGCTCGACGAACTTGCCGCTTGGCTGAAGACGCTACGACTTTCAGAGAATGAGGGCAAGCAGGGGAATGCTGATCACCGAAAGTAGAGTGGACCAGAACGTGCCTTGCGACATGACGGTCTCGTCCTTGCCGTATTTCAGGCAGAACATGGTGCCGAACGATGCTACGGGCATGCCCACCAGTACGGCGTTGATGCCGGCCACAGTGTGGTCTACTCCTGCCAATCGTGCCAGGTAGAGCACGCTCACGGGAACGGCAAACAGCCGGATGGCGCAAACTGTGTAAGTGCCCGCACTGCCCATCATGCGCCGGATGGGTATGCCGGCAATGCTCGAACCGATGACGAGTAGGGCAGACGGGACGGTCATGTTGCCCAACAGGGAAAACGGCTGACTGATGAAGTCTGGTGCCTTCCAACCGAAGGCCACGATGATAATGCTGATATAGGTGGCGAGCATGGCTGGCGAGTAGAGCAACTTCCAGTTGAACTTGCCTGCCTTGGCGCCAGTGACAAACAAGACTCCCCAAATGAAAATGGTCAGTGTGTTTGGCACGTTGAGTATGCAGGCATAGAACACGGCACTGCTGCCGAAAATGGCTGTGATGATGGGGTAGCCGATGAAGCCTACGTTGGCATAGGCTATCATGAAACTGTACATGCCTCGCTCTTCTTTTTTCACGGGCATGATTCGGGGAAGAAAAGAGGCTACGACAATGAGGAAAACGTAGGTGAGTGAGCCGACAACGAGGAGCGGCAGAATGAGGCTACGGTCGGGCATCGTGTCGCCCATGGTAGATGAAATAATCAAGCATGGACATGTTACCTGAATCACGAAGTTTGAGAGTTTGCGGTCGAAGTCGCCGCCCATTAGTTTGCATTTGTGTGCGATGAATCCTGCTATCACGATAATGAACAGCACGACCATCTGTGTTGTGATTGCTTCTATATTCATTTCTTTGTGTTGCTAATCGGGTGCAAAGATAGTGCAAACGAGTGAAATAGAAAACAAACTCGTTCGTTTTTATTTCCGAGTGCAGCGTTATCTTATTGAAAGATAGTGCAAACGAGTGAAATAGAAAACAAACTCGTTCGTTTTTATTTCCAAGTGTAGCGTTATCTTATTGAATGATAGTGCAAACGAGCGAAGTTTTGAAAGTCGTTTGCTGTTGATTCTCCTTATGCGTATACGCGCGCAACTGCAGGCGCGCAGGAAAAGATTTTATGAAATTTCTATCATCTATCACTTTTTACGGAATTGCTTACAGAATATTCTTGATTCTATGCAAGTTGAATGAAGTGATAGATGAGTGATAGATCGGTTTTAATCTATCACTATCGATCACTCGGTAAACAGCGACTTTTTGAACGTAAGTGGCAGAGTTATGCCTCGTAAGTGGCAGAGTTATGCCCTATTAGTGGTAAGGTACAGAAGTGCTTGTCATGACGGTCACTACTGGACTATATTCATGGATGTGTTTGAAGGGGAGTTTGCGCGATACGTTCCGTCGGTTATTCCATGCGTTGGCTGCGCACTAAATGGAGACTATCCTCAAATTATAATGTGCGGAATTTTGACATTGTTCGTAAAGGGAAGGCCATACGAAGTGGCAATCGGTCTTTGTTTTTTTCTTTTTCCACTAGTATGCGCCCCTGCAAATGGTTCTATTTTGAAGAATCCTCCTCTTATTCACAAAGTTGGCAGCGGTCAGTGGTGGAAGGACAGTCGAATCCTATTTACCGCAGTTTCTACCATACGCTCAATCTCTTTTTCCAACCTGGAAGTTGGCAGCTGAAGATGACCAATGAGTGTAGCCATAGTAAGGATGGCTCGGTGAGTTTCAACATCTATTCGGATGCACAACTCTCTTACAAGACTAAGGCTTATGAACTGCTTCTTACCTGCAAGAATCTTTGGGGAGAGAACAAACGTGAATTCAAAAGTTTTTCCGCTTTGGGCAGTTCTTATTCTGTCATGGAATATCGGCCACGCGAAATTATGGTTTCCGTGGTGTTTTCTCTATAACCGACAAGCCGCCGGCAACAAGACAACTTGCTGCCGGCGGCTTGCACGTTTAAAGTGGCTCATCTTATTTTTCATTCTGCTCTTTGAGCAAGTCACGGATTTCAGTAAGCAGCAACTCTTCTTTAGAGGGAGCCGGTGGTGTTTCCTGCTTGGGCTCTTCTGCTTTCTTGCGTGCCAACTTGTTGATGCCCTTGACGAGCAGGAATACGCAGAAGGCGATGATGGTGAAGTCGATGATGGTCTGGATGAAACTGCCGTAGTTGATGGTGGCAGGCTGCATCTTCTCCAGTCCGGCAATGTCCACGGCAGGCAAGGTGAACTTCAGGTCGGAGAAGTTCACCCCTCCGATAAGCCAACCTATGGGCGGCATGATGATGTCGTTGACAATAGATGACACGATTTTGCCGAAAGCACCGCCGATGATGACACCGACAGCCATATCCACGGCATTGCCCTTGACGGCAAACTGCTTGAACTCGTTGATGAATTTTCCCATGTTCGTAATATTTAGATTATTTAATACTCTATTCAGCTACAAAATTAGAAAAAATATTGTATCTTTGCGCCCGAAAGAACGAAAAAGTGCAAAAAGCGTCGCCTAATTCTGACGATATGCATGATTCAGGGTCGCTGGATGTTACTATTCAATAAAGGTAGTTATATATTTAAACCTTATAAAATAACAAACAAATGATTAAGATTGGTATTAACGGATTTGGCCGTATCGGTCGTTTCGTATTCCGTTCTACAGTTGAGGCTGAGAACGCAAAGGAAGTACAGGTAGTAGCTATCAATGACTTGTGCCCAGTTGATTACATGGCTTACATGCTGAAGTATGACACAATGCACGGCCAGTTCGACGGTACTATCGAGGCTGACGTTGAGAAGAGCGAACTCATCGTAAACGGCAACCACATCCGTGTAACTGCTGAACGTGATCCTGAGAACTTGAAGTGGGACGAGGTTGGCGCTGAGTACGTAGTTGAGTCTACAGGTCTCTTCCTCGCTTACGAGAAGGCTGAAAAGCACCTCAAGGCTGGTGCCAAGTATGTAGTTCTCTCAGCTCCTTCAAAGAAGGGTGAGGACGGTCGTCAGGCTGACATGTTCGTTTGCGGTGTAAACACTGATACATATGCTGGTCAGCAGATCGTTTCTAACGCTTCTTGTACAACAAACTGCTTGGCTCCTATCGCTAAGGTCCTCAACGACAACTTCGGCATTGAGACAGGTTTGATGACAACTGTTCACTCTACAACAGCTACACAGAAGACTGTAGACGGTCCTTCTATGAAGGATTGGCGTGGTGGTCGTGCTGCTGCCGGCAACATCATTCCTTCTACAACAGGTGCAGCCAAGGCTGTAGGCAAGGTTATTCCTGAGCTTAACGGCAAACTGACAGGTATTTCTATGCGTGTTCCTACTCTTGATGTATCTGTAGTTGACCTGACCGTTAACTTGAAGAAGCCTGCAACTAAGGAGGCTATCTGCGCTGCCATGAAGAAGGCTTCTGAAGGTGAACTCAAGGGCGTACTCGGTTATACAGAGGATGCTGTGGTTTCTTCTGACTTCCTCGGCTGCCCATTGACATCTATCTTTGATGCCAACGCTGGTGTATACCTCACAGACAACTTTGTAAAGGTTGTTTCTTGGTATGACAATGAGATTGGTTACTCACACAAGGTTGTTGAGTTGATCAAGATCATGAAGAAGCACAATGGCTAATTCATACTCGAACAATAAAAAACAGGCCGTTCAGCATTGCTGAACGGCTTTTTTTTATTAACTTAGCGCCCGAAATGAACAAAATGCTCACCATATTGGGCCCTACGGCAAGCGGTAAAACGTCTCTTGCCACGGTTGTGGCAAGTCGGTTGAACGGCGAGATTATCAGCGCTGACAGCCGGCAAGTGTATCGGCGTATGGACATAGGTACAGGGAAAGATTTGGCTGACTATGTGGTTGATGGGAAACGGATTCCATATCATCTGATAGATATTCGCGAACCGGGAACCAAGTATAACCTCTTTGAATATCAGCAAGATTTCCTTGAAGCTTATCAAGGAATAATTCAAAGGGGAACTTTCCCCATACTTTGCGGAGGTACCGGGCTCTATATTGAGTCAGTGCTGGGAGGATACAAACTCTCACCAGTGCCTCAGAACCCGGAACTGCGACGGCGACTTGAAGGGAAGAGCCTTGAAGACCTTTGCGTTATTCTCGAACAACTCAAGGCACGCAACCATTCGGCAATGCACAACAAGACTGATGTTGACACCGCCCAACGGGCGATACGTGCCATAGAGATAGAAACCTATAATCTGGAACATCCCACCGACAACCGCGAATTTCCCAAGATTGATTCGCTGATAATAGGGGTAAATATAGATAGAAACAACCGAAGGGAGAAAATCACAGCCCGTTTGCGGCAACGTCTATCTCACGGAATGGTAGAAGAAGTGAAAGCACTTATGAATAGTGGAATACCTCCGGAAAATCTGATATATTATGGACTTGAATATAAGTTCGTGACGGAATATCTTATCGGTAAGACTTCCTATGAAGAAATGTTCAAGGGGTTGGAGATTGCCATTCATCAGTTTGCCAAACGGCAAATGACATGGTTCCGTGGCATGGAGCGCCGGGGATACACCATTCATTGGATTGACGCACTGCAACCAATGGACATGAAGGTGGAAGAGGTGTTGAAACTGTTGAACAACAAATAGTAATTATGGAACAGACGAGATGGGGTGTGCTCTATTGCCCTAAACACGAAGGATTCTCAAGCCCACGCAAACGTTGGGAAAAGATAGAACGTTGCCTGAAAGAGGAAGGGGTGGACTATGACTTCATTCAAAGCGAGAACCAAAAAAGTGTGGAACGCCTGGTCACTATGATGATCAATAATGGCTACAAGACTATAGTTATTGTAGGAGGCGATTCGGCCCTTAATGATGCTGTCAATTGTTTGATGCAGGTGGACAGGGAAACAAGGGAGAATGTTGCTCTTGGCATAATACCTAATGGCTTGATGAATGACTTTGCTCACTTTTGGGGATTCCGGGAAGGTGACGTTTCCCAAACTGTGAAATGGTTGAAGCAGCGTCGAATCCGGAAGATAGACCTTGGGTGTATACGTTATACGAACAAGAACCATGAGAGTTGTCACCGGTATTTCCTGAATTGTGTGAACATCGGACTGATTGCCGCCATTATGAACATGCGTCACCAAACTCGCAGACTCTTCGGATCTCGCACGCTGTCATTTCTTTTTTCTTTCGTGCTGATGATATTCCAGCGCTTGGACTATAAAATGCACTTGAGAATCAACTCTGACGAGGTGAAACGCAAGGTAATGACGGTGTGCGTAGGCAATTGTACTGGATACGGACAGACACCCAATGCTGTGCCTTACAATGGCTTGCTCGATGTGTCGGTTGTGTATCATCCGGAGATGACACAACTTATTGAGGGCTTCTATTTGCTCTTCTGTGGCAAATTCCTTAACCATAAAAGTGTGCATCCTTATCGCACGCATGAAGTGATGGTGGAAGAGGCTATCCATGCAATGGTTAGTATAGACGGAAGAATGATGAACACGCCTATAGGACACTATCGTATCACGGTAGAGCAGGAAGTGCTCAACCTTATCATTCCGGCATGACCTTAACCGAATTCCGAAATCTTACGGAGATCATCGTCTTTCAGTATCTTTATTTTTCGCCCGTCCGTCAAGATCAATCCCTCAGAGGCAAAGGCCGAAAGGGTGCGGATGGCATTGTTGGTAGTCATGTTTGACAGGTTTGCCATTTCTTCTCTACTCAGATAGACGCTCAATGTGTGCCCGTCTTCTTCAACACCATAACTGTCTTTCAGAAAGATGAGAGCCTCGGCAAGTCGACCTCGCACGTGCTTTTGGGTAAGGTTGATTGTCCGGGTGTCAGAAAGTCCCAATTCACGAGCCAGATGCTTGATGAGAGACATGGCAAAATCATAATTGTGACGCATGATAGTGCTGACGGTCGTGATGGGTATTTGTGCCACGACAGAATCCTCAAGTGTCATGGCTCCTGTGGTATAGCGCTGGTTATCAAAAAAAGCTCTATACCCGAAGGGATCGCAGGGCTTCACTACTCGGATGATGCGATTCTTACCCATGATTCCGTCTTTGCAAATCTTGATTTTCCCTTCTATAAGATAGGAAATAAACGTAGGGATTTCCAATTTCTTGTATACCTCTGTGTTTTTCTTGATATTCCTGACAACAATTGTGTCGCGGAGTAGCTCTTCCTGTTCTGGAGTGACGGGCTTCCACTGTTTAGCTATCAGCGAAAGTGCCCTTTCCTTTATATCATCGTATTCATTAGTCATACACGCTATTGTTGGTTGTTTTGCAAAAATAGTAAATATTCTATAAAATCGTATGGCATTGCTATGTTTTTCTTCGCGTAAAAATAAAAAACAGGAGAAAAAGGAAAGTTTTGTTCTATTTATTTTGTTGGTTAAACAAAAAATCTTAACTTTGACACAATCTTAGAGTGTGCAGTTCACTCTACACGCCTCTTTGATATAGCATTATCTGTTACCGAAACATTGTAAACCTTAAATATTATGAGTTATCTTAGATTCGAAAAAGCTCTGATGACCAACCTGCAGGAGTCCTTGTCGAGGGAACTGCTCAGAACCAATCGCTCGGGATCCTATTCCTGTTCTACGATTGTTGACTGCAACACCCGGAAATACCATGGGTTGCTTGTTGTCCCTGTGCGCAACCTTGACGACGACAATCATGTGCTCCTGTCTTCACTCGACGTGACGGTGGTGCAGCATGGTGCCGAGTTTAACTTGGGACTGCACAAGTATCAGGGTAACAATTTCAGTCCTAAGGGGCACAAGTATATACGAGAGTTTGATTGCGACAGCGTGCCGACTACATTATATCGTGTGGGCGGTGTGGTGTTGAAGAAAGAAGTGGTGTTTCAGCACCAAGAGGATCGCATCCTCATCCGCTATACCCTTGTCGATGCCCATTCGGCAACGACCTTGCGTTTCAGACCCTTCCTCGCATTCCGTAGCGTGCGCCAGTTTACACACGAAAATTCAGTGGCGAGCCGTGACTACCAGTTAGTAGACAACGGTATCAAAACTTGCATGTATGCCGGTTATCCCGATCTCTACATGCAGTTCAGCAAGAAAAACGAGTTCGTTTTTCAGCCTGATTGGTATCGTGGCGTGGAATATCCTAAGGAACAGGAGCGCGGTTACGCTTCCAATGAAGACCTTTATGTGCCAGGATATTTTGAGATGGGCATCCGTAAAGGAGAGAGCATTGTTTTTGCAGCTTCAACCTCTGAGAGTCACATCACCACACTGAAGCATCTTTTTGACAAGGAGACGGAGAACCGGATTCCCCGTGATAATTTCTACCATTGTCTTTATAATGCCGCTCATCAGTTCTCTTATTATGTCAACGATAAAGAACACTATATCCTTGCTGGTTATCCGTGGTTCAAGTGCCGTGCACGTGACACCTTCATCGCATTGCCAGGACTAACTCTTGCCATTGACGAAAAACCTTACTTTGAGTCGGTGATGAAGACGGCTGAAAAGGGACTTCGAGAGTTTATGGACAACAAGCCACTCTCTGTCAAGCTCTATGAGATAGAGAAACCCGATGTCCCTCTTTGGGCAGTTTGGTGTATACAGCAGTATGCCAAGATTGTTGGGAAAGAGGAATGTTGGAACAAATATGGAAAATTGCTTCGTGACATTGTCTATTATATTATAGGAAACAAACACCCGAACTTGGAATTGCATCCTAACGGGTTGCTTTATACCAATGGTAAGAATGAGGCTGTGACATGGATGAATTCCACCGTCAATGGACATCCCGTAGTACCACGTACGGGATATATCGTGGAGTTCAATGCCTTGTGGTATAATGCCTTGAAGTTCTGCTCTACGATTGCTGAAAGTCAAGGTATGACCAAGGACCAGGAGATGCTTGAGGAACGTGCGGAGAAATGCAAGGTCGCGTTCATTGATACTTTCCTCAATGACTATGGCTATCTGTTTGATTATGTAGACGGTCAGATGATGGATTGGAGTGTGCGTCCCAACATGATTTTCCCTGTCGCTTTCGACTATTCTCCACTCAATCAGCAGCAGAAGAAGAGCGTATTCGATATATGCACCCGTGAGTTGCTTACTCCCAAGGGGTTGCGCTCACTTTCGCCGAAAAGCGGCGGTTACAATCCCATGTATGTGGGACCACAGACCCAGCGCGACTATGCCTACCATCAGGGAACGGCATGGCCCTGGCTGGAAGGCTTCTATATGGAAGCGTGCCTGAAACTTTACAAGCGCACTCGCTTGAGTTTTGTGGAACGTCAGATGGTTGGATACGAGGACGAGATGACACATTTGTGTGTTGGCACTATCCCCGAACTATTTGACGGCAACCCTCCGTTCACAGGCCGTGGTGCTGTGTCGTTTGCCATGAACGTGGCAGAGATATTGAGAACCTTAAAACTAATTGATGCCTTTACCTTAAAACAATAAGAGGAGACTGAAACTATGAAAGTACTAATGTTTGGTTGGGAGTATCCCCCTCACATTCTCGGAGGTTTAGGTACTGCCAGTTACGGAATAACCAAGGGGCTTGCAGCGCAAGGCGATATGCAGATAACCTTCTGTCTGCCCAAGCCTTGGGGTGATGAAGACAAAAGCTTCCTCAACATTATAGCCATGAATGCCGTGCCTATTGCGTGGCGTGATGTGGACTATGACTATGTGAAGTCAAGAGTGGGCAACGTGATGGATCCTGATTTATACTATCGACTCCGTGACCACATCTATGCCGACTTCAACTATATGAATGTCAATGACCTCGGTTGTATGGAGTTTTCTGGCCGTTATCCGGACAACTTGCACGAGGAAATCAACAATTATTCAATAGTGGCTGGTGTCGTAGCCCGTCAACAGGAATATGACATCATTCATGCACACGACTGGCTCACTTACCCAGCCGGTATTCATGCCAAAAACGTGAGCGGCAAGCCGTTGTGCATACATGTGCATGCCACAGAGTTCGACCGCAGTCGGGGCAAACCAAATCCCACAGTCTATTCCATTGAGAAAGACGGCATGGACAATGCTGACTGTATCATGTGTGTGAGCGAACTCACCCGTCAGACGGTTATTCATCAATACCATCAAGATCCACACAAGTGCTTCACGGTGCACAATGCCGTCTATCCTTTGCGGCAGGAACTGCAGGAGATACCTCGTCCAGACCATACTGGTAAGGAGAAGGTCGTTACCTTCCTTGGACGTATTACTATGCAGAAAGGTCCTGAATATTTTGTGGAAGCCGCTAACATGGTTCTCCACCGTACGCGTAATGTGCGCTTCTGCATGGCGGGTAGTGGCGACATGATGGATGCCATGATTTATTTGGCTGCAGAGCGAGGCATTGCTGACCGCTTCCACTTCCCCGGATTCATGCGGGGAAAGCAGGTTTATCAGTGTCTGAAAGACTCCGATGTGTATGTGATGCCTTCCGTAAGCGAACCCTTTGGCATTTCCCCTCTTGAGGCCATGCAGTGCGGCACGCCGACTATCATTTCCAAACAGAGTGGTTGTGCCGAGATACTCCACAATTGCATCAAGGTGGACTATTGGGACATTCATGCCATGGCGGATGCTATCTACAGCATTTGCCATAACGACAGCCTGTTCCATTATCTACAGGATGAGGGCAAACGTGAGGTAGACCAGATAACCTGGGAGAAAGTGGGGCTTTGGATACGTGAACTCTACGACCGCACCATCAGTCACCAATTATAAACAGAGTTTAGCAACCTTCTAAACAAACAAGATTATGAAAACAATTTGCTTATATTTCGAGATACACCAAATCATACATCTCCGCCGTTACCGCTTCTTCGACATCGGTACTGACCATTACTATTATGATGACTACGAGAACGACCGCAGCATTACTGATATTGCGGAACGTTCCTATATGCCAGCCCTTAACACGCTTCTTGAAATGATTCGTGCCAACGGCAAGTATTTCAAGGTGGCTTTCTCTCTTTCTGGAGTAGGCATCGAGCAGTTGGAACTGCATGCGCCACAGGTCATCGAAAAACTTCAGGAACTCAACGAAACAGGTTGTGTGGAATTTCTTGCCGAACCTTATTCTCACGGATTGTCTTCTCTTGCCAACGAGGAGTGTTTTGCAGCCGACGTGAAGAAACAGTGTGAGAAGATAGAGCAGTATTTCGGACAGAAGCCTAAGGTGCTCCGCAATTCGTCACTCATCTATAGCGACGACATTGGCGGCCAAGTGGCAGCCATGGGTTTCAAGGGGATGCTTACGGAGGGAGCCAAGCATGTGCTCGGATGGAAGTCGCCTCACTATGTCTACAACTGTGCCATTGCGCCTAACCTCAAACTCTTGCTTCGTGACGTGACGCTTAGTGACGACATTTCCTTGCGCTTCAACAACAGTGATTGGGATGGCTATCCGCTCTTTGCCGATAACTATATCAACCGCATTGCAGCCTTTCCACAGGAAGAACAGATAATAAACATCTTTATGGAACTTTCTGCTTTGGGCATTGCCCAACCGCTTTCTTCTAACATCCTGGATTTCATTAAGGCACTGCCCGTGTGTGCCAAAGCAAAAGGCATTACATTCTCTACTCCTACGGAAATCTGTATGAAGATGAATAGTGTGGGCGCACTTGATGTGCCTGATACGTTGAGTTGGGTAGACGAGGAGCGTGACGTGAGCACATGGCTTGGCAATTCCATGCAGAACGAGGCTTTCAACAAGCTTTATAGTGTGGCTGACCGAGTACGCATTGCCAATGATCCGCGTATCAACCAGGATTGGGACTATCTACAGGCGAGCAACAACTTCCGTTTCATGACCACCAAGCCTTCTAACGTGGGACTTGATCGTGGCATCTATCTTGATGCCTTCGATGCCTTCACCAACTATATGAACATTCTTGGTGACTTTATTAATCGTGTGCAGTCGCTCTATCCTGAATCTATCGACAATGATGAGCTTAACTCTCTCCTCACTACCATCAAAAACCAGGATGAAGAGATTGAGCTCAAGGACAAGGAACTGGCGAGGCTGCAGGCTAAGGTGGAAAAGGCAGAGGAGAACGAAGTGGCTTTGAAGGCCAAGCTTGACGCAGCCAAGAAGAAAGCTACCGTAGCCAAGAAGACTACTACATCTAAAAAGGTTTCTAAGGTTGCCTCTAAGGTGAAACCTGCTCCAAGCGCTCCTGTGCCAGCAGATGGTACGACAGATAAGGCATCAGGAAAGGTGGAATAAAATAGACAACAGATAGATAAATAAATATAATCATCATAGGCTTGGTTCTTTCAAGTGGGAACCAAGCCTATTTTAATTAAAAGTATAATGACAGACAGCAAGGCTAAATTTACAAAAGAGCTACTTGAAGAAATAAGAAACCGTATAGGCAAGGATGCCACGGAGGAAGAGGCGGGGGCTTATCTCCGTTCACTTTCGCCAGAAGAATTGTCTGATCTGACAATTGGTATTGCTATGAAGCATATTGTCTCTGACGATACCCTTTCAGTTCTATCAGGAGATGGTGGGTCGTCGGATAGTGACGTTGATGATGACGACGATAACTCTATTTATGACGATGATGCTATCTATGAAGGTTCAGGACTGTTGGAGTGTATGCCAACTATAGACTTGAAGAAATATACACTCCGCATCAAGTTGAGAGGCATCTCTCCAAGTATTTGGAGAAAAATTCAGGTGCCCTCTTCCGTGAAGCTTACGTCGTTGGCTGAAATTATTCTTGATGCTATGGGGTGGTGGAATTCACATCTACATCAGTTCGTGAGCAAGGGAAGACGTGACATCTATCGTACTGCACAGAAACATGGTGACGATTTCTTTTTGACTGCCTCTCATTGGGGCGGAGACTATTCCATTGCTCATCTTTTGCAACAACCGAAAGACAAGGTGCTGTTTGAGTATGATTTCGGAGACGGATGGGAACATGAGGTTGTGCTCAGCAAGGTGGAAGACTATGCTGACGGGGAAAAGGCTGAGGTTCATCTGCTCGGTGGTAAGCGTGCTTGCCCTCCGGAAGATTGTGGCGGTGTGTGGGGGTATCAGGAATTGTGCGAAGTTATGGCACACCCTTATACGACGCGTGCCAAGGAGCTGAAACAATGGTTGGGCTATAAGTTTGACCCCGAGGACTTCGACAAAGAAGATACTGAGTGTATCCTTGAGGGATATAATATTGAGTTGTGACGTTATGGTCTGTTGGCTTGGTGTCAAACAAAAGGAGGTTCGCAAACTTTGTGCAAACCTCCTTTTGTTTCTCGTCTTATTTTCGGTTCTTTCGGAATTTGAAGTGATGATTGTTCGTCATCGTTAGTCCCAAACAGGAAAGTGGGTTTTCAGCCCGCACGTCATGCTAACCCGATACCACAATATCATGTATCACTCCAAATATCGGAAGAGCCTTATTTCCTTATGTATTTCTTGTTGTTCTTGATGTATATGCCTTTGTCGACTACATTGTTCAGCTTTATGCCGTTCATAGAATAGAGAGCGTCATTCTTTGTGCTGTTTGCTTCAATCTTGTTGATGGCAGTAGTGTAGTCACCCGAAATGTCTGCCTTGTATTGCTTGAAGATACGTGAGGAGGCGTTTCTTGTATTGGTGATTTTGCAGCCGTTGATGAACTTCACGTTGTCACAATAAGCAAGGAACATTCCTTTTTGTGCCGTAATCTTCACGTTGTCGAACGTGATGTTCTTGGCATGGCTTTCCGGAAGTCCATAGATGTAGATGGGGAAATAAGCCTTGGCGCTTGAGTTGTAGGGAGTGCCTGTCGATGTGACGTTTTGTATCAGTATGTCACGGTAGGCAGGTGTCTTTTCTGTTACTGTTGCCGAAGCGGCACTGCTCGGTTCAGGTTTGGTGCTTTGGTCATACCAACATTCTATGTATACCGGATTGGCTACGTTCGTCATTGTGCAGTTGCGGAACGTCAGGTTATACACATCACCACTTCGTCCTCGTTGCGACTTGAGGCGGAATCCGCTGTCTGTTCCATTGAAGGTCAAGTCTTCATAGATAATGTCGTGCATGTTGTTAGTAAAGCTGCCGAACGATGCACCATGGCCTGTTCCCATTTTGCAGTTCCACATATGCACGTATTGGGCATCGTCATCGCAAACCACGTTGTCGTCACCTGTACTGATGTTGCAGTCGTAGATGTTAACGTGGTTTCCCCAGATGGATATACCGTCCGTGTTGTGCGATGGCTGTTCCGTCTTTGTGGTTGACGAGGGATTATAGATGGTCACATCGTGAATGGTGGCATGGCTCGCCTTGCCGCTATTGCTGATGGTGAGATTCACGCCTGGTGTGTTCTGTATTTTAAAGTTGCGGAGCAGAAAGCGAGAGCCTTGCTCAAGGCGGATGAAGGCGCCTGGGTTGAAGTTCTCTTTGTTGTCGCGGGCTTTCCACCAGCGTGTGCCTTGTCCGTCGAAGACGGAAGTTTCGCCTTCGCCCTCAATGATAATGTCGTTCTGTTTTCTGTTTTTGCAGCCGAGAAATATTGTCTTGTTGTTGGGAGCTGTGCCGTATGCCACCAGTTTCAGCGTGGCACCTGCACAAAGGTGCAACACGGTCTTCGACTTAATGCTCAAGACTTCCGTTTTGCTTGTCATTTCCGACTCACTGCCGAACATCCATGTTCCGGCAGGAATTACCACCATGCCACCCGTTGTCGGCACAGCATTGAGGGCAGCCTGTATGGCCTTCGTGTTGTCGGCTTTCGAAGGGTCAGCCCCATAGTCCTTGATGTTGAAAGTGTTTGCTTCTGTGATGGTCGGGATGTTGGGCAGTTGCACGGCTGTCCAACCGTCAGGAGTGTTTTGTTTGTTCTTTTCCGCTGTCACGTCACTGTCTGCTACGGCTGACGTGCAGGGGAGTGTGAGCAGGCACAAGAGGAGTGCCCGGCATAATGTCTTGTTCATTGTTGTTTTGATTTTAAGTTTTCTGTTTATGCTAATGTGCTTTGCGGATGCAAATGTACGGAAAAGCCCACGCATCTGCAAAGTAATTCCATACAAAAAGGCGGAAGTAGTGAAAACTTCCGCCTTTTGTGTGAATTATTACTCGTTTGTGAGTAGTCTGTTTTTATTCCATCCAGCGTGGGTCGCCAAGCGTACCGTACAGACCCTGATAGGTGTCTTTAATGTGGAAGTTGCCATTCTCGGCATCTATCCAGAAGTCTGCCGACTTGGCATCAATCTTGGTTCCCAATTCGTACCCCTTGTTCCACAGCATATCTGATGTGTAGTAGGTGTTGCTTACAGAAGAAACCTTGGTGCTCACACCCTTGATGGTAGAAGTGCCGTCAGCTCCGTTGCATGGACCGAACAGACAGTTGTTGATTTCGGGTGTAACGGTTGTCTTCTTCATTACGTCGATGAACGACTTGGTAGTTTGTGTACAGTTATAGATGGTGCATTGGTCGAGTTTGATGCTCAAGTTGTCCTGCTCTGTTGAGATAGGACCGCCGGAAATACAACCATTGATAGTAGACTGGTTGATTTCCACGCTTCTTACAGTGGCATTTCCGCAACCCTTGGTCCACACGATTCCGTATGAACCGATGTTGCTGATTACACAGTCGCTGATTCTGATGTTGCCGATAGTGCCGGTGAAACTCTGTGCACGGATTACGCCACGGGTCTTGCTGATGTTACATTTCTCGATGAAAATGTTGTCCAGTATAGTTGTACCCTTGATGTTGCAGATGTAGTCAGCGTTGTTGCCCTCGTTGACAAGGTCCAGGTTGTAGAAGCGCACCAATGTCATGTCTCCACCAAAGTTGATGCCCTTGGCATGGAATATAGGCTTGCTGTCTCCTTCCTGACCCCAGAACACAATACTCTTGATGCCGCTTGGCACTACGATGGCGTCTGCACCTTCTTCCTGCTTGTAGTTGGTGCCCTGTGCGAAGTTGATGAGCACGTTCTGCTTGCCTTCCTGTGCTGCTTGGTTGAGCACTTCCTGCAAGTCGCTGCTTCCGTTGAAGTCTATCTCGTCGAATCCGTCAGGCAGGTCTTCACTGGTCTTGAAGTCTTTCGAACCACGGAGCTTCTTCACTCCGTCTTTCAGATTGTAGATTTTTACTGTGTAGCGAGTGCTTGGTGTCAAGCCTGTGGCCTCAATCTCGCCTGCAGCCACCTGTTCTGCGGTGAACGGTACGTTGATGGAGTCAAGGGTGGCATCTTCTTTTGTGTAAACGCAGGTTACCTCGGTGAACTGTGCACCCTTTTCGAATGAAATCACAGCAGAGTTCTTGGTCGGGTCTACACCGCTGATGATGTTCTCCGACTTAGTCTTGAAACTGTATTTGCTATAGTACACCCAGTTTGACGACTTGCCTTCTTCGTTGATGCCGCGCACGCGAATCCAGTATTTGGTCTCGGCATCTATGCCACGGATGGTATCTGGGGCGGTTTCAATGGTGTCTATCACGCAGTTGGCATTGGCACCCTGTGCAATGTCGTTGTAGAGGGTATCGGTGCTCAGCTCTACCACATAGCCTGTGGTGTTCTTCGCCGTGTTGAAGTTTACAGCCACCTTGGTGTCGTATGGGGTGACGGAGAGGTTTGTGGCGTGGAACAGGCGGTCGTAAGCCGGATCCACTTCCCAGTCGTTCTGGTCAGCGCAAGAGCTGATAGAAGCGGCACCCAGGAGCATAAGTGCTCCTGAAAGTGCTATGTTTGATATGTTTTTGAGTTTCATTTGTTTACTTCTTTAAGGGTGGATTAGAAACCGTATGAGTTCTTCAGCAAGCCATTGGCATCGGCGATGGTTGAAGTGTGGAGTGGAATGAGGTAGCGGTTCTTTACCGGTGTGTTCAATCCTTTGTAGAGATTCTCCATCAATACGTCAATGTTCTGTCGTTTGCTGTCATCTGCCAACTCGGAACCCCACCATGAAGTGTTGTTCCACACAGTTTTGTCTGATGCGTCCTCCGGCAGGTCTGACACCTTCCAGCAAACAGAGCTCATGTCTATGCTGACATTGCCCGATGCATCAGTCTTGGTCTTGTAGTAGAGCTTTGTGGGGTATTCACCATTGTTGAGCTCGTTGATATATGCCTGCTTGGCTTCGTCTATCTTCTGGCTCAACAGGTTCCAGCGCTCGAGGTCATACTTGCGGTATCCCTCGCCGCAGAGTTCCCATGCGTTTTCCTGAACGATGGCATTGAACAGGCCTTCCTTGCCTTGGATGTTGTTTACATACTGTTCGGCTTCGGCTTTCTCTGCGGCAGTGTTGAATGCGCGTGTATGCACTTCTGCCAATGCCTTGCGGGCTGTCAAGCCGTTCACACCGTCGGTAGCGTCATCAGGTCCGTGCAGTTCGTTGAGTGCTTCTGCATAGAGAAGGAGCACCTGTGAGTAGCGCATCTTGATTTCGTTGATACCCGTAGGACACTTGTCTGTGGTGGCGCAGGCGGCTGCACGCCATGCCTCGTTCATCTTGCGAACGTCCCACTTGCCAATGTATATACCGAAGGGCTTGTTCGAGTCGAACTTCTCCACGGTGTTGGTTCCTTTCTCCGTGTTGCCACTTTCATCCTTGTTGGTGTAGTCCTGATAAGTGATGGTATAAGGCACGCATGTGATGTCGCGGCGAGAGTCGCCGTCGGCAAACGACATGAAGAAAGGTGCAGTTGTCTTGATCTTGCCCGATGCGTTACCCTTGGCTCCGTAGCGTGGGTTGTCGTGTCCCTTGCCTTCTGCCACTCTGACACCAATCATGTAGCCGCGTTCACCGCTCACGCTTACTCCCATAGGAATTTCGAAGAGGTTTTCCTGATATTGGGCGTCCAACTTGCGCTGGTTCACCAGATACCACTCGTTCTCATAGCTTGGGTTGAGTCGGTGCTTGCCGCTTGCGATAAGCGTGCTCAGGTGAGAGAGGGCAATCTTGTAGTACTTCTCGCGGTCTGCATTGCTGCAACGCTGGGTGGGGTAGGTGGCATCACTGTTGCCGTCGGTGGCGGTGATGTAGCCTTCTGCCGACTTGTCGCTTTCGCGGATAGCCCATCCTGCACGCTGCAGTGCTATCTGGGCGAGCAGTGCGTGGGCATAGCCCTTGTTCACGTGCTCTGTGGTGAAGGAGGTGGAGTTGTCTGCCCATGGAAGGTTGGGTATGGCGTCTTCCAGGTCGTCGATAAGTGCCGACAGAATCACGTCGCGGTCTGTCTTGCCTTTGTAGATATTGCTCAGATCTGACTTGGAACCTTCTGTCTTGAAGGGCACGTCGCCGAAGTTTTTCACCAAGTCAAAGTATACCATGGCACGGATTACCTGTGCCTCGGCCTTGTATTGGCGCATGGTGTTGCCGTTGCTGCTCTTCTCGTTGACATACTGACTGCCATTGATGCCGTCGATGATGCGGTTGCAGTACTCGATGTCAGAGTAAAGGGCATCCCATGCCTGCAGAATCTTTGACCATCCGCCAGCCACGCCGCTGTAGTTGAACAAACCACGCTCGCTGGTGTCGGTAAATGAGTTGGGCTTCGATGCGTCTACGTCGATGATTTCGCAGTCGGTTCCGGCTGTTGTGGTGATGGCCATCACCTGGGTGTAGGCTCCGTCGCCATAGGTCAACTGACCATAGGCCTTGTTGAGCACGGTACCTGTGTAGTAAATGGAATTGAAGATATTCTCTTCTGTGTGCTCCGAAGGAGAAGTCTGGTCGAGGAAGTCGTTACATGAAGTAGCGCCCATCAGCACTCCACCGAGAAGCATTATCTTGATAATGTTTGTATTCATTGTTTTATATTCTCCTTAGATGATTAGAATGAAACGTTCACACCGAACACGTAGAGACGGCTCTTGGGGTAGGCCGCATAGTCGATACCGGGACACATGGCATTCTTCTTGCTGCTCACGTCGGTTTCAGGGTCTGAGCCTGAATAGCTGGTGATGGTGAGCAGGTTATAGCCAGTGAAGTAGAAACGAACATTGCTCAGTGCCAAGCGCTTTACAAACTTCTTGGGCAGGGTGTAGCCCAGTGTTACGTTCTGGATGCGGAGGAACGAGGCGTCTTCTACTGCGTAGTCGATGAGAGGCATGGTGCTCACCACGGATGGATTCCAGATGGTGGCACCCTGGTTCAGCTCGTTGAGCTTGGCGATGGCTGCCTCCTGGCTTCCGTAGTAGGCAATGGCCTTCTTGAAGTCGCCGGTAAGGTTGATGCCTGTGTTCACGTCAAAGCCTGAGTAGCGTGTCACGAAGTCGTTGTTCAGGTTCCATTCATCCTTCGAACCCCAACGGAAGCTGGATGCCAGCTTGGTACCGTTTATAATCTTGTTGCCGAAGGAGTAGTTGCAGAACACGCTGGCGTCGAATCCGTGGAAGTTGGCGCTGATGCCGAAACCACCTGTCCAGGGAGCCACGGTGTTGCCCAAGCGCTGCTTGATGGCTTTGCCGTTCTCGTCTACTTCCAGTTTGATGGAGCCGGGTTTCAGACTACCTACCACTGCTGAGCTATTGTCTTTCACTCCGTCGCGGAGAGCCCATGCGGAACCATTCCAAACGAGGTCGCCGTTAGGGTTAGTGTTCTCATCGTAGGCAGTGTAGAAGCCTTTGTACTTGTAGCCCCACACCTCGCCGAGGCGTCCGCCTTCCTGAACCTTGAAGTTCATGTTGTCGGAGATGGTGTTGCCGGCCCAGCCGAAGTTGATGTATTCAGAACTGTTGGCGAGTTTGTCAATCTTGTTGCGGTTGCAGGATATGTTGGCGTTCACGTTGAGGGTGAAGTTCTTCTTCTCAACGGCTGCCACGTTCACAGCAAACTCGAAACCCTTGTTAGAGGTCTGACCATAGTTCTGATACTGAGTGTTGAAACCAGATATGGAAGGAATGGTTGCTGCCATCAGCAGGTCCTTAGTGGTGTTCCAGTAGATGTCGAAGGTTCCGTTGATACGGCCGCGGAGGAATCCGTAGTCGATACCGAAGTCACGGGTAACGGTTGTTTCCCACTTCAGGTTCGGATTGGCGAGCCACTGGTATTCCATCATGGTGTTGATTTCCTCGTTGAAGTAAGGCACACGACCGGAGCTTACCAGCTTGTAGGAAGTCTGGTTCAAGCCGCTCTTGATGCGGTTGTTACCTGCTGTACCGTAGCTCAAACGCATCTTCAGGTTAGAGAGCCAGCTGGCGGTGTTCTTCATGAATGGTTCCTCGCTCACGCGCCAAGCGAAGGCTGCTGACGGGAAGTAGCCCCAACGGTTGCCCTTGGCAAACTTGGAACTGGCATCGGCACGCATGGTGGCGGTGAACAGATACTTGTCGTAGAGTGTATAGTTGATACGGCCGAAGAAAGAAGCCATATTGTCTTTTCTGCCTATGCTGTTCTCGTTGGCGAGCGCGGTGCCCGATGCGAGGTTGGCGAGCGCTTCCTGAAGAGTAAAGGTGGTGGGGAATCCCACAGACTTGGTCACGTAGCTCTTGTCTTGTGAGCTTGACCATTCCTGACCGAGAAGCACGTTGAGCTTGTCGCCCTTAGTGAATACGTTCTTGTTGTCGTAGGTCACGGTGTTGGCGTTGCGCCAGTTCTTGTTGTCTGTGCGGTCTATCTGCACCTGTGGCTGACCCTTGGGATCGAGCTTGGAACTCTTGCTGGCAATGTTACCCCATACCTGGTCTGTCTTGTTAAACGACCAGGCATAGCCGAATTCACTGCGGAATGTGATATGCTTGAAAGGTTTCCAGTTCAGACCTACATTGTAGTTCTGACGGAAACGGCGCTGCTGCTTGAAGGTGTCGTTGATGCGGTCAAGCGGACTGGGGTCGTTGCTTGAAGAACTTTCGTCGTCCTCGTTGTCACCGTTTGTGAGCGGGTCTACAGGACGGAAGATGACGGCACGTGCCACGGCAGAGTAGGCTGCTGAACTTTCGTTGGTGTCGGCACCTGAACCAAGTCCGTTCACCACCTGATAGCTCAGGCGGGCATTGAAGTCCATAGTCAACCACTTGTTGAGGTTGGTGTTCAACTTGGCGTTGATGTTGTCCTTGGTGAAGTCGGAACCCACGAGGATGCTCTTGTCGTCGGTGCGTGAGTAGCTCACGTTAAACTTGGTGTCTTTTGAACCGCCGCTCACACTCAGGTTGTAAATCTGCTGCAGTCCGGTGCGTCCGAAGAGTTCGTCCTGCCAGTCGGTACCCTCAACAGATTTCCAGATGTCGAGGTCGTCGAATTCGCCATACTTGCTGGTCACGCCGTTCTCCTGCTGGTATCTCGCATACTCGTAAGGGCTGAGCACACCCACTTCCTTGGCCACCTTGCGGATGCCGAGTGAAGCGCCGAAGTTCACCTGTACCTTACCTTCCTTGCCGCTCTTGGTTGTGATGATGATAACACCGTTGGCACCACGTGCACCATAGATGGCTGTAGAAGAGGCGTCCTTGAGCACGTCCATCGACTCAATGTCGCTGGGGGCAATGTCGGAGATGCTGCTCACGGGGAAGCCGTCGACGATATAAAGAGGTGAGTTGTCCTGCGAGAGCGAACCGCCGCCACGCACGCGAATCTTGATGTCGGCGTCGGGCGAACCTTCAGTTTGCATGACGCTCACACCGGCCATCTTTCCCTGAATGGCCTGGGCGGCACTCGACACGGGCACGTTGGCAATGTCCTTGGCCGACACGGAAGCCACGGAACCGGTGAGGTCCTTCTTCTTCATCGTGCCGTAACCAATCACGACAACGTCGTTGAGGCTGGTCGACTCCTCTTCGAGGGTGATGTTGACTGTGCTTTTGCCAGACACGTTCACGGTCTTCTGCTTCATGCCGATGTAAGACACAACCACCTGGTTGCTCTTACCGATGAGCTTCAGGGTGAACTTGCCGTCGAGGTCGGTCACTGCACCCTGTGCTGCGCCCTTCTCCTTGACTGAAGCACCGATAATACTCTCTCCAGACTGGTCAACGACCGTTCCGGAAATCGTTTGCGCGGAAATGGCTGTCGCAATGAACAACAGGGCCAATGTCAGCGCAATTCGAACTTTTTTCAAATTTACAGACATAATTTTTGATTTACTATAATTTTAGTTAGGTGTTATTTCACGCAAGGTCTTTGCTCGTTCCATATCCTTTGTTGCCTTAATACAACTCTTTGTTCACGGTTGCAAATTTACAGTTAGTTTTCCAACTGATGCTTGTCTTTTTTCCTTATTGAATTACCGGAATTGCAGATATTGTAGGATAGGTTCTTTTTATAGTTTAAAATTTCAGTCTGCAACTGATAATATAAAATATATTTAGTCGTATTATTTTATTTGCCTTAATTCCGCAACACTTTGATTTAACTTTATTTATAAGTTCCTGAGCAACAAA
>CAJKDU010000020.1 GCA_905198745.1 uncultured Prevotella sp. | reverse complement strand
TCACGAAGGCGGATGCGGCGGACACCACGAGGGCGGATGCGGCTGCCATCACCACGAATAAAAAGAACTATCTTTCAATATGAACCTGTAATCATGAGCAACACTTTCGGCACTATTTTCACCTTGACCTCGTTTGGCGAGAGTCATGGACCGGCTGTGGGCGGCGTCGTTGACGGCATGCCCGCAGGCATAGACATCGACATGGATTTCATCCAAAACGAACTGGCACGGCGTAAGCCCGGACAAAGTCGCATCACCACCAGCCGACAAGAGGCCGACCAAGTGGAACTGCTCAGTGGCGTGTTTGAGGGAAAGTCGACGGGAACTCCCATCGGATTCATGGTGAGGAACACCAACCAGCACTCGCAGGACTACGAGAACATGCGCTGCCTCTACCGCCCATCACACGCCGACTACACATACCAGCAGAAGTACGGCATACGCGACCATAGAGGCGGCGGACGCTCGTCGGCACGCATCACCATCAGCCGGTGTGTGGCGGGTGCACTCGCCAAGCTGGCCCTCCGGCAACTGGGCGTCAGCATCAAGGCTTATACCTCGCAGGTGGGCGACATAGCACTCGACCGCGACTACCGGAAATATGACCTCTCGCAAATCGAGAGCAACATTGTGCGCTGCCCTGACAACGGGAAAGCCAAAGAGATGGAGCAACTCATCCTGCAAGTGAAAGAGGCGGGCGACACCATAGGCGGTGTCATTACCTGTGTGGCAAAAGGAGTGCCCGCAGGACTGGGCGAACCGGAATTTGGCAAGTTACACCAGGCACTCGGCAGCGCCATGCTCAGCATCAATGCCGTGAAAGGATTTGAATATGGGCTGGGATTTGCCGGCGTAGGCCAACGGGGCAGCCAGCAGAACGACGTGTTCTCGGCAGAAGGCGGACGGATACACACGCTCACCAACAACAGCGGCGGCATTCAAGGCGGCATCTCCAACGGAGAGGACATTTATTTCCGCGTGGCGTTCAAGCCTGTGGCAACCCTGCTCACCGAACAGAACACCGTGGACCTGGAAGGCAACCCCACAACGCTCAAGGCCCGTGGACGCCACGACCCGTGCGTTTTGCCGCGTGCCGTGCCCATCGTGGAAGCCATGACAGCCATGACCCTGCTCGACATGTATCTGCTCAACAAGACTTCAAGACTTTAGCAGGCATCCTTTTGCCGTGTGACAACGGCATGTGACTCACCATAGCCCCGACACTTTCCGAGTGCCGGGGCTATGACGTTAATACATGAAAAGGTGTTTTAAAATTTAGTTAAAACCCGCATAGCGCACATTAAACCTCACGCCACACTTTCACGTCAAGACAGAGCGAAACAAGCTATAACACGTGGAAACAGATAACAAAACGCACATGAAAAGAGACAAACTAAAGATTATGCAACAGGTGTTCAGCCTTCTGGCATGCCTGCTGATGCTCTCGTCGGTGGTCATCCTGCAGAAGGGCAAGTGGTGGGGGCACGAACTGAACACGCCCACCAGCGCACAAACTCTAACCTCATAACCGCTGCGCACGCTCGACGACGGCACCATCGTGGTCAACACCACGACACTGGGCAAGGACATTGTGGGCTATGGGGGCAACGTGCCGCTCGAAATCTCGGTGAAGAACAATGTGGTAACCGACATCAAGGCTCTTGACAACAGCGAGACACAGCAGTTCTTCGACAAGGCCAAAGTGCTGTTAGAGGCTTGGAAAGGCAAACCCGTGGACGAAGCTATCGCCCTGCACGTGGACGGCGTGACCGGCGCCACCTTTTCCTCGAACGCCATCAAGAACAACGTGGCATGCGGACAGGAATACCTCTCGAAGAACAAAGAGGCCGCCTCTGCTGCCGCATCGCCCTTCCAGTCAGTGCAGTTCATCGCAGGATTGCTGGTAGCACTGATGGCGGCAGTGTTGCCTTTGGTGACACGAAGCAGGGTGTATCACACGGTGCAACTGGTGCTCAACGTGGCTGTGCTGGGGTTCTGGTGCGGAACATTCCTATCCTACTCTTCGCTGCTGGGCGTGTTTGCCAACGGCCTGGGAGCCACCACCGCCATTCTCGGCGTGATGATGCTCACGGCGTTCGTCTATCCGCTCTTGGGCAAGAAAGCCCACTATTGCACCCACGTGTGCCCGTTCGGTTCGCTGCAACAGCTGGCAAGCCAGTGCGTAAGGCACAAACTGCGGATAAAACCTGCCACCCTGCGACGGCTTGACGTGTTCCGCCAAGTGTTGTGGGCTGTGCTCACGCTGCTGCTATGGACAAGCCTGTGGACGGAATGGACGGGCTACGAACTGTTTTCGGCATGAAAAAGAAATAGGGTAAGGAGAAAACTACCTGTTGAAGGAAAACGCCGTGAAGCAAGCACAGACTTGCATCACGGCGTTTTTTCACGTGTATACAAGTCAGTAGCCTGCCGACGTGTAGCCTTGTCAATAGTTCATCCGTAATTGAGAGTGACGTCTGATGTCGCCCAGTATCTGAATGAACGTAAATCACAGCCAAACCGGATATGGTCACTAAACGGACCTGTCAAGATGGCTAACTCAGCCACTTACGAGGCGTTAGTGGCTGAGTTAGGTGGCGTTAGTGGCAGAGTTGTGCTTGGTCTCACAGCCTGGGCACTCATGGCCACAGCTGTGGGCAACGAGTGCCCAAACTGCGGAACTGTTCCGGGGCACTCCACTTGAAGTTGGCAAACAACGAATTGGTGATAGATGTGATAGATATTCAACCATCTGTCACGCATCTATCACTCCATTTATCTTGCTTACTGTCAGGCGAAAATGTCGGACATCAAGAAAAGTGACAGATAGTGGTGAAAAAACGGAAAACTTTTCCTGCGCGCGTGCGCGCGTAAGAGAGAGCGTCAAACAATGCTACAATGGCATGAAGCCAAGTATTTGCCGGGCTTTCAGCCCGCCTTTTGTTTAGTTCTAAACGCTGAAATACAAACATCACTCCCATGCGGATACACCATGATAAAGCCGCCAGGATAGGCTGCACTGAGGCGCATACGCCTTCATGCAGCATGTTTTCAGTGGTTTCACAGCATCTTCCTGCGACGAAGCAGCCGACAATAGGCCATCAAGCAGATAACCACCGAAAGAAAAGAACCTATCGGTGAAGCTAACCCCATGGGATAAAGCGTTTCCGGATAGAGAGCGGAAAAAAGATAGGCCAGAGGCAAACGGGCGAAAACGATCGACACGACATTGTGAAAGAAAGAAATGGAAGAATGGCCACAAGCCACAAAGTAACCGCTGAAACAGAAGTGAATGCCTGCCAGGAAACAGTCAATCACGTAGCTCTGCAAATAGTCACTCCCCTGGGCTATGACCACAGCATCAGCCGTAAACAGGCGCATAGCATGCTCGGGGATGAACTGGAACAGCACCGACACGGCAAGCCCAAACCCACTGGCTATATAGACGGAATAACGCACAGTCTGACGGGCCCGTTCGATATTTCCTGATCCAAGACACTGGGCAGAGACGGCGGAAACAGTGGAAAGCAGGGCCGACGGAACAATGAACAGCAGACCGATTAGCTTTTCCACAATGCCCACGGCAGCAGCGTCAACCAGTCCGCGACCGTTGGCAATCACGGTGATGGCAATGAAAGCCACCTGTATGAAACCGTCCTGCAAGGCAACAGGCACACCGATACCCAGTATGTTTCTCAGCGTGTCGCGGTGAAACCGTAAATCACTGCGTCCGACAGGAAGCGACGCATGGTGGCTGATGATGGAAAAAACCGCCACTGCCACACTCGCCACTTGCGACAGCGTGGTGGCCAGTGCAGCTCCCACAGGCCCCCACCCCAGCAGCCCGATAAAAAGCCAATCGAGAAGGACGTTGACCACACACGCCACGACCACAAAATACATCGGGCTACGCGAATCGCCCAGTCCGCGGAAAATGGAAGCAATGACGTTGTAGGCCACGATAAAGGGAATGCCCGAAAAACACACCAAAAGGTAGCTGCGTGTAGAGGCTACAGCTTCTACAGGCGTGTCCATGGCGCGCACAATGAGCGTATGGGCAGCCAACAGCACCACAGTGAGCACGACAGCCAACAGCGAGAAGAAGATGACCGTGATGCCCGCCACACGTGCCGCCATCGTTTTGTCGTCAGCCCCGACAGCCCGCGCCGTCCGCACGGTGGTACCCATGGACAGTCCGATGAGCACTACCGTTATCAGGTGCATCACCTGCGCACCGTTGGACACAGCGGTAATGCTGTCTACGCCACAATAAAGTCCGATGAAAAACATGTCTGCCAAGCTATAAAGCATCTGCAGAAAATAGGCCAGCATATAGGGCAACGAAAAGGTGAGGATATTGCCAAAGACACTTCCTCTTGTCAAATCTTGCGCTTTCACTGATGTTACGTGTATTTGCCTGTTAGGTTATCAAATTGCTAAGTTAAGCCGTTTGCACCACATCATCATTGCGGTGCAAACGGCAATCAGCAAAGAAATCAAGCGTTGAGTGCGCCGATAATCTCGTTGACCGACTTGCATCCATGCCTGTCGAGCCAGTCGTTGATGCCGTCACGCACCTTGATGGTGACAGCCGGATCAAGGAAATTGGCCGTGCCAATCTCGATAGCAGTGGCACCAGCCATGAGAAAAGCGATGGCGTCTTCAGCCGTGCAGATACCTCCCAGTCCGATAACAGGAATCTTCACCGCTTTGGCCACCTGCCATACCATGCGCAAGGCCACAGGCTTCACACAAGGACCGCTCAGTCCGCCCGTGGATATGCTCAACAGCGGCTTACGCTTCTCTATGTCTATTGCCATGCCCATCAGCGTGTTGATGAGCGACACACTGTCGGCCCCCTCGTCTTCGCAAGCCTTGGCAATCTCTGTAATGTCAGTCACATTGGGCGATAGTTTCACGATGAGCGTCTTGTAGTAGTGCTTGCGCACCTCACGCACCACGCTGGCAGCACCCTTACTCGTCACCCCAAATGCCATGCCCCCTTGCTTGACATTAGGGCAAGAAATGTTCAACTCTATGGCAGGGATATTGTC
The DNA here is from genome assembly GCA_905198745.1 of uncultured Prevotella sp. Lineage (GTDB taxonomy): Bacteria > Bacteroidota > Bacteroidia > Bacteroidales > Bacteroidaceae > Prevotella. The sequence continues at coordinate 39,417 of CAJKDU010000020.1, read as the reverse complement.
AAGGCTGTCAATACGCTCGGCACAAGCCGCGTAATCCTCCGGAGAAGACCCGCTCACGTTGACAATCATATTGGTGTCGATGTCTTTTATCTGAGGGTAAATGTGTTCACAGAAATAGTCAGCGCCTTTGTTCTGTAGTCCCACACAATTGAGCATGCCTTGGGCCGTTTCCGCCATACGGGGATAGTCGTTGCCTTCACGGGCATGCAAGGTCGTACCCTTTACTATGATTCCACCGATTTGCTCCAAAGGAACGAAATCAGCAAATTCCAATCCATAGCCGAATGTGCCCGACGCAGTCATGACTGGGTTCTTCAGCTCAAGTTCCTTTATCTTTACATTTAATTCTGCCATAACAACTTCCGAATATTAAACACTGGACCTTCCTTACACACACACAAATTGCCCTCTGTAGTTTTCTCCACACAACAAAGGCAAGCGCCCAATCCGCACGCCATCATATTCTCAAGCGAGGCCTCACACTCTACACTAGCCGAAGTGGCGAAACGGGCCACAGCCATCATCATTGGCTTGGGACCGCAAGTAGAGATACGGTCAAACTTCTCACGTGAAAGAATGGAATGGTTGGTGACAAAACCTGTCTCACCTTCACTTCCATCTTCTGTGGTAACGTAGACATCACCCACAGACCGGAACAGATCCATCTCAAGCAAATCCTTGGCAGTACGGGCTCCCAACAAGAAAACAGGCTTACCCCCCATGGCCTTGATACGTTCGCCGAAATAGAGAAGCGGAGCTACACCCACACCACCGCCAACCAGCAAAATGCGTTCATCGGCACGAGAGGGCATGGTGAAGCCATTTCCAAGCGGCAACACACAATTAAGCGCATCCCCTTTTTTCAAGCGCCCAAGGCTGCGCGTACCGTCACCAATGGTGGCAACAAGAAGCCAAAGTTCATTATGAACATAGTCCACATGGTTGATGGAAATAGGACGACGCAAAAATGTTGTTGGCGAGTCGTCCACTCTCACCTCCACAAACTGACCGGGATTCATCTCCGGCAAAGGCTTGGTATCTGTCAGACGTAGGAGAACGTACTTCTCATTCACACGCTCTACGGACGATACGGTCAGGTCCAAAATGTATTTTTTCATTTTATATATAACATTATTCAATATAAATAGCCGCACTATAATGCACGTTGCCTACTTGTGTATTTGGGGTTCTGGAGTGTATCCGGATACAATACCCCAACGTTACACACGCATTACAAACAGCACATCCCTGCAAAAGTAATAAAAATAAATCAGACCCGTTACTTCTCGGGCACAAAAGTTTCAAACGTCAAGTCATCGAAATAGACTCGAATTTCGGTTATATGACGCTGAGGTTTGTCAATATATTTAACTGCCGGAATGATGTTAGGATTGGGTGTAGAAACCACACACTTTGAAGAAGGCTTGTCCTGAGTGTCTATTGATGATGCCTTGTCGGCCTGATCCAAATCCATACCAAAGTCGAGCGTTGCTTCCTTCTCTTCCTTGTCAGCAATCTCATGGTTGGCTGCAGCTGTGTCTGGAGCCTCTCCATCGGCAAACATTTCCCCCGTGCCAAACATGAGCCATTCTATATTGATTGTGGGAAAACTCTTCCGAATAGCCTCGACAGTATTAAGGGTCGGCTTGGTGCGTCCTGTGAGTATGCCACTCAACGATGCTGTTGAGATATCAATGAAGTTTGCGAACGCCTGCTGAGTCATGTTCTGACTCTCCATCAATTGTTTGATTCTGTCTTTCATTTTTAGTACTAAGTTGTCATTTGGGCTCTTTAAGCCCCGTTTCTGAAAAGTTTTACAAAGGTAAATCGTTTTTTTGAAATATACAAATATGTGTATGTATTTTATCTTTGTTAATTTCATATTCACATATATAGATATTTAAAATCATAAACCATCAAACACATGTAACACTGTTTACATTCACAAATATAATAATCCCCCTTTATATAGGGATATATACTTAGATTTAACGAACGTATGTAACTAATTGGTTTTTGACATGTTACATATTAATACACTGCGTTTAAATCTATACATATGCGCTATTGTATATCGTTTCTTGGTGACATTTTTAATTTTAAAGAAGAGCAACTTAGCACTTAAATACTGATTTACAGATATTTACCGATAATCTTTTATTGTGAATAATAATCCATTCACGTTTAAAAATGTGTATTATTAAAAACTTCAAATCCTATATCACAAATTCAAACAAGTCATATAATTCACATTTAGACATTTAAATAATTAAATCAAGTTCACTCGTGTTTACGATTTGTGTTTTCGTATTTAAACTATTAAATGTCACTATTTGTTAACTCTAAATATTAGAATCGTCATAAAGGTCATTTTTTTCATTTTTCCCATTATCCCGAACAACGGCTTTGAAGGACGAAAAAACGCTAATTTTGAAGGCTTTGAAAATGAGTAAAGCCGTTTAGAATGAACACTTTAAGCCTAAAAAAGCGCCCCATTGGAGCGCTTTTTTAGGCTTAAAATAGAATGAGAAAAGGGTAAAATCAATGCAAAATGAAGAAAATTAGCTCCTTCATTAGCTCTCCCCCACTCGTATTTGGATTGTCAAGGCCCTTACTTTTGGCATCTATTTCTCTAATCTTATAGATTATCTGCATAGTTTTCAAAGCCGGGTAATTTCTCATGCCTGTGATGTAGTCTTTCACTGCCCAAGGAGAAGGCAATTCCAGAAATTTCTGAAGCTCTGTTTCGTTGCCTCTATTAGGTGAATAATAGGCGATCATCAAATTCTGGAAATATTTGAAGAGCATCGGGAGAAACGAGTAAAGAGTACCAGCTTTAGGATTAGTGTCAAAATATTTGATTATCTGATTAGCCTTAAAAACGTTCTTGTTGATAATGGCATTCTTCAATTCAAAAGCATTGAAATCTTTACTCACTCCAATCTGACGCTCCACTATTTCGGGAGTCACTCTCCTATCACCATCAGCAAAAGAAACAAGCAACTTGTCCAGTTCTGAAGTCAGGCGACTCAAGTCTGCACCTACATGATCGGCAATCATCAGCGCAGCCTTTTCTTCTATCGTTGCACGATGGGCCTTAAGATAGGCAGAGATGAAAGCTGGCAATTCACGATCGCGCAACTTTTTGCTTTCAAAGACAACTCCTATCTGAGAAGCCAGTGCTATGGCAGAAGCTGACGACTTCTTCCTTCGGTCCATAGTTCCATTTTTGTGGCACCACACTAAAACAGTAGACATCATTGGATTTTTCAGGTATGTCTCCAATGCCTCCGTGTTCTTCAAGTTTTGCGCCTCTTTAACTACCACCACTTGACGGTTGGCCATCATAGGGTATCGTCTTGCCAAGTCGATGACCTGCTTGACCGTAACATCCGAACCAAAAACCACAGAAAGATCGAAGTCTTTCTCCTCATTCTGAAGAGCATGCTCGGTGATAAAGTCCGCAATCTTATCAATATAATAAGACTCGTCACCCATCAGAATATAAATCGGCAAATACTTTTCAGCCTTTAAATCTTTCATGATTGAGGCATAAGTAGTGCCGCCTTGTCTTTTTTCCACCATATTAAATGTCCATAATTCGCGTTTTTGGAAGCAACTCGATAGGTCGGTCGAAATATCGAAATTTTGAAGCGTTCTTTTACCTACTATATAAAGAAGGTATAGCTCTCGGTGAGCTCCATATATATAATAAGGTGTAAAAGACTGCTGTAGAAAAGAATAAATATGCTTTTGTTTTGCCATTATTCCAAATTCTACTAACTTTGCATCCCAAATGCAAAAGTACAAAAATGTATCGATTAAACCTACCAAGTTATCCAATAAAAATAGGTGGAACAAGGGAGAAGCCCACAATTCTTGACGTTTTGAGAAAGAAATTCGTGGCGCTCACACCTGAGGAATGGGTTAGGCAACACTTCGTACACTTTTTGATTGAGCACAAGCACTACCCTACAGGGCTGCTCGCCAACGAGGTGAAACTTCATGTTGGCGAAAAGACCCTTCGCGCAGACAGCGTGCTCTACGACCGAATGTTACGTCCGCGAATGATTGTGGAATACAAGGCGCCTACCATCAAACTCACGCAGAAGGTTTTCGACCAGATTTCCGCCTACAATCTTCTTCTGAAAGTAGACTATCTGGTGGTGAGCAACGGAATGGAAAGCTACTGCTGCAAGATGGATTATGACCATCAAACCTACACCTTTATGGAAGACATTCCCGACTACGATAATATTTGACAATTTTGTACAATCATAAAAGGTAATAAAACTCAACAAACAAGACACGATATGGCAATAGGAAAATGGATTGGAGGTTTCCTGGGATTCATGACTGCAGGTCCACTCGGAGCCCTCGCCGGCATCTTTCTCGGTTCGCTTTTTGAGAAAGGTCTGGACCATGTGAACACTCCCGACAACAACGTTTTCAACGACGCTCAACGCGAAGCCGAGGGGCAGCGCAACTCTTTCTTTTTCTCTCTCCTTGTACTCTCTGCCTATGTCATCAAGGCTGACGGAAGAGTGATGCATTCCGAGATGGAATGTGTGCGGAACTTTTTGCGGAACAACTTCGGTTCTGCTGCCGAACAGCAGGGCAACGACATACTCCTCAAGATATTTGAAGAACAGAAAAAGATGGATGCCCGGCAACCTGGAGCCTTCGGCAACGCAGTGCTACAAAGTGCCAATCAGATTGCCGACAACATGGACTATGGCCAGCGCCTCCAGTTGCTCAATTTTCTTGCCATGATAGCCCAGGCAGACGGACACGTGAGCAAGGAAGAAATTGATGCCATCCGGCAGATTGCTATGGGCATGCGGCTCAGTGCCCAAGAGGTGGACTCCATCTTCAACCTCAACCACAACGACCTTGAGTCTGCCTACAAGGTGCTCGAGATTTCGCCTTCTGCTACAGACGAAGAGGTGAAAAATGCCTACCGCAAGATGGCCCTCAAGCACCATCCCGACCGTGTAGCCACATTGGGAGAAGACGTGCGCCGTGCCGCGGAAAGAAAGTTTCAGGAAATCAACGAGGCCAAGGAACGTATCTACAAAGCCCGCGGCATCAGATAAAAAACGCCGAACAGGATAATACATTTAATAATAAGAACGAACAATGAACGATTCAGCACGTACCTTTACATTGGTAGCCATCATCACGTCTCTGCTGCTGTTCATGCATCTGCTGCCCACGCTCTCCGTAAGCGGCACAGAATTGCGCCCGGTCAACATTCTGAGCGAGGTCATCAAGCCTCAAGAGACTGAAGTTACAGACATTATTCCCAAGCCAATACCTCCCAAGCGGCTTGCGCAAGCCGGCGGCAACAAGCCGTCCGACAGTCAGCCGTCAAAGCCCAAAGTGAAGAAGCCGCACCCTGGTGTGACCGAGATCGACGACTATGGCGCATCGGCACCCGAAATGAACCATTTCTATGCGGCACTGAAAAACCGCAAGCACCTGAACCGCCCAGTACGCATTGCCTACTATGGCGACTCCTTTATCGAAGGCGACATTCTGACGTGCGACCTTCGACAGATGCTCCAACAGAAGTTCGGCGGCGTAGGGCCAGGCTGGGTAGACTGCGGCAGCCCCTTCATCCGCAACCGACGCACCATATCACAACAGTTCAGCGGCATGACAGAACACGAGGTTGTGAAGAAGCCTTACAACCATGCTCTTGAAGGCATCAGCCAACGCTACACCAATGTGTCAGAGGGCGCACAGGTGACCAACAAGGGCACCAAGTACAAGCCGCTCACCGCCACATGGACTTCCGCCAAGGTGTATTTCAAGACGCCCGGCGGCTTCAACCTTCAGACTTCTGTCAACGGTGCAGGCCCAGAGACAACGGCCATTGCCGGTTCGGGCGAAGTGCAGATGCACGAGACCCTGGGACAGATGAACAGCATCAAGCACCAGTTTCGTTCCGTCAGCTCTGGCACCCTCGCCTACGGCATTGCCCTTGAGGGACGACAGGGCGTAACGCTCGACAACTTCAGCATGCGCGGCTCCGCCGGATTCACCCTTGCCAGCATTCCGCTGCACACCCTGAAAGAATTTGCCCGACTGCGTCCTTACGATCTCATCATCCTGCACTTCGGACTCAACGTGGTGAACAGCCGCAATACGGCAGCCATCTACAAGACTTATGTCAACCGCATGAAAAAGGTGGTGCAGATCATGAAGCAAGCCTATCCTCATGCCAGCATCCTGGTGGTAAGCGTGCCAGACCGTGACGAGCGCACTGCCTCAGGCATTACCACGATGCGTGGTGTGGAACAGCTCGGTGCCTACCAGAAGCTGATGGCTTCGGAAACAGGCGTGGCTTTCTTCGACCTGTTCAAGGCTATGGGGGGCAAAGGCAGCATGAAGAAACTGGTGGACCGCAACATGGCCAACAAAGACTACACCCACCTGTCGTACGGCGGAGGAAAAATCGTCGCCACATCATTCTACAAGTCGCTTATGGCTGGCTACGAAGATTTCTATTAACAAAAGAAACAAGAATAAATAAAAGATGAACGCAAACAGCGATATTCTCACCAACCTCATCCACACCCTCAGCTACAACCCACAGGAGCCTATGATTTTCAGCAGCGGAACGTTCCTGCTGCTGTTTCTTGGCTTCTCTCTTGTCTATATGTTGCTGCAGCGCAAGTTCAATGCGCGGCTGCTCTTCGTGACGCTTTTCTCCTATTATTTCTACTACAAGAGCAGCGGCATGTACTTCTTTCTGCTTGCCGTGGTCACCGCGTCCGACTTCTACATAGCCCATGCCATTGACCGCCACCGCGACAACCGCAAGCTCGGCAAGCGCCTTGTCACGCTCAGCCTGTTGATAGACCTCGGACTGCTCGGCTACTTCAAATACACCAATTTCTTTGCCGGCATGCTCTCGCAGATGATTGGCCACAACTTCCAGCCGTGGGACATCTTCCTGCCCGTGGGCATCAGTTTCTTCACGTTCCAAAGCATGAGCTACACCATCGACGTCTACCGCGGTTCGCTCAAGCCACTGCCCAACCTGCTGCAGTATGCTTTCTACGTGTCGTTCTTTCCCCAGCTCGTGGCAGGTCCCATTGTGCGAGCCAGCGACTTTGCCCCGCAAATCAGCAAACCTGTCCGCATCACCCGCATGATGTTTGCCCAGGGAGTGTATTTCATTGTCATCGGTCTGTTCAAGAAAGCCGTTATCAGCGACTATATCTCGCTCAATTTCGTGGACCGCATCTTCGACAACCCCACCCTGTATTCCGGCATCGAGAACCTGCTGGGCGTCTATGGCTATGCCATGCAGATATATTGTGACTTCAGCGGCTACAGCGACATGGCCATAGGCATTGCCCTGCTGCTGGGTTTCCACTTCCCCATCAACTTCAACGCCCCCTACCGCAGCACCAGCATCACCGACTTTTGGCGCCGCTGGCACATCTCGCTCTCTACCTGGATACGCGACTACATCTACATTTCGCTTGGCGGCAACCGCAAGGGAAAGGTTCGGCAATACGTGAACCTCATCGTCACCATGCTCCTCGGCGGGCTTTGGCACGGTGCGAGCCTCAACTTCGTGTTCTGGGGCGGCATGCACGGCACGGCACTTGCCCTTCACAAATATTTCAGCCAGGAGGTGCTCCATCACCCCAAGCACTATGAGCCCACAGGCTGGCGCAAGTGGGGAGCCATATTCCTGACCTTCCACTTCGTGTGCCTGGCATGGATTTTCTTCCGCAACACCACCTTCGCCGGCAGCTGGACAATGCTACAGCAGATATTCACCGATTTCCACCCGGAGTTGTTGCCACAAGTTCTTGACGGCTACAAATACATATTCCTCATCATGGGCTTCGGCTACGTGAGCCACTATTTGCCCGACAGTTGGCAGGACGGCATCATCCGCCTTATCAGCCGCACCAACGTGGTGGTTTGTGCCTTGCTCATCACAGCCGTCATCTACATTGTCATTCAGGTGAAGAGCAGCGGCATACAGCCCTTCATTTATTTTCAATTCTAAAAGACACGCCCTACTTCAAAACATGAAAAGCGCCCTCCGACTCTTGCGTTGAGAATCGGAGGGCGCTTCCCGTTAATGGCATACTTACGATGCGTAACTCTGCCACTTACGGGGCGTTAGTGTGCCGTTAATAACTCGTTAACGGCATACTTAGGAACTTTTCACCGTGGTAAAAATGAATATGGCCGGGAAACAAGGCTGCAAAAGCAGGACGCACCCCTACCAAACCGGCAGCACGAATGCAAAAGCAAAAGTATGGGAAGAGCCCGAAAAGAACAAAAATGTGCAAGTCCCGGAGACAAATCTTCTTCCGGTCTTGCACATTTCCTGTTTATACCCGCGATGCTGGTTCATCGCCCGACAAAACTACATAACCTTGGGCACGTGGGCAAGATACTTCTGTATTTCCTCGTCCGAAACCACATAGTTCTGCAAGTCGCCGCTCAGATAGCTGTCATACGACGGCATGTCTATCAGTCCGTGGCCCGACAGGCAGAAGAGCAGAGTCTTCTTTTCGCCCGCCTCCTTACACTTCAAAGCCTCGCGGATAGTGGCGGCTATGGCGTGACAACTCTCTGGAGCAGGGATGATGCCCTCGGTGCGTGAGAAGAGGATGCCCGACTGGAAGCTCTCCAACTGCGGTATGTCCACGCCGTGCATGTAGCCGTCCTTGAGCAGCTGCGACACTATCATGCCTGCACCGTGATAGCGCAAGCCACCGGCATGGATGTTGGCAGGCTGAAACTCGTGGCCCAGGGTGAACATGGGCAGCAGCGGCGTGTAGCCAGCCTCGTCGCCATAGTCATATTCGAACTTGCCGCGTGTAAGTTTGGGGCAACTTGAAGGCTCTGCGGCTATAAACTCCGTTTTCTTACCTTCCTGCAGATTATGGCGCATGAAAGGGAATGCCATGCCGCCGAAATTGCTGCCGCCACCGAAACAGGCTATCACCTTGTCGGGATACTCGTCGGCCATGGCCATCTGCTTCTCTGCCTCCAGACCGATAACTGTCTGGTGAAGAGCCACATGGTTGAGCACTGAACCCAACGTGTACTTACACCCGGGAGTCTGCATGGCCAGTTCCACAGCCTCGGAGATGGCCGTGCCCAGTGAACCGGGATTCAGCGGATCGCGGGTGAGAATGTCCTTGCCGGCACGGGTCGACATGGAGGGTGAGCCTTCTACCGTGGCACCGAACGTGCGCATTACTGCCGAGCGATATGGCTTTTGTTTCATGGTTATCTTCACCTGATACACGGCTGCCTCGAGTCCGAAAATCTTGGCGGCATACGACAGGGCGGCACCCCACTGTCCGGCACCGGTCTCTGTGGTGACGTTTGTCACGCCTTCTTTCTTGCAGTAATAGCACTGCGCCAAGGCAGAGTTTATTTTATGCGAGCCCAACGGGCTCACGCTTTCGTTCTTGAAATAGATGTGGGCAGGCGTGTCGAGCGCCTTCTCCAGGGCGTAGGCACGCACAAGTGGAGTGGAACGATAGTAGGTGTAGAGTTCGCGCACCTCGTCGGGAATGTCTATCCAGGCATGCTCAGTGTCGAGTTCCTGGCGTGAACATTCCATGTTGAATATCTGTGCCAGGTCCTCGGCCTTCATCGGCTCAAGGGTCTGCGGGTTGAGCGGAGGCAGAGGCTTGTTGGGCATATCGGCCTGTATGTTGTACCACTGTTCAGGTATTTCACTTTCGTCGAGCAGGAATCGTTTTTGTTTCTTCATATCTTATGGTTTATTATTGGTTTGGTCCCACAAAAGTAGCAATATTTATCCTGACAGCCAACTTTTTGTTATTAAACTTGCCAAAGTTGTTCTATTTCGTTACCTTTGCCTGCCTTATCTCATTTTCTTTCCGTGAAAGCGTGCTCGCGCGCGTACTATTATTATAAACTGTATATACAAAACCAAAACCAACAATAAGCAATGAACAAACAAACAAAATGGCTAAGCACCCTGTGCTTGCTGGTCGGGTTCTCTGCGCCCTTGCAGGCGAAGATAGAGGGAAGCCTCGACCCCGACTGCGTGGTGGCAGAATGGAGCAACAGCTCCACCTACCCCAAGGTAATCGACATCAACTTCAGCGACCTCACGTGGCCCGACACCTGGAAGGGACAGACGGGCGTAGACTGTCCGCCATTCTCAGCTGGTGGCTACATAAACTACATCAAACAAATAGCCGCCAACCCTTCGGGCAACGTCAGCTACCCGATTCTTTTCCACAACTGCACCTTTGCCAACAAGAAGTCGGCAGGCGGCCACGGCGGTGCCACGGCAGCCTTCTCACGCATCTACTATCTCGGCCAGAAGCCAAGCGGCAACAGTGCTACCAGATATAACAACTGGACAGTGACCGGCCACACCAAATACTTGGAAGACAACATCACCTACGACTCGAACGGCAAGCCCAACTATGGCGAAGCCGGATTCGTGCAGATGTGTCGCGACGCATCCCAGACCACTGAGTCGCAGCACGGCTGGATGGAAATAGACCACATTCCCTATGTGGAGCGCGTGCAGTGGTCGTGGTCGTCTACCTCTTGGGGACGCGGCATCAAGTGCGACTACAAGGTGGGCGACGGAGAATGGAAGCCGTTGGTATGGATGGGGTCCGAATCGCAGCAGCAGGGCTACACCGTGTTCAGCGACCAGGGCTACTTCATGGAGAATGTCATCAATGCCAGCGACGTGTCGCTCCGTTGGCGCGTGTGGGACGGTGACGACCCCGACAATCCCGTGCTGAAAGCCGACGGGTCGAAAGCCTACAGAGACCAGGGCTATGCACCTTTGGCCCAGAAACAAGCTCCACGCGTGCACAAGATACAAATCTTCGGCAACGAAATCACTGCCCAGCAGGCACAGTATGCCAAGGAACATCCGTTGGCAGACGTGGGCGAAATATCCGACCTCGGCGACGCTGACCCCGACAAGAAGGAAGCGCCCGATACGGGTGCGCCCGTGGTGCTCCTCACCGTGGCACAGGATGGAACTGCCGACTACACCAAAATCCAGGAAGCCATCAACGCCGTGCCCGACGGATCGCGCGGCATCATCTATGTGCGCAAGGGCACCTACGACGAAAACCTCTATGCCGGCACCAAAGACCAGCACAACAAGTTCATCAGCCTCATCGGCGAAGACCGCGACCAGACCATCCTCACATCAAGCGTGAGCCGCGGCACAGGCAACGAAGCCAACACCTACAACGACTGTGCAGCCCTCAACGTGTTCACGCCCTGCTTCTATGCCGAGAACCTCACCATCCGCAACACGAGCGGCAACGTGGGACAGGCCGAAGCACTCTACACCAATGCCGACGCCCACGTGTTCAAGAACTGCCTGCTGAGTGGCTACCAGGACACCTATAAAGCCAATGTGGGCAACCGCGGCTACTTCACCAACTGCACCATCGAGGGCGCCACCGACTTCATCTACGACGGTGGTCTCGAATGGTTCGACGACTGTGAACTGCGCTGCGTCAAGGGCAGTGGCTACATCACAGCCCCAGCCTCTTCGGCCATCCCCATGACACAGGTGCTCTATCCCGAACTGAGCCAGACAGCCTTCTACCCGGGCCTCTTCTTCCGCGGTTGCACTATTACCGCCGAAGACGGAGTGGCCGACGGTGCTTATACCCTGGGACGTCCTTGGGACGAGAAGAGCGGCGCCATGTTCCTGCAGTGCAAGCTCGGCAAGCACATCAACACCAAGGGCTGGACAGAATGGAACGGCAGAGGCTCACTTTCTTCGCTCTACGAATACAAGAACATGAATGCCGACGGCACACTCGCCGCCACTTCCGGACGCGCCTCCTTCTCCCATCAGGCCACAGACAAGGAAGTGGAAGCCTACATGAATCCGGAATTCATGTTCGCCAAGATGTCCGACGTGCCCTTCGACTACGCTTCGGTTGTGCGTGGCGCTGCAGCTCCCATGAACTTCGTCACGTCACCCACCGAACTCTCCTGGGAGAGCGACGACCAGGCAGCAGGCTATCTTGTCTACAAAGACGGCACCTTCCATAGTTTCACCGACAAGGCGTCTATAGTCCTCGCCTCTGCCGACGAGGCCACAGCCTACAGCGTGCGTTCCGTATCGCGTCAGGGCGTGGTGAGCAAGCTGGTCAAGGCCAGCGAAGCACAGAAACTCAAGGCCTTCCCATCGGCAGAGGGCTTCGGCAAGTTCACCACCGGCGGCCGCGGCGGCAAAGTGGTCACCGTGACAAAACTTGCCGACGACGGATCTGAGGGTACCCTGCGTTGGGCATTCAGCCAGTACAAGGACGAACCGCTAACCATCGTCTTTGCCGTGAGCGGCAACATAGAACTCCGTTCTGCCCTCCGCATCCAGCGCACCGACTGGACGCTCGCCGGACAGACAGCTCCCGGTGAAGGCATCTCACTCATCCGCAACAAGGTGAACCTGGGCGGCTCACAGAACTTCATCGTGCGCAACGTGCGCTTCCGCGCAGGACAGCTCGACGTGAACAGCGACAAGCTGCAGGACCAGGCTCTCGGCGTGGAAAACTGCTCCAACTTCATCTTTGACCACTGCACCTTCGGTTGGTCCATGGAAGAAAACATGAACACGCAAGACTCCCACTTCCTCACCGTGCAGAACAGCATCGTGCATGAAGGACTCTACAATGCAGGCCATGCCAAAGGCGTGCGCGGCTACGGAGTGCAATGGGGAGGCTCGCCAGCCACCTACTGCCGCAACCTGCTTGCCGACAACCAGTCGCGCAGTCCGCGCATCAACGGTGCACGCGGCGAAGACAACGTGGTGTTCATGGAATACATCAACAACGTAAACTACAACTTCGGCAAGAACGGCGGATGCTACGGTGGCGAGAACACGGCAGACATATCTTCCTACAACGGTGAGAACTCAGCCCACGAATGCAACTTCATGAACAACTACTACAAACCGGGCAACGCCTCAAACGAAGCATCGAAAGTAATCTTCGTCAACTCAAGCTATGCCCGCGATGGCGCCACTTCATGGGCACCGGCACAGTGGTACGTGAACGGCAATGTCATTGAAGGCAATGCTGCGGCCAATGCCGACAACTGGACAGCCATGGCGGCAGAGACCTACTCGCTCGACCAGATACGCGTCAACAGCCGCATCGTGCCTAAGCATGCCTACTACAAGTATTCGGCAACTGGCAACGTGGGCAACTATGACCCCAACCAGTATATGCTCACCGACATCCTGCCTGCCAACGACGCCTACGACTACGTGCTCAACCATGCAGGCACCATCAACCGCGACCAGGTGGAACGCCGCGTGGTAGACGAGGCACGCACTGGCACCTCGCACTATGGAGGCACCACCTTGGGCAAGACTACGGGCATCATCGACACCGAAGCCGACTGCGAAGGCTTCCTGCCACTGTCTACCGACTGGACTGCACCCGTAGACACCGACGGTGACGGCATGCCGGACGAATGGGAACAGGCACACGGACTTGACCCCCATGTGGCAGACCAGAACAAGGTGAATGCCGACGGATATACAGCGCTTGAAGCCTACCTCTGCAGCTTGATGGGCGAGACACTCAAAGACGGTTTCTCTACCGGCATCAAAACGGTGGCTACCGCATCGCCACAAGTGGGCTACGACCGTTCAAGCGACTGTATCACCGTGAGCGACAATGCCCTGGGCGGCATGCTCTACGTCTATTCCGCCAACGGCTCGCTCCTCTCGGTGCAGACCATCAGCAAGCGGAAAGTATCGCTTGCCGGCATCGGTGAGCGTATGGCCATTGCCAAGGTGGAAGGACGAGGCATCAGTCCACGCATCGTCAAGATAATGAGATAAAAGATTACAGACAATCCAACAGGAGAGGAATGTAGTGGTCCATGGCGGATTCTACATTCCTTTTTTCATGTTCATACAATAATATTTCCCGGCATCTGTTATTATAATAAAAACAACTATGCTCATTCTTTCCACCCTTCTTGTCTACTTCATAGTTCTTATGGCACTCAGCCGGCTGACAAGCCGACGCAGCAACAACGATACATTTTTCCGAGGCAACCGCCAGTCACCTTGGTATATGGTGGCCTTCGGCATGGTGGGTGCCAGTATCTCCGGCGTGACTTTCGTCTCCGTGCCCGGCATGGTGATGGGCATAGACATGACCTACCTCCAGACCTGTCTCGGTTTCATCGTGGGCTATATCGTCGTGGCGTTTGTTCTCTTGCCCGTATACTACCGCTTGAATCTCACCACCATCTACACCTACCTCGACCAAAGACTGGGGCACAGTGCCTACAAGACAGGTGCATGGTTCTTCCTGCTCTCCAAGATGACAGGTGCGGCAGCACGTTTCTATGTGGTGTGCTTTCTTCTCCACCAGTTTGTACTTGGCCCCATGGGCGTTCCCTTCATCCTTACGGTCGTGGCCATGGTGGCCCTCATCTGGCTCTATACCCGTAAGGGAGGCATCAAGACACTGGTGTGGACGGACACCCTGCAGACGCTCTGCATGTTTACCGCCCTCATGCTAATAATAATAGGCGTGGCTTCTGCCCTGCACCTCAACCTCAACTCCACGATAGCGGCCGTAACGGAAGACCCGCATAGCCGCATATTCGTGATGGACGACTGGATGTCAAGGCAGTACTTCTGGAAACAGTTCTTAAGCGGAGTGTTCATAGTCATCGTCATGACTGGACTCGACCAAGACATGATGCAGAAAAACCTGACGTGCCGCACTCTACGTGAGGCACAAAAAGACATGTGTACCTATGGCGTGGCATTTCTCCCTGCCAACCTGCTCTTCCTCACACTCGGCATCCTGCTCATGCAACTGGCTCGCCAGGAAGGCATCGGCTTGCCCGCACAGGGCGACGCCCTGCTTCCCATGTTTGCAGCCACCGGCAGATTGGGCGACATGATCGTAGTACTGTTTACCCTGGGCGTTGTAGCCTCCTCTTTTTCCAGTGCCGACTCTGCCCTCACCGCCCTAACCACCAGCTATTGTGTGGACATTTGCCGCCAACCATCCAACGAGAAACTCCGCCGAAGGGTGCACATGGGTATGGCCCTGGTCTTTGTTGCTTTCATTCTGCTATTCCGTACATTCAACTCCACGAGTATTATCGATGCCATCTACACCCTGTGTTCTTACACCTATGGTCCACTGCTCGGCCTTTTTGCCTTCGGACTGTTCACCCGCCGTACAGCCCGGGGCCATTGGGTGCCTTGGATATGCATCAGTGCACCTATGGTTTGTTATGGGATAGAATGGTTTGCCCGTTACTATGCCGGCTATAAGTTTGGATATGAACTGCTTATGTTTAATGGGGCCCTTACCTTCTTAGGGCTCTATGCCGTACAAGAAAGAAGACTGCAAAAGAAAACACCCGTACCAAAAAACAAGTAGAAATTATTTCGTATTCCACTCATTTTATCTATATTTGCAGCAAAATCATAGTGAAAGGAAGATAACAATGGTAACAGACTATATCAGATTTGACTGGGCTATGAAGCGCCTGCTGCGCAACAAGGCCAACCATGCCGTGCTGGAAGGACTGCTCACCTCACTGCTTAACGAAAAGATAACTATCGTGCGTTTCCTTGAAAGCGAAGGAAACCAAGAAGATGAGGATGACAAATACAACCGTGTTGACCTGCTTGCAGAGAACGACAAGCAGGAACTGATTATCGTGGAAATACAAAACAGTCGTGAACTGACTTATTTCCATCGCATGCTCTATGGCGTGTCGAAGGCCATCACTGAATACATTGGCTTGAGCGACAGCTATGACAAGGTGCGCAAGATCTATTCAGTCAATATCGTTTACTTCGAACTGGGACAGGGTAACGATTACGTATATCATGGCAAGACCATATTCCAAGGCCTGCATGATCCGCATGATATATTGAAATTGTCTGTTAGACAAAACGAGAGGTTCTTTGGCAATAGACAGTCTGAGACATTGGTGCGCAAGGATGCTGGCGACCTGTTTCCCGAGTATTACGTACTGCGCGTCAACGACTTCGACAAGGTGGCAAAAACGCCTCTCGACGAATGGATGGAATTTCTGAAGACAGGACAAATTGACAATAATGCCAAGGCACCGGGACTTGCAGAAGCCCGCAACTGCCTACGCATTGACGCCCTCTCAACCAACGACAAACGCTCCTACTATCGGCATATGGAATCTGTGCGCCACATGAGAAGCCTGTTCGACACCAGCCGTGATGAAGGATGGGCTGAAGGAAGAGCCGCAGGACGGGCGGCCGGAATCGAAGAAGGACGGGCAGAAGGCATACGCCAAGTTGCACTTGCCTTGAAGCGAAATGGAGTTCCTGCAGCAACTATTTCCCAATCAACAGGATTGTCCGTTGACGAGATTGACAAATTATAATTATAATGTAAGCAAGAAAAAAGAAAAGAGCACGGTTGCTAAAGTTAAAGCTTTGGCAATCGTGCTCTTTTCCTATAATCCGTAGTATTTATCCTTTCAGATTCTTTAGATACTTGTCTGCTTCAATGGCAGCGCGGCAACCGCTGGCGGCTGCATTGATGGCCTGACGATAGTGGGGATCAGCTACGTCGCCGGCAGCAAACACGCCGGGTACATTGGTGGCAGGGCTCACACCATCTGTCTTGATATAGCCTTGCTCATCAGTCTCCACCCACTCCTTAAACACATCGCTGTTGGGCTTATGACCAATACCCAGGAAGAACCCGTCGATGGCAATGTCAAACTTCTCTTCGTCTGCTTCTCCCTTGCGCTTAACCAGATGGGCGCCTTCCACGCCATTCTCGCCAAACAAGCCAAGGGTGTTGGTCTCGAAAAGCACTTCTATGTTCTCCTTGTTCAGCACACGCTTCTGCATCACGTCGCTGGCACGGAGGAATGGCTTACGCACAATGAGGTAGACCTTCTTGGCCAAGCCTGCCAGATAGAGCGCCTCTTCACAGGCCGTATCGCCGCCGCCCACTACAGCCACCACTTTTTTGCGATAAAAGAATCCGTCGCAGGTGGCACAGGCAGAAACGCCTTCGCCCTTATATTTCTCCTCATCAGCCAAGCCGAGATATTTGGCAGATGCTCCAGTAGCGATAATAACAGTGTCGGCCTCTATTTCCTTGCCTTCATCCGTGGTCAGCACATAGGGAGCCTTGCTGAAGTCTGCCTTCACGATTTCTCCGTCGCGCAGGTCTGTGCCGAAATGCTTGGCCTGCTCCTGCATGTTCATCATCAGTTCGTTGGCATCGATGCCTGTAGGGAAACCGGGGAAGTTTTCTACCAATGTGGTCTGTGTGAGCTGACCGCCAGTCTGAAGACCACAATACTCCACGGGGTGTAAATTGGCTCTTGATGCATAGATGGCCGCCGTGTAGCCGGCTGGACCGCTGCCGATCACGAGGCAGCTGATATGTTCTCTTTCCATAATTGTTAGCTTGTTGTCGTACTTTATTGTGCCAGCAATTCTTCTATCTGCTTGGCTATGTTCTCGATACTCTCTGTCGGCTCAAAGCGGGCCATGACCATGCCGCGCTTGTTGGTGAGGAATTTAGTAAAGTTCCACTTGATGTCTGCCTTGTCCTTGTAGTCGGGATCTTCCTTCGACAGCAGTTCGTCAAGTACGGGAGTAAGCTCGTGGGAGGGATCAAAACCGGCAAAGCCCTTTTGTTCCTGCAGGAACTTGTAGAGAGGGTCTGCGTCCGGTCCGTTGACCTTCACCTTCTTGAAACGGGGGAATTCCGTGCCGTAGTTCAGTTTGCAGAACTGATGGATAGACTCGTCTGTGCCGGGAGCCTGTGTGCCAAACTGGTTGCAAGGAAAGTCAAGCACTTCAAAGCCCTGTGCGTGATACTTCTCATAGAGTTTCTCAAGTTCTTCATACTGAGGGGTGAAACCACACTTCGTGGCAGTGTTGACGATGAGCAGCACTTCATTGGCATACTCCTTCAATGATACTTCTTTACCTTTTCTGTCTTTTACAGAGAAATCGTATACAGTTCTCATTTGTGTGTTATGTGTGTGTATTTAATAATCGTTCTTTTCTTATGTGTGCAAAGTTAGCAATTAAAATTGAAATAGGCTAAAGGTTATCCTCTTTTTTAGGATTTCCCCTATCAAGTTATAGCGGTTTCCCTTTGGCTGTGTCGGCGATTTGCCTTACTTTTGCAAGCAGTAAAAACAAAGAACCAATTAAAACTCACGGATTATGAAACGCATGAACACTTGGCTTGCAATGCTGGCAGTGGCGATGATGCCTTTTCTTCTGACCAGCTGCGACCCGGATGACGGGTGGGATTATTATGACTATTACGGCGGATGGTACGACAACTATGACTGGTATCACAGTCCGTTTGACTACGGCACGGCGCAGATGATACAGATGGCACAGTATGTCAACGGCGAATGGGGCGGCACCATCACCGTTTCAGACAGGGATGGCGTGTATACCTACGGCTCTGACTTCGGCTTCTACCAGTATAACAGGAACTCGCTGAACGGAAGCGGCGTGGAGTACCGCTACCGACTGCGTTCGGACGGAAGCTATGGCGACGACACGATGACGGACCAATACAACTTCACTTGGTATATTGACCCGCGCACACGCAACATATACTTGAGATATGACGGCGGTGAGTGCTTCGTCATCTATTATGCCGACCTTGACCTGAGCGCAAGCATCTTCGACGCGTCCATGCACGGACTGAACATCAACGAGGATGACGAGCTGAGCCTGGACCGCTACACCCGTGCAATAGGAAGCGGACAGAAGACTGCCGTCATCAAGATGGGCAAGAAAGCGACAAGAATGTAAAGACCGCACAAACACAAAAGGCAAGCACTCGATTCAGAGGCTTGCCTTTTGTGTTTACAGTGTGGTTCTGTTATTTTCCTACCAGCATCCATGCCGCCTTCACGGCATCCGTGTTAGGTTTCACTTTCTCCACACGTGTTTCCACGTCGTCGGGCAGATTGCAGAAGAAGTCGATGCCGGTTTTCTCTTCCAGTTCGACCACCGAAATCATGTATGCAGATAGTTTGTCGTTCCTTGTATCCTTAGCGGTATGTTCCGCCCAGAAGGCGATGGCCTTGTAGTTGCCGTTTCGCTTGCACAGAATGGCCATGAAGAAATACTTGGGGACGAGGAGTCCGCTCTTGGCAGGGCTGAGCACCTGTCCGTTCTCTATAGTTCCGCATGAATACGTTTGTAGACGCAAAAGAGTGCGGCCAATCGCATATGCAACTACGACTGAACGCACTCCTCTCGTACGAAAAATATATAAAAATGGTATCTATATATTACTTCTTCAGCTTACCGTAACGGTTCATGAAGCGGTCTACGCGACCTGCTGTGTCGACAAGCTTGCTCTTACCAGTATAGAATGGGTGAGAAGTGCTTGAGATTTCGACTTTTACCACTGGGTAAGTTTCACCTTCAAATTCTACTGTCTCTGTTGTCTTGCATGTAGAACGTGTAAGGAACATATCGCCGTTGGACATATCCTTGAATACGACGGGGCGATAGTTTTCGGGATGAATACCTTTTTTCATTTTCTTAATTAAATATTGTTGTTATTAATGTATAATCTCGTTACAGGCTGCAAAGTTACTTGTTTTATCCGAATTGTGCAAATATTTCTTCCCTTTTATTTTCCTATCCGCCCACAATTCGCCACCAGGCGTCCCGTTCCGAACGGCTTTCACCAACGTGAGCCAGCCCTCGGCATCCACTCTACCTGTTCTCCAAGAAAACGACGACATGCCACTAACGGAAAGCCAATATGCCACTAACGGAAAGCCAATATGCCACTAACAGAGAGCTAACATGCCACTAACGGAGAGCTAACATGCCACTAACAGGAGATTAGCATGTTGCAAATACATCTGTTAGTAATATGTTTGCATACTGCAAGTTTCCGAGTTGCGGTTCAGGTATCGGCAACAGTCGGCTCAATCCTCCTCGAGCGCAGCAGTGAATTCCCGGTGGAACGTGCCGAAGAGATGAAGAATCTCACGACGTTCCTCCTCTGTCAAGTCCCACACGCTCAGTTCTCCTGCCTGATGGGCTTTCAGGGTGCGTGCACAACGGGCTATCTTGCGCTTATTGTTGCGTGCTTGAAGTTGGTCACCCTGCAGAGGCTTTTGTGTGACGTAAGAAAGGGCGCAAAGCCGCTTCATGAAACTCTCATACCTATTATACACAAGCGCTTGCTCCATCATCTTCTTCGGATTCTGTTCCATACCCTCCAGGTTCATAAGTCCTTCCAAATGCTCATGGCTCCAGTCGTCTTCCTTCAGCCACATCCATTGGAATCCGAGTTTGCCCTCAAGGAGCATCAGTCGGTTGGCGAGTGCCTGCTCATCGTTGCCATCTGGCGAGACGAAGAGCGAGTAGGCATGGCGGGCCAGCGCCACGGCATCACAATCGGGCATCTCCACACCCGTGCCGTTTCCCATGCCGAGAGTGATGTGCCACCGTCTGTTTTTGTTCTTCAATACCACCTCGTGTGCCCCCATCAGGAGTTCGGAAAGGCGGCCTGTGGCACCGATTTCGTCCACCACAGCCAGCTTGTCACGCAGATTGCGCACCGCCAACCTGCCGCCGTCGCGGAGCACGCAGAGGTAGTTGAGGTGCCCGTTGTCAAGTACTATGGAGAAACGGTCGTCGGTGTCGTCACCCACAAAGGAATAGGCATAGTTGTCCACCTCATCGGGATGAATCTCCAAGTCGCCCGACAGTTTGCCGCCCTGTGCATCGGTCAGCGAGAAGCCCATATAGGGAATCTGAAGTCTGACGGAGAATGGCTCGCCACGGCGTGGCGAGAGCGTACACTTGATGCCATCCTCCGTGAAGTCTTCCTTACGTATTTTCCACCCGAGGTCCGTGCTCACAGCTTTCTCCACACTGACACTTCCTTGTCGCCAGCGGATGGAGAAAGTGATGCTCCGGTCATCTTCCTCTGCCACCCGGATGAACTTTTCCGGTTCGGTGCCGAGATACAGAGCCTCTACAGGTTCCACCTCTTCATCACCGTCACCGAGCACATCAATGAGCAGCGGTCCCACCATAGGATCGTCTTCCCACTCGTCGTCTGCTGCCGCAGTGGCACTTTTGAACACCACGAACGAGAGTCGGGCAGGCTTGCGTGTGCCGTCTTCACGACAAAGGAAATAACTGGTTTCTTTAGGAAGGTAAACGGGAGTGGCCAGATAAGGGCTCAAACAAGCGGCACCGTATTCTATTTCGGTCCATGCCGCAGAAGTGTGTGTGATAGCTGTGTCAGTCATTGCGTGTGATTATAAATGCGTTATCCTATTCCCAGACCGATTGTCAGGGCAAAAAGGGAGTGCAAAATTACTACATTTCGCCGAATTGAGCAAATGACAGGACACTGTTTTTGACTCCTAAAAACGAAAAGAGCGGAAGCCGGAAGTCCCATCAGGGGCAAGCGACATCCGTTCTTTTCAGAACTTCTTTCCGAACACAATGCTCACGAAAGTCTTGAAGAGTATGCTGAAATCGAGCCACCAGGAACGGTGCTCCAGATAATACAGGTCGAGTTCCAACCTCCGGATCATCTTCTCCATGGTGTCAGTATAGCCGTTATAAAGCGTGGCATACGAAGTCACGCCCGGCCTGATTTGATAGAGCAACGCATAGCGCGGGTCACGCTCCATAATCCGGTCGATGAAGAACTTGCGTTCCGGCCGTGGCCCCACAAACGCCATGTCGCCCTTCAGCACGTTCCATAGTTGCGGCAGTTCGTCAAGATGGTGCTCACGAAGGAACTTGCCGGTGCGCGTCATGCGCGTTTCGTTCTCATGGCTATAGAGAAGTGGTTCCTCCTCTTCAGCTCCCTCCTTCATGCTTCTGAACTTATATATGGAAAACGGCCTGCCACCCTTCCCTATCCGTTCCTGACTGAAGATGGCCGGTCCCCGGTCTTCCAACTTCACTGCCAGGTAGCACACAAGAAACAAGGGAGCAAACAACACCAGGGCCATCAGGGCCATCAAGAAATCGCAACTCCTCTTCATGCAGCCACTTCCTTTCGTCTGATTATCATGCTGACCACAGCATGGAACAGCACATTGGCAACCACGTCTGCCAGGACAACGTAAGTGACAGACAGCCAACGGCTCATCACGCCATTGAACACGACAAAGAACACCGCCATCAGCAATATGGTGACCAAAGCCTCGTGCTGAGTCATGCCCATATCCATCAGTTTGTGGTGAATGTGGTGGCGGTCGGCATCAAAGAGCGGTTTGCGCAACCGCATCCTCACCAGAATGACGCGCACCACGTCATACACAGGCACAATCAGCAGCGAATAGGCCATCAGGAATCCCTGAGGACGATACTCGTTCATCAACGGCGTAAGCATGCTGTATTTCACGAAAAGAAAAGCCAGGATGAACCCCAAAGTCAAGCTGCCAGAGTCGCCCATGAACAGTTTTTGGGTCTTGCTAAACACATTATAGTAACTGTAAGCCACCAGCACGCCCACCAACGCCCCAATCAGCATGCAGTACACCCACACGTTCATCTGCACAAAGAGCACACAGAAGCCAGTCAGGGCAATGATGCAAAGTCCGGAAGCAAGTCCGTCTATGCCGTCGATAAGGTTCATCGCATTGTCTATAAAAACCACGACAAACACCGTGAGGGGCATGCCCACCCATGAAGCCACCTCATGGATGCCGCAGAAGCCATACAAGTTGTTGATGTAGAGCCCCGACAAGGGCAGAAAAGAGGCTGCCATAATCTGGATCAAGAACTTGGGAGTGGCATGAAGCCCCACCACATCGTCCACGATGCCTGTGGCATAGACCAAGAGTGTCCCCAAGAGCATATAGACACTTGCCAGACTCACCTTCACCCCCCGGCCCTCCATCAGGCAGAGAGCGAGCATGGCAAGCACAAACGAAATGACCATGCTCGGCATGAAAGATATGCCACCCAACCGTGGCACGGCAGTCTTGTGTCTTTTTCTGGTATCGGGCAAGTCGTAAAGTTGCTTCTCCCTGCAAAACTTCAGTATGGCGGGAATGAAAACAAAGCCGCACACGCAACTCACCACGAATGCCCCGACAATAAATAGGTATATATACATGTTCTTGTTTAGACAATTTTAAATAATAAACGTGAACTTGCCTGTATTATTGCATGTCGGGCACAATAATCTTTCCACAAGGCAAGACTCAACCGCCAAGAAAACAGATAGAAAAAACGCCTTCATACGCGGAACCGCAGATAAAATGGGACACTACCGTCCACGAAAAGTCATTAACAATGGCTCCAACCACTTGTAAATAAAGAAGTTTTCGTCTCATATGAGGCGTTTTATACGATAGAGTATTTAGACCCAAAACTCGAAAATCTTGTATAGATATTTAATGGAAATCAGTATAGGGTTGGTGTATAGTCCGTAAGTTCGACACGCCTTGACATCTTCTTTCGTGATAAGCAAGCGGTTTTTGATGCTTCTTGTACTCATTCCTCCTGTTCTCATCGTAACAAAGTCTTTCTTGATGTATTTGGCTTTTATGCGGTGCTTGTAAAATAAGCGTACCATCATATCGTAATCAGCGGCAATTAAATAGTCCAAGGAATACGCTCCGTATTTGTCGTATACATTCTTTCTGACATAAAAGGAAGGGTGGGCAGGCATAAATCCGAACCTTAGCCAAAAGGGACTGAACAGCGAAGAAGAATAGTAGCGCACGATTTTGTTCGGTTTTTCAGCATTGATGAAATGTATATCACCATAAACGGCATCAATATCCTTGTTCGCAAATTCTTTGGCATAGGTTTCCAGAACATCGTCACTGGTATAGTAATCATCCGAATTCAATATTCCGACAATATCGCCCGAGCACAGCCGTATGCCCTTGTTCATCGCATCATAAATGCCATGATCCCGTTCAGACACATAGTTCATGCGTCCCTTGAACTTATCTTGATAAGCCTTGATAATATCAAGAGTTCCGTCCGTAGACCCACCATCTATCACCCAATAATCAATATCCGTGTATGTTTGTCTTAATACGGAATCGAAAGTATTGGCTATTGTCGATACACTATTGTATGTAGTGGTTATAATGGATATTTTCATTAGTCAAAACTTATATTGTATATAGCTCTATCCTGTAAAATAGACCTCTCTTTAATGCTTAACTTAAACGTATTCTTTTTTTCTTAGCTTAATGATGGTGGCAGCGACTCTTGATGCCCAAAACAGGAAATTATATTTGAATGGACTCTTCATATATTGAAAAAGATAGCTCTTCGTCAACCTGGCGGCAACGACTACTCGTGTTGAATACTTGTATTTCCTACGTGAAGCGGAACCTTGTCTTGCTCTCACATAATAGATAGTGTCTTCAGAAGCCAACGCTATGTGCTGGATTCTATCTGATATGCAAAACATAAAAAAGGAATCTTCTCCCAATTTATGTGTTGTGTCAAATCTTCTGTTTTCTATCACATCTTTCGGTATCAGTTTTCCCCAAGCAGAAGAAAGGAAACTTCTTGCATTGAACAAGTTTAATGCAGAACAGGAGGAACAGCGTTGGTATGCATTAGACAGAAAATAGGGCAATGTCTTTTCACTCCCATCCTCGATTAAAAGGACATTGGAATTGGATATAGTATCCGTTGAAGCCAAGGCTAAAAGATTTTCCAAGTAATTTTCACTGATCCAATCATCATCATCAATAAACAACAGAAATTCTCCTTTTGCGGAATCAATGCCCAAATTTCTGGCATTGGAAACTCCTGGTGTGTCGGTCTGGATAATATGGGCGTTTACAAGATTTACTTCTTCGATATAGTTTTTTAAGACGGATAGATAAGGATCGCCGCATCCATTCAACACGACAATAATTTCAAAATCGCATGGAGAAAGGGTTTGTCGTTTCAAGGAAGACAGACATTCTTTTATATATTCTCCCGGTTTGTATGAAGGTATGATAACAGATATTTTCATCATTCAAATATTTCTTTATAATTAGGAATCAGGTCTTTGGCATATACGACACATTTGTAATCAGAGGGGTGATAATTCATATTCCTCAATTTTTGCAGAAGTTCCTTATTATTACTGAATATCGGGTCATAATTATAGAAATCCTTGCAATAGTTCAATGCTGGATGTTCACGCACAAGAATATTCTTTTTATTAGCGACACATTCAAAGCTCACCCCACTGACTTGATGCTGAAAAGAGGAAGGATAAGCCAACAATATCACATCTGCCCTCATAAAGACGGCGTGATAAACCTCGGTTGGCATGAACCCCGAAATGAAGCGAATGTTGCCAGATAAATTACCCACCTCTTCTTTTTTACCATGAATCAACAATAGGATATTTTCCTTTTGAAGAAAATCGCACAATTCAGTATTAGCGACAAGACTCTTCACAAAAGATGTATCAGCTTTTGAGGATGGATGGAATATGGCTTTTCTGAAGCCTTTTATTTCTTCTGGTAAATCTTTTTCACTATAAGCATTAAAAGGTGGCACACAACCATGCGACACAATCTTGACGTTTGTGATGCCATATTTAATAAATGGTGTCTTCATATACTCGTCAAAGACAAGAAACATATTGTGCCGTGACAAACGTTTCAAGAAAAAGCGTTTAACCTTAGAATGCACCGAAGCTGTGTTATGACACATTATATACATATTTCGGCATAAGGGAAACAATCCCAATGTCGGTTCGTCACAACTTGACACCACGACATGAGCATATTTTGAGAACCTGAACACCTTGATTTTTATCCACAATAGAATGATGATATATACTATGCGGTTAAGTATAGGGCTATTGTTTCGTTGTCTCAAGCTATTGGGTAATCTTAAAACATAATCTTTTTCCGAATAATTCAAACAAGCAGCTATATCAGAATGAAGGACAATGTCTACATCGTAGCCAGCTTCCTTTATAGCATCAATGTGAATCTGATTGAAATTCACGTGTCCTTTTTGATAAGTATAATCTACAAATAGTACTTTCTGTTTCATCGTTTCACATCATTAAAATGTTTCCTAAAATGTAAGAATCGTTCATTGTAAGAATGATTTTCAAACATGATATTATAATAATCTGCCATTGCTGTGTTATTACCGCTATAAACTTTCAACATACTATACAATCCTATAAATGTAAGATAAAGGATTTTGTTGTTATGTAAAGTGAAACATTTTATGAAATCTATCCAAACCACCCAATAGGCATATACGAAAAGGAACGAGCATCTTTGACTAATCGTTCTGAACTCACTAAGGAACAAGAAAATGCACAAATATAAAAACATGCTATTCACAAATATGTTCGATCCATTTCGCATAGATTTAAGTTTGTTCATATATATGAATAACATCACACCCGTAAATAGTCGTTCAAGATAGCCAATGCTGAGTACAGAACCTGTACTGTTATCCATGTTGAGATAAGCTTCAATCCAAAGTTTTGTAGAAGGCATCAGAATATCTACAAACAAAAGTATAATGGATTTGAGAATAGGAATATGAAATAAGTAAATGATATTGGCTGCAATAAAAACAACCAACATAATATATTTATTTATATTACGATTCAATATGAAATACAGAGGAATGTATGCGAGAGCAGATGTATGAAAAGTAAAGCCCAACAAACATATTAGCAAATAAGGTAAGAATTTCTTTTCTTCAATAAATCTGATAGAATTAATGAATAACAGAATAGATATAGAATTACGTAATAAGTTTATGTTTATCTCAATGCCACTCATGGCAAGCATAATCATAAATGCCAAGGGTATATTGTCTATATAGCGTCTAAAGAAATTCATCAAAAGTGCCGTATTAATCAATATACAAAGAAATTGAAAGAAAAAATAATTAGGATAAATGGTCTTGCATATAACACCAAATATCATGAAACCAGGCTCCCATACCCATTTGTTATAAGGAAGGGTAAACAAAGTTTGCAAATCTGTAACACTTTGAAACTCTTCATAATATACAGTCCAATCATAGGCGACAAAACCACGAAGTCCAAAGAAACACACAAAAAGTATTACGGACAATACATTTACATATATTGTCTTTTCTCTGGAGTCTTGATTATAATGCGCATATATTGCAAGACTTCCATAAGCAAAAACCAACAACAAGTACGGATAGGCAAATTCCATTTACTATTTTTTATTGTTTCTATGAAAAATATGGCTTAATCCTAATACCCAAAGAACATCAACAAACAAACCAACAAAAAGATAAATGACAATGGTCATAGACCTTGGCATACTTGATGGCCTTAATGGAACGGATGCATTCTGAATGACAGTAAATGCTGGCGTATTCTCCTGTATTTTCTCTTCAGCCTTTTGTACCTGCTGTGCTGTTTGAGAATAACTATTGAATTTTAATTGCATATCATTCTCCAAATCTTCCATCTTTGACTGATAAGACATTAACTGCACATCCATATTAGCATCGGCAAAAGCAGAATATTTTTGGCGAGCTTTTTCATAAGCAGCCTTCGCTTCTGCATTTATTCTCTTTGCATAGGAAAGGTCTTGACGAGCTTTTTGAGTCCTGTAAAGTGTAATGTATTCTTGGAGTCTATTCTTTACTGTATCAGCAAGACATGCCGCCACCTTCGCATCCGTATCAGTTACGGATATGGTTATTACATTTGTTCCCTTATTTATTTGGCATCCAACATTTTTAATAATGGCATTGCAGATGGCATCCTGTTCTGTTGTCAAACAATATGGGGTTGTCTTACCTTTATTTATTGTAGTATCTTTCTTGGCAAACATATTTGTCAACCACATAGAAGGGTAGTTCCAAAATGGAATTTTTGTGTCTTCTTTTAAATGTGCGTAGTATGTCTTTGTTATACCTTTCACATTTACAGGTATATCAAAAAGTTTGACGACAAAATCTATAGATGCAAATACGTCAGGATAAATATCAGGATAAATGGCATCAACAGAGGATTTGCCTCCGCCGATATCTACTCCTATAGCCCCTGCAATATCGCTTAGATTCTGAGACATACCCATACTTGTCGCTTCAGGGGCTAATGTTACGTATGAGGTAAATTTTTTTTGTTGTGTCAATGCTACGATAAGTCCCAAGGTAAAAAAGACAGACAAGAATATGCATAACTCTTTTTTTCTTGAAAGAACCTTTCTTATTATAGCAAGTACGTCTATTTCTCTTGAAGCTTTACTTTCCATTTCTTTTCGGTTTAAGTTGAATTTATCAAATCTATTAAGGATATCCCTGTGGGGTTATGGCTTACATTTGTAATCCAAATCATCACTTCGATGTCCTATTATCCTTGCAGGAACCCCCCCAACAACAGAATAGGCAGGAACATCTTTCGTTACGACAGCTCCAGCAGCAACAACGGCTCCCCTTCCTATAGTGACATTTTGCAAGACAATAGCCCCACAACCTATCCACACATAGTCTTCTATTGTTGTAGGCAGAAATCTCACAAAAAATTTTTTTGAATTAAAATCATGACTGCCTGTCATAATCATTACTCCGTGTGATACCGATACACTATTACCAATTTTGAGTCCACCTCTCGCATCAAGCGTGGTCATGCGGTTTATATGAGTAAAATCTCCTATTTTTAGTTTGTTTGGACTCATTATATGACAATGTCTCTCAATATACGTATCTTTCCCTATCGTAGTGCCTATAGCTCTAAGTGCTTTTCGTCTGATATGCCATACAGGGAAATGCGGAACGATTGTATTTGTATATGTACCAAGAATGAATTTACATAGTATTTTATATAGGAAACTTTCCACAAAAGCCACTCGACAAAAGGACTTAATGAAAAATAGTAATTTTCTCCATGTAAAGCCATCACTCAAAATAATCCTGTAGTTTAGAATTTCTCCCCTTAGAGGCTTGTTTGACATACCTTCAGCTTCAAAGGTTTCAATAATTGCATTTGTGTGTACAAACCTATACTTGTTTTTATAAAGAGAATAAATCAAATACCAATCAAGTGCAAAGCCATATTCTTCTTTTTTAGATAAGTCAAAAAGATGTGATTTATGAATTTCTGTTCTGACAAAAGATGATCCATGTCTGTATATTGGCATTCTGCTCAACAACGCAATATTGTCAGTCGCAGGCCTGTAAAACAAGTGCCCATTCTTCTGCATAATACTATCACCATATATAATATCAGCACTATCAGGATTGCAATTGTGGAAAGCATATTCTAAAGAGGTGTTAGATGAGTATACATCTCCACTATTCAGAATATTTATCCAATCACCTGTAGCTTTAATAATGCCTTTATTCATGGCATCATAGATTCCGTTGTCTGGCTCGGAACACCAATAAGCCAAACGATTGGCATATTCCTTGATAATGTCGACCGTTCCATCTGTGCTACCACCATCAATGACGATATATTCCTTGTCCTTCCAAGTCTGTGAGAAATAGCTCTCCATGGTCTGACGTAAATTCTTTACGTCATTGTAAACTACGGTTATAACACTTATTTTATTGCTCATGTATTACTCTTAATCAAGAATGTTCTATATATAAACGGCATTTTGCTGATAAAAGTATTTTGCCGTATGATTTTATTTGTTCCAAATGCCCTTGGCTCGTTGGCTTATCAGCAAGCGACATTGATAGAAGTGTATGATAGCCATCATTCCATAACTTGCAGCCATTCCGATAACAATGCCAATGGTTCCAATATTTTTCCAAACCTGTGTGACAAAGACAATATAGATGGCTGTAAATATTACAGATGTGTATATTTGTACACGTATTTTATTGAGTCCGTTGAGCAGATAGGTTACACAATTATTTAAATTGAACATTGTTATATAAAAGAAGACGCTCATAGACAAGGCGAAAGGAATTTGTATTGTTTGACCAATCCATAGCCGATAAAACAAACTGCATGATGCAAGCATGATAAATCCAACAAGCACAGTCAAGCCCCACATATTTAAAGACCTCTTGAATGTTTTGTGTATCCATGCCATATCCCCTTTGACATAAGCGTCTGTATATGCATTCCACATCGGAGAAATTACCACGGTGTATCCGATTGCCAACAGGTTAAAGAACTTATAGGCTATATTATAGGTCGTAACGTCTTTGGGACCTGCATATTGAGTTATGAACAGGTTGGATGAACCATATATAACCAAGCAACTTGTAATCTGTATGAAAAAGAACCCCAATCCCTTGCCCACAATTTTTCGCCCCAATGCAATGTCAAAGGAGTGGATAGACGGGCGCATCTTTTTGTATTTATGAAATATCGGCACTGCTGCCAAAATATAGAAGAGCACTGGTATTCCAGTAAAGGCACAAATCACATACATCAAATTGCCAGTTGTAGTCTTGGTCAATACATAAATGACCAATAATGCCAATACACTGCTGAAAACGGTCAGAAAGTCGTTTATAGCATACTTTTGGAGTGCAACGAACAAATAGCCAATGTTTTTCACTACGAACAATGCCAATGTAAAGATTATGGCGATAGCCAAGGCTTTGCGCAGTTCCGTACCCGAAACTGAAGTCGTGTTGAACAGACTGTTCATGTCAACAGCCGTCAATGGTATGGCGGCAACACACCCTATCAGTAAAGCCAAACCTGTCAAAAGGATAAGCGTTGTGGAGATATAGGAGCGTGCAAGGTTGTAATCACCTTGGGAAATTGCTTCCGTCAGATAGTTGCGCATACCATTCCCCAAACCTATGTCAAAAAAGGCAAACCAGTAAAGAATTGACGACATGGTAAGCCAAATGCCATAAACCTCATCATTGAGATAACCTAAGGTGACAGGAACAATGAGTAGAGAACAAGTAAGCCCAATAACCTTTAATATCGCAGAATATAAAATGTTCTTGTGCAACATGGTGCTACGTTTATTCTTGTTCTTGAAAAGCAACTTTAGCATATCTCTACTTACATATTTATATTACTATTTAGATGAAACGACTCTTTCCGAAACACCGTGGACGATTCAAGACGTAATCATTCAAAATTCTGTATTCCTATTGGATATTTCATGTCGATCCTATTTGATGATATTGGCCAGTGTAGCAATCATCGTGGCTATCGAAGCTACAGAGGTACCTATGGTCATTTTCTCGGCTGTGCTCATCTTGTTAACCGACTTCTCGGGTATCACGATTTCGCAGCCAGGTTCGGGCTTGGCATTGTGGCGCACCTTCGACACCATGCCGTTCATGTAAACGATGTAGGCATTGCCCTTCTTGGCCTTGCTGCTGAAGCCGCCGGCCTGGTCCACATAATAGCTGACGCCCTTGCCCTTCTTGTAGGCTATGGTGTTGGGATACATCACGCTGCCGTTCACCTTCACGGTTCCCGTGTATTGCGGCACCACAATGCGGTCGCCTTCCCGGAGCACCAGATCCTCATCGCATCCCGGCTTAGCAAGCGCCTTGTCGAGTTCTATGCCCACCGGATAGTAGTCGGGCACTACAAATTTCTTCATGCGCTCGCTGTTGGCTATGTCTATCTTAACGCCTCCATTCTGCGATTCCTCAATCATCTGGCGCTCATACTCCTCCTTGGCCTTGTCCATTACGGCCTGCATGCGCACGCGCTCGGTCTCGTTAACCCGGCGTTCCAGTCGGGCGCCCTTGATGTAGGCACGGTCCTTGGCTCCGCCTGCAGCTTTCAGGATGTCGCTCAACCGCTGGTTGCGGGTGGTAAGCGTATAGGTGCCGGCAAACATCACCTCACCCTCTACCGCCACGTTGCGCTGCTCGCTGTAGCCCGGACTGCGACGCACATAGACCTCGTCGTAGGGTTGTAGAGTGAAACCTGGCTGACCGTCGATGACGAAGCCTTCCTTCAAGGCAAACGTATAGGTTCGGGCTATGAGCGAGTCGGTGTCGAGAGCCTTGGGATTGCTCACACGGCGCGCCACGTCCACCTTGACCGTAGAAGCCGTGTTCTTCAATCCACCGGCTTGCAGGATGAAGTCTTCCAGTGTCTCGTTGTCGGCATAGCGGTAGATGCCCGGATACTGCACCTCACCGTGAATGGTGATGGTGCGGTCCTGAACCAGTTCCGACTTGTCGGGAATGAAGAGCACGTCGTTGCTCTTCAACGGAATGTCTGCCACCTTGCCGCTCATGATGCCTGCCACGTCAACAGGGATAACCTCAAGTGTCCGGTCTTCCTTCATGCGGTGCATCACGGCATGAGCCGTAAAGGCTTCTTCGGTCACACCCTCGGCATGCTCAATGAGCGTGCGCACACTGTTGATGTCGCCGCCAACCTGATACATGCCGGGACGGAACACGGCACCTTTGATTTCAGCCATGTTCTCATAGCGTGCCAGCACGGAGTCTACGCTCACCGAGTCACCATCGTTGATACGGAACGAAGCCATTTCGAATTCGCCCACGTTATAGATGGAATGCTCCCTGCCGGTCTTGCGCACCACACGCACCGACTTCTTGTAGGCATCGCCCGTGAAGCCGCCCGAATAACGGAGCAAGGTCGAGATGCTCTCGTTTTTCTTCATTTCATAGTACATGGGGCGCTTCACCTTGCCCGAGATGCTCACCAGGCAGTCGTAGGGCCCCACCACAATCACGTCGTTGTCGGTAAGGCGCACGTTGCCGCTCAGTTTTCCGTTGAGAATATAGTCATAGATATCTACTGCAGAGATAAGTTTGCCGCCACGATACACCTTGATGTTGCGCAGCGTACCCAAATCATTGATACCGCCTGCCATATAGAGAGCATGGAACACGGTGGCAAAAGCCGACAGCGTGTATGTGCCGGGCGCTTTCACCTCGCCCATCACGTTGACCATGATGGTGCGTGTCTGTCCCACGGTAAGGCGTATCTGCGAACTGCTGTAGCGCGAGCCTACGGTAGACCGCAGACGGGCATTGGCCTGCGACACGGTGAGACCGTTCACTTGCACTGGACCATAGCCCTCTATGGTGATGGTGCCGTCTGGCGACACGGTGCTTTCCACCGTCTTCTGCGAGGCACCATAGATTTCCACATACACCGCATCGCCTGGCCCCAGTCGATAGTTGGCAGGAGTGGCAATGTTCATGTTAGGTTCAAACGAAAGGTTCTTCTTGTTGAAGATGTCGCGTCCGAACACACGCTTGCGATACTTGTCGAGCACAGCCTGCTCCATGAGCAGCTCTGCCTGCAGCGAGTCGTCGGGAGCAAACGTGTTGAGTGCATCCTCCATCTTGCCCTGCTGCAGCTGGCGTTCTTCCTGGGTCTGACTATAGTATGTGCCCGGCAGGTCTTTCACCTTGAACTGCGGCTGGCGTTTCTCGCCGTTGTTGGCCCTTGTTCGGTCGTCCTGCTTGACAGCGCTTTTGGCTGTTTGTGTCGACACCTGACCAAGTCCTTGTCCCTTCGACATGCGCTCATAAGTTTTCTTCACCCGCCTTATCTGACTGATGTCCACTCCGTTCTGCATCAGCTTGGTCACTATTTCCGATTGGGAAGCGCCACGCTCATGCTCTTTCATCACCAGTTTCATCACCTGATCGTCTGTCATCGACTGTGCCGATACCGACACAGAAACCGCAAACAGCAGCAAGACATATAGTACGTATCTTTTCATATTCCTTGTCGTTCCGAGGCGTCGTCGGCCAATGTCAAGCCCCAAAATGCCCCATAGATTAAATGTTTATATATAATAACTTCTATATTAAATAAATGTTGCAAAGATAGCCATTTATTTTTGCTTTGCCTCATAATTGGGCCGTTTATGTGGCGAAAGAAGAAAAAACATGGCTGAAAATTTGTTGCGTTTACCTCTTTTCATTAACTTTGCAGCCCATTCCACTCCTCCAAGAGGAAAAACAAATCGGGGCTGACCGGATTTGACAGCGGGTTGGAATGATACGTAAGCACGCGGAGCGCGGACTGTCTGCTCCTTAATCTCGGTGGTCAAAAATTTATCTGGCGAAAACAATTACGCTCTCGCTGCCTAATCGAAGTACAGTAGATTACTGGCTTTATTCCGTCACCAGGTGATGGAACGAGACATCGCTCAAAGGCTGTTGTTCCGAAGCTCTTTGGTCAAGCGGTGCGGTTAAATCGGGAATAGTCATGGTGTGCCTCGCCGCCATGATGAAATTTTAGAGGATAAGGCTGCGGTTGGTGGTCCAGGTCTTGCCACAGCTCGAAAATCCAAGGCTGGAATAAACGTGTAGAAAGCGTGTTGTTTCCCTGTTTGGACGAGGGTTCAACCCCCTCCAGCTCCACATGACGCAAAGAAGCCACCCCTCAAAGGTGGCTTCTTTCGTTATCGCCTAAAACAAGCAACGGTCCGCAAACAGGCAGTCTTGCGGCACGTCTGGTCTTCCCGCTATTTGTTGGGGAAGCATCCAGGATTTGGAGTGATACTTGTGGTTTAAACGCAGAGATTGATATAAGAAACAAACTGGGCGTCACGGTATTGTCCTAATGCCTTCTTGTTTGAAAATCACACCTATGCGCGCACGCGCACAGGAAAAGTTTTTCGTTTTTTCGTCACCATCCATCACTTTTCTTGATATCCGACATTTTTCAGCTGATTGCAAGCAAGATAAGCTGAGTGATAGATGCGTGACAGATGGTTACAAGTCATGCGAATGTTGGAACTGCAATAAGACAATAAATATAAAGTGCAAATGGATTGGAAATTTGTGAAGGTGTTGGACCAAAGTGTTGTACCAAATCAGCCGAAAATAGCCTTAAATTGCCTAATTCTTTTGTTAAAATACGTTTAAAAAACGACATTTTAAGCCGTTTTAAATTTAATTTTCGAGTATGTAACTTGCTGATTTTCAGAGGAATAAAGTGGTGAGCGATAAACGGGGCTCGAACCCGCGACCTTCGGCTTGGGAAGCCAACGCTCTGCCAACTGAGCTATTATCGCATACCCAAGGCGAGGAATGGAGCCGATACCCGGGCTCGAACCGGGGACCTATTCATTACGAATGAATTGCTCTACCAACTGAGCCATATCGGCCTAACCCCATTCTTTGCATGAGTGCCTAAGCATAATTCTTAAGCGGTGCAAAGGTAGTAAATATTTTTGAACAGACGAAACATTCATTAGGATTAACGCTCCGTTTAACACACATTAACCTACGGGCTGTAAGCCTGGATAAAAAAGAAAGGTGAACCTCATGGAGATTCACCTTGGGTCGGGGTGACAGGACTCGAACCTGCGACAGCCTGGTCCCAAACCAGGAACGCTACCAACTGCGCTACACCCCGTTTGCTATCGTGAAACAATGTGTTTCTGAATTGCGGGTGCAAAGGTAGCAACTAATTTTGACACCGCCAAATATTTTGCCAATTATTTCCGCAAAAAGTAATTTATTGTGTGTACGTTGGCGTGCAACTCCATTCGGCAGTCCTAAAAAAGGGAGATATCCGTGACTTGGAGTGACACCTGATATCGTGGTGTTTGGATTGCAGACATGCGGGCTGAAAGCACAACCTGTCCATAGACCGGGGCTGTGCCCGGGATAACGTGTGGGCTAAAGGCACGACCTGTAAGCGTAAAAACAACTGAAACACAGGAGGTTATCTTTACTTTTGCCCTTACAGGGCGTGATGATGCTTGTCTATATACCCAGGGTGCCGCTACGCTTTACCCTGGGCTATGTAGAAGTTGGGCTTTCAGCCCGCCATCGTTGAATGTTTTTCTCTATCATCTTTCCTTTTGCCGCCACTGAAACATGTGACCGCAGAACCGAAACACGAAACGCACGACATGCAGGCTTAACACTGAAATACTATCGTCACTCCAAATTCAGGAAGACCTCTAAAAAAGCATAAATGTTGCCTTGCTCCGGCAGTTACTTGGCTGGCATTTCGTATATTTGTAAGAAGAAACAATGAAACAAAGTCATCAATGAAAAAACTATCCGTGTTATGCTGCCTGCTTCTTCTCCTTGTTTCGGGAAAGGCTGCCGCTGCAACAGACGTGTTTATCACCGATCACGCGTACAGGAACAAGGTGGAACAGGCATTCAATGACAAGATGAAACTCGTGGGACAGAAGTTCTACGACGTGAAACAACTGCATCCGTCGGAACGGGAAGCCTCGGCTCTGAGGTTTCTCTATGCCTATATGCCCGTGGCAGACGTGACCGACTATCCCACTTCGTTCTTCCTGGAGAACGTAAGGGCCTCGTTCAGAGCACAACAAGAGATGCCTTGGGGGAAGGAGGTGCCCGAACTGCTGTTCCGCCACTTTGTGCTGCCCCTGCGGGTGAACAACGAGAACCTGGACAGTGCCCGCACGATGTTCTACCGTGAACTGAAAGACAGGGTGAAGAGCCTGAGCATGACCGACGCCGTGCTCGAGGTAAACCACTGGTGCCACGAGCACGTCACCTACCAGCCTGCCGACGCACGCACCTCGGCACCTCTCGCCACCGTGCGTACCGCCTTGGGACGCTGCGGCGAAGAGAGCACCTTTCTCGTGGCGGCACTTCGCGCTGTGGGCATACCTGCCCGGCAGGTGTACACGCCGCGTTGGGCACACACCGACGACAACCATGCCTGGGTGGAGGCGTGGGCAGACGGCAAGTGGCATTTTCTCGGCGCCTGCGAACCGGAGCCTGTGCTCGACCTGGCATGGTTCAATGCGCCTGCCTCTCGCGCA
The DNA here is from genome assembly GCA_905198745.1 of uncultured Prevotella sp. GTDB lineage: Bacteria > Bacteroidota > Bacteroidia > Bacteroidales > Bacteroidaceae > Prevotella. The sequence goes on along the minus strand of CAJKDU010000020.1, from coordinate 2,709 downwards.
CTGCTGATGCACACCAAGGCGTTCGGCGATTATAGAGGTCCGGAGGAAGTGATGCTCCGCACGTCTAACTATACGGAGATTAACCTGGTCAGCAACTATGCCCAAACGGCTCGCGTAGACTTCGCCGTAGTCAATGCCGACGGCTCTCCTGCCAAGGGTGCCCGGGTGGATTTCAAGATTTACAATTATGCCGAATACTGCACGGTGGTCACCAAGTATGCCGATGCTGACGGCAAGACTTTCCTCACCGCCGGACTGGGCGACATGGTGGTGTGGGCTTCGGGCAAAGGCATGTACGGATTCACCAAGGTGTCGTTCGGCAAGGACCGCTCCGTCACCATCCGGCTCGACAGGGATGCCCGGCGGGTGGCCAAGGCCGAGACACTGATACTGGACATTGTGCCACCGGCTGAGAAAGCCGTCATGCCTGCCGTGACACCCGAACAGGCTGCCGCCAACAAACTGCGACTTGCCCACGAAGACTCCATCCGCAATGCTTACGTAGCCACCTTCTATAACAAGGAGACTGCTGCCGATGCCCTGCGCAGCAACAGACTGCCCGAAGGGCTCGCCCCTTGTCTAGTGAAGGCTCGCGGCAACCATGCCGTCATTCTCGGATTCCTGGTGCGCCACAAGGACCATTTGCGGCGTGCGGTCACGCTGTTGGCTTCACTGACCGACAAGGATTTGCGCGACATGCCCACCGAGATTCTGGAAGACAGCTATAATGCCGACGGCGACCAAGTGGCGCCACGGGTGGAGGACGAGATGATTATCCGTCCCTACAAGCAGTATCTGAGCCGGGTGTTCACGCAGAAACAGGCCGACGCATTTCGTGCCGACCCTTCACGTCTCGTGGAATGGACACGCAAGAACATTCGGCTCAACCCCGACACACAAGCCCTCGAAATAGCCCAGACGCCTGTTGGGGTTTGGCAATCGAGACTCACCGACCGCCGCTCGCGCAAGATTTTCTTTGTAGACATGGCGCGTAGCCTTGGCATCGAGGCACGTGAGGACTATGTGACAAAGAAGGTGGAATACAGAAAAGACGGCGTTTGGACGGAAGCGGTGTTTGACAAGACGGCTCTGGCCCAAACAGGAAAGGGAACGGTCAGAATCAACTATACGGCACAGGGCACGGTGGACGACCCGAAATATTACTATCACTTCACGCTCACCCGCATCAATGCCGACGGCACTACTACCCTACTCGAATATCCCGAGGAGGGCACCACCTGGAGCAAGAACTTCCGTGACGGGGCACCCCTTGATGCAGGCAACTATCTGCTCACCACCGGCACCCGCCTCGCCAATGGCTCGGTGTTGGCATGGACCAGGGTGTTCAGCGTGCAGCCGGGCATGACCACAACCGTAGACATGACCATGCGCCATTCGCAGACCGATGTATGCGTGATAGGTTCGTTCAACTCAGAGAGCATGTTCCAGCCCCTGGAGGGTGGACAGAAGAGCATTCTCGCTGAGACAGGACGAGGTTACTTTGCGGTGGGTCTCATTGGTGTGGGTCAGGAACCTACCAACCATGCCCTTCGTGACATAGCCAAGGTGGCAGGGGCGTTTGAGCAGTGGCAGCGCCCCGTGCTGTTGCTCTTTGAGAGTGAGGACGATGCGCGAAAGTATAGGAAGGAGGAGTTTGAGGGATTGCCCCAAACCGTAGTCTACGGCATTGACCGCGACGGAGCCATCCGCCGGCAGATAGTAGCCAACATGAAGCTTGCCAATGCCACCCAGCTTCCCATATTCTTCATTGCCGACACATTCAACCGCGTGGTTTTCCTCTCGCAGGGCTACACCATCGGCTTGGGTGAACAGATGGAGAAAGTGACAAGGCAACTGAAGTGATTTCTTATACGGGGTGCGACACTAAGGTCGCGCCCCTTTTTTTGATATAAGGCGTGTAAGGAATCCGAGTGATGTACAAGTCGTAGTAGGTTCATGTTTCGTATGGAGCGTAACACCCCAACTTCGGATTAATGCTAAAGCGAATGTCATAGTATTTGTGGCTCCAACTCCAGATTGAAGCCAAAGCGTGGGCTGAAAGTTCTAACTCTGCCCAGCCCTGGACAGGCGTAGCGACATTCTTGGCAACGTGGAGGTCAAACGCATGCCCTACAGAGACATAGTAGACTGGGAATCAGTAGGTTGGAGTTACTTTTACCCTTACAGGGCGTGATGATACTTGACTCATAACCCAGGGTGTCGCTTCGCTTGCCCTGGGCTATGGACAGGTTGGGCTTTCAGCCCGCTCTACATGCACAACAGATAGTGGAATGTGGGTGGTTACAAACTCTATATGGATGCTTTCTGCCCGCATCTGCATGCACACCATATAATGGAAGGTGGGTGGTTACCAACTCTAATATCTCGCCAAATTCCGGAATACCTATAATACAGGAAATGCCTTTCTCACGCGCACGCGCGCAGGAAAAAGTTTTCAAAATCTCACCACTATCTATCACTTTTCCTAAAGCCTTACACTTTCGTGCTAACTACAAGACACTTAACATGAGTGATAGATAAGTGATAGATGGTGATAGATATGGAAATCCATCACTCATCTATCACGCAAACAGTGTGTATTCGAAATGCAAGTGGGGACCTTCAGATTTAGGATGAATAATTGTGTGTCTACGTTAGGGATGCTCGTAAATCAGTCAAAAACAACCTAACGATCTAATTGTCAGTGTT
>CAJKDU010000019.1 GCA_905198745.1 uncultured Prevotella sp. | reverse complement strand
CTCACTTTATTTGATGAATTTTAATAACCATGCGATTTTATCGCATCAGTACTAAATATCAATTAATTGGAAATGCTTGTTGAAGGTCAAATCCAGTCCGTTAACCAGTTCCACCTCATATTCATTTTTCGCCACTATCTATCACTTTTCTTGATATCTGACAAAAACAATTGATTGTGAGCGAGATATATGGAGTGATAGATGCGTGATAGATGTGTTGGTATCTATCACTTCTATCACCAATTCATCACTATTCAAGTTTAAGCGGAATGCCTAAAATCTGTCATACAGTTTGGTTATTCATTGCTCACGGCCGTGGCAAAGAGTGCTCAGGTTGTTGGACAAGGTACAAGTCTGCCACTTACAGGTAGTAAGTCTGCCACTTACGCCCGTTAAGTCAGCCACTTGCGCCTGTTAAGTCAGCCACTTGCGCCTGTTAAGTCAGCCACTTACGCCTGCTAAGTCTGCCATTAACAGGTTTAATCCGGGTAGTTTAACGGAAGCGTCCGGTTCAGAAGACATTTGCTTTTCTATATGAGGCTTGTACGATAGATGTGCCCTTTTAACTCCCCAAGGTGTTTTGTTGTTCCTGTAGTTTGTTCTTGTGCCTTGTCACGTCAATCCATGGTGCTGAGGATGATAATTGGTAAGGCATGTAAATTGGATTTTTAACTTTGTCAAAAGAAGAAGTATCGGCGATGATAATATTACAAGGCTTGGTTTTGTAGAAGTAATGGTGAATGGCGGGTGTGCTTTCCGTCAGATTATGGTTGGCATAAACATTTATTATAGTCACCACTCCACCCACTTGAAGAAACGTGATCCGTTCGCATGTACGAGTTCGGATTGCACTTACAAAGTGATAATAGTCCGTCTACTCTTGCATGATTCATGAATTATTGCTACTTTTGTATAAGTGAAAACCAATACAGAAAAATCAATACCCATGGACAAGAAACGTTTCGTAATCGGCATAGATCTGGGCGGCACCAACACCGTCTTCGGTCTTATTTCCGATGACAACCGCATATGCGCCACGCATACCCTTTCCACCCAAAGCTATGACTATGCATGGCAGTTCGTCGACGATGCTGTTCGTGTAATCAATGACCTATCCGTCATGATAGGCGGCACCGATGCACTCCACGCAGTCGGCATAGGCGCACCGGCAGGCAATTTCTGCAAGGGAACCGTGGAGCATGCCGCCAACATCAAGTGGGCCAAAGGAGTGGTGCCCCTTTGCAGGCTAATAGCCGAGCAGATAGATGTGCCTGTGGCGATTACCAATGATGCCAAGGCGGCAGCCCTCGGAGAGATGCGCTATGGGGCTGCAAGGGGCATGAACAATTTCATCGAGATAACGCTCGGCACAGGAGTCGGTTCTGGCATCGTGGCTGGCGGACAACTGGTCTATGGCAGTGACGGGTTGGCAGGCGAACTGGGCCACACCATCATCGACTTCTCTTCCCACGGACGTCCGTGCGGATGCGGACGCTGCGGATGTCTTGACATGTATTGTTCCACCCGTGGCGTGCTCATCACTCTCGGTGAGGTGCTGTCTGCTAAGGGCGGTACGCCCTCCATACTTCGCGACATGAAACCGCAGGACATTACCACGCTCGACATCTATCGTGCTGCCGAGGCGGGCGATATCTTGGCGCAGGAAACACTACGCATCACAGGAGAGACTTTGGGCAAGGCTTGTGCCAACTTTGCCACCTTCCTCAGTCCGGAAGCCTTCGTGTTCTTCGGTGGATTGGCCAAGGCCGGCCATTGGTTGCTCGACCCTGCACGTCAGGCCTACGACCGTTATGTCCTCCATCTCTACAGGGGTAAGGCGCAATTCCTGGAGAGTGCACTCGAGGACGGTTCGGCAGCCATTCTCGGTGCTGCAGCTGTGGCATGGAATACAGGAAGTGAAACGGAGGGGTAGGGAGAGCAGGCGGCACTTTGCTTTCTCCCGCATTGGCTTGTGGCTGCGCACGTAGCAAGTGCACCTTGCATCTTGAGGCTCCGGTCAGGAGCAAACAGACATTAATTGCGAAAGAAAAGAAAGGAAAAATGAAAGAATTCAAATTTGAAGTGTGTGCCAACGGCGTGGAGAGTTGTTTGGCGGCACAAGAAGGCGGTGCTGACCGGGTGGAACTCTGCGCTGGCATACCCGAGGGCGGAACCACACCCTCGTATGGCGAAATCAAGACGGCCCGGCGCGTGCTCGACCGCACCCTGCTGCATGTCATCATCCGTCCGCGTGGCGGCGACTTTCTCTACACACCCCTGGAACTGGAGCGCATGGATGAGGACATACGCGTGTGCAAGGAATTGGGTGCCGACGGAGTCGTGTTCGGTTGTCTCACCCAAGAGGCGAGGGTAGACGTAGAGGCGTGTCGGCGGCTGATGAGGGCAGCCAAAGGCATGTCCGTCACCTTTCATAGAGCCTTCGACCGTACGGCCGACGCGGAACAGGCGTTGGATGACATTGTGAAACTCGGTTTCGACCGTATTCTCACCTCAGGGCAGCAGCCCATGGCGAAGGACGGAGCGCCCTTGCTCGCCCACTTGCAGCAGTTGGCGACAGGACGAATTATTCTGATGGCAGGCAGTGGGGTGACGGAAGACAACATACGTGATATCTACAGGCAGACTCACATCTGCGAATATCACTTCTCGGCTCGCGAACTGGTAAAGAGCCAGATGAAATCCCTGCACACGGCTGTGTATATGGGGGCTAAGGGAGCCGACGAACAAACGCGTATGGTCACCACCCGACGTAGAGTCCAGGCCACCATCGGCCAACTGGAGCGTTGACAGCATGGCGGCGGAGACATCGAAAAGACTAAAATGCCATCTTTGTGGTATTGGAAGGATGGAACTATATGAGTGACTTTGCAACCGTTATGGAAACAACGCCTCAGCCTCACCTACGGCTCACCGCCCTGCGTGCAGCCTTCCCCTATACGGTGCCCATCTTTGCCGGTTTTTGGTTTATGGGCCTTGCTTACGGCTTGCTGATGAGCAAGTCGGGATTTGCCTTTTATTGGCCTATGCTCATGGCGATGACCATCTTCAGCGGGTCGGTGGAGTTTGTGGCTGTTAAACTGCTTCTCGGCTCTTTCCAACCTTTACAGTCGTTTCTCATTGCCTTGTTTATCTGTGCCCGCCATCTCTTCTACGGCATCTCCATGCTCGACAAGTTCAAGGGTATGGGATGGAAAAAACTGCCGCTCATCTATGCCATGTGCGACGAGACATTCTCAGTAAACTATACGGCACACATTCCCCAAGGCGTGGACCGTGGCTGGTTCATGCTTTGGGTGACAGTGCTTGACTATGTGTATTGGGTAACGGGAGCCACACTTGGTGGACTGATAGGCCAGTGGGTGACATTCAGCACCAAGGGACTCGACTTTGTGATGACCGCCATGTTTGTGGTCATCTTTATGGAACAGTGGATGAAGGAGCGCAGCCATGTGGCTTCAGTGGCAGGTCTTGTCATTTCGGTGGCCTGTCTGGTGGTGTTTGGAACCGACAGATTCGTGGTGCCAGCCATGTTTTTCATGCTGCTGTACTTCATGGCGATGCGAAGTAAACTGGAAGTAAAGGAGGAAAAGAAATGATGACTACAGTCGAGAAAATACTGACCATAGCAACGCTCACGGCAGGCACGGCTCTCACGCGCTTTCTGCCCTTCATCGTGTTTCGGGGCAAGCAGACGCCATGTTGCATACTCTACTTGTCAACGGTGTTGCCGCCAGCCGTGTTTGGCATGCTCGTGGTCTATTGTCTGAAAGACGTGAACTTCACGTCGGAACACTATGGTGTATCCGAAATGCTGTGCATAGCCATCACCGTGGTGTTCCATGCGTGGCGCAGACAGATGATGCTCTCCATCTTTGGCGGCACGGCAGCCTATATGTTGCTTGTGGGGTATCTGTGTTAGTAGTGTAGCCAGCAAGATGGTTCGTGGGAGTTGACTATGCCGATGGCTTGCAGGTAGGAGTAGACAATAGTGGTGCCTACAAACTTCATACCCCGTTGCTTCAAGTCACGCGAAATGCGGTCTGACAGGGCCGACGAGGTGAGGCCACATTCACAGACTACACGACCTCCTGTGAACCGCCAAATGTAATGGTCGAAGGAACCGAACTCGCGCTGGATTGACAGGAATATGCGGGCATTGTTCACCGTGGCAGCTATCTTGAGTCTGTTGCGTACAATACCTTTGTTCTGTCGGAGCTGTTCAATCTTGTTTTCCGTGTAGTGAGCCACTACTTCAGGGTCGAAACTGTCGAAGGCTTGGCGGAAAGCTTCACGCTTATTGAGAATACATTCCCACGAAAGTCCTGCCTGAAACGATTCAAGGGCCAGCATCTCGAAGAGCCGTTGGTCGTGGTGTTCGGGCACAGCCCATTCATGATCGTGATAGTTCACGTAGAGAGGGTTGGCGGTGTTGCACCAGTGGCAGCGATGCTTGCCTTCGCTCACGCTTGCTTGTCTTCCCATTCCTGCCATTCTTTCATCGCCTCTTTCCAGTCTGTCTGCTCTCCTGTGGCAATGGCCTCCTGCTGTCGTAGGGCTTCGTCGTGTGCTTTGTCGCGTGCCCGTTTCTCTTTCATTGAGGCAATGGTCGCATCATCGAGGATCTTGATGGCACCGCGGTTGATGGCAGTCTGCAATTCCTCCTCGCCGAAAGCCTTGCCCGGTTCGTTGAAATCGGAAATGTTGAACTCGTAGTCCACGCGCAGTTGGTGGCGTATGATTTTCTGCTGGCCGCGGTTGGCCGCGTTCTTCATGCGGAGCAGCTTACCTATTTGTTTGATTTCTGTTGCTGAATATTTGTTTCGACCCATAAGGTTATGTATCTTTTGCTTGGTTACATTCGTTCCACGTTCTTCACTCCTTTGACGGTGCGGAGTTTCTTGATGAGCGACTCCAGTTTGCCTGAGTCTTCGAGCTGCACGGTGAGCGTGCCCGAGAAGAGTCCGTCGTGAGAGTCTATGTTTATGGAGCGCATCACCATCTTCTCCTCCTTGGAGATGATGCTCGTGATGTTGTTGACGATGCCGATGTCGTCGTTGCCCACCACCTTGAGTGTGCTGCTATACTGGCTTGAGCCCTTGCCGCTCCAGCGGGCACGCACGATGCGGTAGCCGAAGCGCTTGCGCAGTTCGGGCGCATTGGGACAGTCCATGCGGTGAATCTTGATGCCGCCGCCTGCTGTGACGAAGCCGAAGATGGGATCACCATAGATAGGATGGCAGCATTTGGCCAGACTATAGTCTACACCCTTTAGGTTTTGGTCGATGGTGAGTACGTCGTCGTTTTGGTTGGTATACTCCTCGTTGGGATTTTCGTAGTCGAACTCTGAGGCAGAGCGTACGGGAACGTCGGAGGCGAGACGCTGCTCATGGTCGCGCACGGCCACATATTTGTCTATCACCTCGTTGGGATCAAGCTTCTCGTCGGCCAGCGCCTTGTAGAAGTCGGACGCTTCCTTGAAACCTAACTTCTTGACCAAGTGCGACATGATGCTTTCATCGATAGCTATCTTGCGGTTCTTGAAACGCCGCTCGAGCATCTCCTTGGCATAGAGTCCGTCCTTGATTGTTGTCTCTTTCAGGGCAAGGCGAATCTTAGACTTGGCACGACTGGTTTTCACCAGATTGAGCCAGTCGCGCTTAGGCTTCTGGTTGCTGGAGGTAAGCACTTCCACGGAGTCGCCGCTGTGAAGCTCTTGGCGCAGCGGCACATTCTTGCTGTTGATGCGCGCTCCTATGCACTGGTTACCTATCCGCGAGTGGATGTGGTAAGCAAAGTCGAGCACGGTGGCACCTTTGGGAAACTTGAATAGGTCGCCACGGGGTGTGAAGACGAACACCTCGTCTTCATAGAGATCCATCTTGAACTCGTCCATCACCTGCATGTCGTCCTTCGCCTCGAGAGCTGTGCGTATGTTGTTGAGCCACTCGTCGAGCCCAGACTCACCCTTGATGCCCTTATAGCGCCAATGGGCGGCAAGGCCACGCTCGGCTATCTCGTCCATGCGTTCGGTTCTTATCTGTACTTCCACCCACTTCTGCTCCGGACCGAGCACAGTGATGTGCAGACTCTCGTAGCCATTGCTCTTGGGTACAGAAAGCCAGTCGCGCAGACGCTTGGGGTTGGGCTGATACATGTCGGTTATGATGGAGTAGACCTGCCAACACTGCATCTTCTCCTTTTCCAATGGAGAGTCAAGGATGATGCGGATGGCAAAGAGGTCGTAGATACCTTCGAAGCCGCACTTCTGTTTCTTCATCTTCTGCCAGATGGAGTGGATGCTCTTGGTGCGCCCTTTCATGTGGAACTTCAAACCTGCCTCTTCGAGTTTGCGTTGTATAGGTCCGATGAAGCTGTCTATGTAGGCGTCGCGTGCCGATTTGGTGGCATTGAGCTTCTCCTTGATCATATAGTAGGCGTCGTGTTCCAGGTATTTCAGACTCAGGTCTTCCAGTTCACTCTTGAGTTTGTATAGTCCCAGTTTGTGTGCTAGTGGCGCATAAAGATAGGAGGCTTCCTGGCTCACTTCCTTCTTGGCTTCCGTCTGTTCCGTGTCGCGGATGTGGCGCATAAGGTTCACGCGGTCGGCAATCATAATGAGGATAACCCGCATGTCCTCGGCAAATGAAAGAAGCAGGTTGCGGAAGTTCTCGCTCTCTATGACGGGATTCTTCTTGTAGAGCTCATGGATGCGTATGAGACCGTTGATGATGTGCGACACGCCGACGCCGTATTGTGCTTCCACCTGCTCGATGGTGGCAATGCCGCTTGCCACGATGGCATAAAGAATGACGGCAAGCACTCCGTCGCGCTTGAGCCCAATTTCGTCTACAGCAAGCTGAGCGGTCTCGAAAGCCATGAGCAAGGGGTTGAGGCCGAACACGTCGCGTTGCATCTTGCCCGACTTGAGTGCCTCCATGAGTTGTGAGCGCAATTTATCCTCGTCGCCTGGCTTGATAGAAGCACCGATAGCGGCTTTCAGACTGTCTGCAAGAGAGAGAAGAAGGGTTCTCTCTTCGGGGGTGAATGTGAGTTTTTCTTCCATATCCGTGTCCTTCCCTTGGTTAATCGTTGGTGTTTGTGATAAAATTCGATTGCAAAGGTACATATTTTCGCGAAATAATTCGTTATTCTCCCGAAAGTATTGTATTTTTGTGGTGTGATTGTCGGGGCTCAACACCGCACGGATTCACGAATATATTAAACCTAATAATAAAACACTTACGAGTATGTTGACAAAAGAAGACCTTAAGCAGATAGCCGACAAGGGTATATCTGAACAGCAAATTGAAAAACAACTTGAAGATTTCAAGACAGGTTTCCCTTTCCTCCGTCTGCAGGGACCCGCTGCACTGGGCAATGGAATCATGGCTCCCGATGCTGATGCCAAGGCTGCCTATATCAAGGCTTGGGAGGACTATAAGCAGGCTGGCCACAAGGTGGTGAAGTTTGTTCCTGCTTCGGGTGCTGCCAGTCGCATGTTCAAGAATCTTTTCGCTTTCCTCACAGCCGACTACGATGTACCAACCACTGACTTTGAGAAGAAGTTTTTCGAGAACATTAAGAAGTTCGCCTTCCGCGAGTCGCTATGCAAGAAGTGCCGTGAGAACGAGGGAAAGAACATCAAAACCCTGCTTGCAGAAGGAAAGTACAAGACTATCGTGGCCAACCTTCTTGAACCTAAAGGACTGAACTACGGACAGTTGCCCAAGGGACTGCTTGAGTTTCATGAGTACGATGACTGCGTTCGCACGCCTATGGAAGAGCACCTTGTTGAAGCTGCTCTCTATGCGTCAAGCAACGGCGAGGCCAACATCCACTTTACGGTGAGCCATGAGCATCTTGACTTGTTTAAGAAGATGGTGGAGGAGAAGGAAGGTAGCTATGAGGCCAAATTCAACTGCAAGTTCAACGTCTCGTTCTCTGAACAGAAGCCTTCTACCGACACGGTAGCAGCCAATCCCGACAATACACTCTTCCGCACTGAAGACGGCAAACTTCTCTTCCGTCCGGGTGGACACGGTGCATTGATTGAAAACTTGAATGATATAGACTCAGACGTCGTGTTTATCAAAAACATAGACAATGTTGTTCCCGACAGATTGAAGGGAGATACTGTGGAATACAAGAATCTCTTGGCAGGTATACTTGTCACACTCCAGAAACGTGCTTTCGACTATCTGCGCAAGCTCGACACAGGCAAGTATTCTCATGAAGACTTGGAGGAAATTATTCGTTTCGTGCAACGTGACTTGTGCTGCCGTAAGGCCGACATTAAGGAACTGGAGGATGCCGACCTGGTGATTTATCTCCACAAGAAACTTAATCGGCCTATGCGTGTATGTGGCGTGGTGAAGAACGTTGGAGAGCCTGGTGGCGGTCCGTTCCTTACCTATAATTCCGACGGCACGGTGAGTCTACAGATTCTTGAGAGCAGTCAGATAGACAAGAACAACAAGGAATATATGAAGATGTTCACCGAGGGCACTCATTTCAATCCCGTTGACTTGGTATGTGCCTTCAAGGACTACAAGGGCAACAAATATGATTTGCCCGAATACGTTGACAAGTCTACAGGCTTTATCAGCAATAAGAGTAAGAACGGACGTGAACTCAAGGCACTCGAGCTTCCAGGATTATGGAACGGAGCCATGAGCGACTGGAACACGGTGTTTGTGGAGGTTCCACTTTCTACGTTCAACCCTGTGAAGACAGTCAACGACTTGCTGCGTGAACAGCACCAGAAATAAGTATCTTCTGTATAGAAGATAAAAAAGAAAAGGAGAACGGTCCTATGCGGATGGTTCTCCTTTTCACTTTTAGGGGAATCCAGAATATACAGAACTACTCCTAATCCCGGATTTCTCTCTTTTGATAGCCTCGTGAACTATTGTTCACTATTGTGCTAATATGTCTTTACTTGATGTTGGGCTTTTGAAGTCCATATCCTTTGCGCTTGTCTTCCATGAGCAGGAGCAGGGCGATGACAATGGCTATCACCCCAAAGCCGGCAAAGATGGTCATGGTTTGTGTGTAGTCAATGGTCCCGTCGGCAGCGGTATTTGCCTGGTTCACCTTGCCAATCCACACAGGTACGAGTGCCAGACCAATATTCTGAATATAGAATATCAAGGCATAGGCTGTGCCGAGCAGTTTCATAGGGATAATCTTTGGAACGGATGGCCACATGGCAGACGGCACGAGGCCGAACGCTATGCCGAGCACAATCATGGCGGCAATGGCTACTACCCATGAACCCATAGGAAGAGCGAACACTACGTGGACGAGGGTCAGCAGTGCGCTGCCAATAATCATCAAAGTGGCTCCCTTGCCATACTTGTCGTAGATGCTGCCGAAGAACGGGGTGAGGAAGATTGTGCCGAAGGGAAGCATGGCCGGGATGAGTCCTGCCACGCTGGAGTCAACACCATACTTGAACACCATGAGTTTGGTGGCGAACTTCAGGAAGGGGAATACACCTGCGTAGAACATCAGGCAGAGTATAGCCACATACCAGAAGCCTACATTAGACAGAAGTCCCTTGAGATCGCTGAACTTGAAACCTTCCTCTGGTTCTGACTGTACGGCTGCAGCCGAAGCATCTTCGCGCTTGTCCATTACGCAGTAGACAATGAATGCGATAACGCCAGCACAGAGCATGGCTGCACCAAGTCCTACGGATGCGGACACGCCGCCCATCCATTTTGCGAATGGCAGAGAGAAGGCAAGGGCACCGGCTGTGCCGATACGTGCCAAGGCTACCTGGAGTCCCATGGCAAGGGCGAGTTCGTGACCAGTAAACCATTTCACGATAACCTTGCTAACGGTTATACCGGCAATCTCGCATCCCACGCCATAGATGGCAAAGCCGAGGGCTGCCATCACAACCTGCGTCTGGTAGTTGCCGAAGAAGGGAACGTCTACGGTTCCGGGGAAATCATGTCCAACGGCGTACCATTTCACCAGGGCACCGACAAACATGAGTACGGTAGACATGATACCTGTAAAGCGGATGCCGAACTTGTCGAGGATGATGCCGCCGAAGAAGAGCAGCAACAGGAATACGTTGAAATAGCCGTATGCTCCCGAGAAGAAACCATACTCGTCTGAAGTCCATCCCAACCCTAACGGATCGGCATCTTTGGCTGCTGTCAGCAGTGGCTCAAGTGGAGACATTACGTCGGTGAAGAAGTAGCCGAACATCATTGTGAAACTCACGATGATGAGGGCTGTCCAGCGAGCGGCTTTTGAGTCGCTCAGCTTTTGTTTAATTGCTTGTGTCATTTTATCTTTTTGTTAAACAGTTACTTGGGGAATCAGTTCTTGAGCCAACGGTCGAGCCAGTTGAAGTAGGTGCGCTGCCACAAGATACCGTTCTGTGGTTTGAGTACCCAATGGTTCTCGTCGGGGAAGATGAGAAGCTCTGCAGGGATGCCGCGCATGCGGGCTGCATTGAAGGCTCCCATTCCCTGATTGGCATTGATGCGGTAGTCTTTCTCTCCGTGGATGCAGAGTATTGGTGTGTCCCATTTGTCAACGAATTTGTGGGGAGAGTTGTCGTAGGTGCGCTTGGCAGCTGCGCTCAAGTCTTTGTTCCAGTAGGCATCCTCATACTCCCAGTTGCTGAACCACTCTTCTTCTGTGTCTGTATACATAGACTCAAGGTTGAAGGCTCCGTCGTGGGCAATGAAGCACTTGAAGCGCTTGTCATGATGACCTGCCAGGTAGTAAACGGAGAAGCCGCCGAAGCTGGCTCCCACACACCCCAGACGCTCTTTGTCTACATAAGGCAGCGTGCAGGCATCGTCTATGGCGGTGAGGTAGTCGTTCATACACTGACCAGTCCAGTCTCCGCTCACCTTTTCGTTCCACTCCGATCCGAAGCCCGGAAGGCCGCGTCGGTTGGGAGCAACCACAATGTAGCCCTGTGCTGCCATAATCTGCATGTTCCAACGGTAACTCCAGAACTGGCTCACAGGACTCTGTGGGCCGCCTTCGCAGAAGAGCAGGGTAGGATATTTCTTGTTGGCGTCGAAGTGAGGTGGAAGCACTATCCACACGAGCATTTCCTTGCCGTCTGTGGTCTTTACCCAACGTTGTTGCACGCTGCCCAAGGCAAGTTGGTCGAGGATATGCTTGTTCTCGAATGTCACTTGTTCTTCTTTTCCTTTCTTGTCCTTACCTGGTGTCACCACATAAATGTCGTCAGGTACGGTCATGGAATGACGGGTGGCCAGGAGTTTGCCTTTGCCCAGCAGTGCTATTGACCCGTAGTCGTGCCATCCTTCGGTGATTTGGTGCACATCGCCGGCGAGGTTGGTGCGGTAGATATTCTCGCATCCGTGCCATACGCCTGTGAAGAAGAAACTCTTCGAGTCACTGTTCCAGCAGAAGGCATCTACGTTTGAGTCGAACTTCTCGGTTACGTAGGTTTTCTCTCCGTTAGCAAGATTGAATACGCAGAGGCGATTGCGGTCGCTTTCGTAACCGTCGCGTGCCATGCTTTGCCAAGCCACATACTTGCCGTCGGGCGAGAACTGTGGATTGGTGTCGTAGCCCATATTGTATTGCATCATCGATTTGTCGTTGATGGACTGGTTCTTCATCGACTTGGTCGCGTCTACTTCGGGAGCCACAAACCCGGCAGGCTTACACAGGTTGCGGGTCTTGCCCGAGGTTGTGTCATAGAGATAAATGTCGGAGTCGGTAGAGATGGCATAGTCACGTCCTGTCTTCTTGCGGCAAGTGTAAGCCACCTGTTTGGAATCGGGGCTCCATGTCAGTTGCTCTATGCCGCCAAACGGTTCCATGGGGCATTCGTAGGGTTCACCCTCAAGCATGTCTTTGCCTTCCTTGATGCCGTCTGCTGTAACCTCTGCCACATAAGGATGCTGTATGCTTTCCACATAGTGGTCCCAATGGCGGAACATCAGGTCAGTGACCAGTCTGCCGGTAGCCTTGGGCAGGTCGGCAGGATTCTGCTTGATGATGTTGTGGTAGGGGAGAGATTGGATGAGTATAACTTTGGTACCGTCGGGCGAGAAGATGAATCCCTCCACGCCATTCTTCTCGTGCGAGAGCTGCTTGCGGTCTGTGCCGTCGGGCAGCATGGACCACACTTGTCCTTCGTGGAGATAGGCGATGCGCTTGCCACCCTCAATCCAGGCAGGGTCGGTCTCGTTCTTGGCACTGGTGGTAAGTTGGCGTTGGTTCTTGCCGTTGGCATCCATCACGCATATTACTTGATGGCCTCTGTTTTCCTTCACACTGTAGTAGCCTACTTGGTAGACCACCTGTTTGCCGTCGGGCGATGGCACAACAGCGCCAATTCTGCCCATTGCCCAAAGTGCTTCCGGTGTCATCAGGTCACTTTTGAGCGTGATATTGCTCTTGCCGATGTTCACATCGTTTTGTGCCTCGGCCGGTATGCCGCAACTCATGGCCATGGCTGCGGCAATAGCTAATGCTTTGTTCACTGTCTTAAATGATTATTTGGTAATTATTATAAATGTGTTCTTGGAATTTGTCCTTGCCGAGACAGGGACAGAAAGATTTGTTATAGGAAAAAGGGAAGGGTCGGCACCTGTATAAGGCCGACCCTTCACAATTATGCTAATAATATTACAATCCTCTTTTCTTGCGGTCGAGTTCTTCGCGTTTGCGCATCATCTCTTGCTGCTGCTTCTGCATGGCTTCCAGTCTGGCGGCCAGTCCGCTCACCTTCTTTGGATTGGCCTTGTTCTCCTTATATCTTGCCTCCAATATGGCGAGCAGTTTCTCGTCGTTGGTGGTCTTGCGGAGCAACCACATGATGGCTGCCGAGAAGAACAGTGACACGAAGTAGTAGAAGTTCAGACCGGCACTGTAGTCGTTGAACATGAAGAAGAACATGACAGGCATGAGGAACATCATCCACTGCATCATCTTCATCTGTTCTGCCTGCTGGCCCACCATCTGGTCACGCTGCTGGCGCATGGTCATCCATGAGTAGAGCACGTTGGCCACACAGAACAGTATACAGGTCAAGCTCAGGTGGTCGCCAATGAGCCAGATGTTAGTGTTCCATTCCCAAATGGGATCGTAGGTGGAGAGATCCTTGATCCAAAGGAAACTCTCGCCTCGGAGCTGGATGGCGTTAGGCACAAAGTTGAACATGGCAATCCAGATAGGCATCTGGATGAGCATGGGCAAACATCCCGAGAGGGGGCTTACGCCATACTGTGCATAGAGCGACATCATGGCCTGCTGCTTCTGCATGGCATCTTCCGGCTTGTCATATTGCTTGGTAGCCTCATCGAGTTTCGGCTTCAGCACACGCATCTTGGCACTGCTCATGTAGCTCTTCTTTACCAATGGGTAGGTAATGGCTTTGAGTAGCAGGGTGATGAGAATGAGCACGATACCCATGTTGATGTTCAGGGCTGTAAGCCAGTCGAAGACATAGAGCGTGAACCAGCGGTTGATGATGCGGAACAATGGCCAACCCAGATACACCAGGCGCTGCATGTTGAGATCCTTGCCGAAGGTGCTTTCCTTCTCTACTGCCATCAGCTTGCGGAAGTCGTTCGGTCCATAGTAGAACTCAAACTCGGAAGGTTTCTGTCCTGTGGGGTCGAAAGCGGTCTTCATCTTTGCTCCGTATGCCTTGAGATAGCCGGAGCCTTTTTCCTGTGGAATACTGGTGAGTTGTGCGCCCGAGGCGAAGTCGTCCTTCGATATCATCACAGCACTGAAGAACTGGTTCTTGAATGCTACCCAGTCGAGTGCCTCCTCGATGTTCTTGTCGGTCTCTTCCTTGGTTTCGCTCAGATAGTCCGTACCGGCGTCCTTCTCCTTATAAGTCAGTGTGGCGTAACGGTTCTCGAAGGTGAATCCTTTCTCCTGCTGACGGGCACGGTCTGTCCACTCGATGTCCATCTTGTTGTAGTTGGGAGCGAAGAAACCGCTCATTCCATTGGCTTGAATGGAGGCATGGAGCATGTAGTCCTTGCCGAGACTGTAGCGCACCACGAGTGTCTGTCCGGGCGCAGCCTCGGCAGTGAGGGTCACGGAGTTGGCAGTTACTGCCGAAGGAGTGAAGTAGAGGTCTGAGGTGATGATGTTGGCATTCTTGCCTGCCAACATATACTTCAGGCTCTGGTCTTTTCCCTCGAAGAGGGTCACGTCGGCATTGCCGTTGCAGTCCTTAAAACCTTTGATGACGGCTTTGCTTACTGTTGCACCCTTGGTTGAGACAAAGAGCTTCAACTTGCTGTTTTCCAGTTTGATGTCCTGGTTCTTTCCGTTGAGGTTCTTATAGAAGAGGGCAGTGGTGTCTGTAGCAGCCGCTGCCATTTGGCTCTGTCGCTTCTGTTCGGCAGCCAGCTTCTCAGCCTTTGCCATCTCGCTGCGCTTCTGCTTGGCCATGGCCTCTATGGAGTCCTGCTTGGCCTGGGCGGCGAGTTCTTCGGAAGAAGGCTGGTTGTACCAGCTGAAACCGATGAGCACGGCAGCTATGAGCACGAAGCCCAGGATTGTGTTCTTATCCATTTACGTCTTTTTACTCTTTTGTGTTTGTTCTTACTTTTTCTGGTTCTCGATGGCGGTTTTCACGAAATCGAGGAAGAGTGGGTGAGGATTGAGCACCGTACTCTGGTATTCGGGGTGGAACTGTGTGCCGATGTACCACTTGAGGCTCGGTATCTCTACAATCTCCACGAGGTCGCTTTCAGGGTTGCGGCCCACACACTTCATGCCGGCTTTCTCGTATTCGGCCTGGTAGTCGTTGTTGAACTCGTAGCGGTGGCGGTGGCGCTCCTGTATGTGTTCTTTCTTATAAATGTCGAACACGCGTGAACCTTGTTTCAGCACGCATTCGTAAGCACCGAGGCGCATCGTGCCGCCCATGTTGGTGATGTTCTTCTGTTCCTCCATGATGTCGATCACGTTGTGTTCGGTCTTCTCGTCCATTTCGCGGCTGTTGGCGTCGGCATAGCCGAGCACGTCGCGTGCGAACTCGATGACCATCATCTGCATACCGAGACAGATGCCGAAGGTGGGAATGTCGTGTGTGCGGGTGTACCTGGCAGCCACGATTTTGCCTTCAATGCCTCGCTGGCCGAATCCCGGGCAAATGACAATGCCGTCCTGGCCCTTGAGCATTTCTGCCACGTTGTCGTCGGTGAGCTTTTCGGAGTTGATGAAGGTGAGCACTGTCTTGTGGTCGTTGTAGGTGCCAGCCTGTGAGAGTCCCTCACGGATACTCTTGTAGGCATCCTGCAGGTCGTATTTGCCCACCAGCCCGATGTGCACTTCCTTGGTGGCGTTCTTGCGGCGCTCAATGAATTTCTTCCAGGGACCCAGTTCTGGAGTCTGTCCCACTTCAAGCCCCATCTTCTTCAGGATGGCAGAGTCGAGACCCTGCTTCTGCATGTTCACGGGCACTTCATAGATACTCGGCAGGTCTTCGCTCTGTATGCAGCAGTCTTGTGCCACATTGCAGAAGGCTGCCACCTTTTTCAGAATGCCGTCGCCCAAGTGCTTTTCCGTACGGAGCACAAGAATGTCGGGCTGGATGCCGATGCTCTGGAGTTCCTTCACGGAGTGCTGTGTAGGTTTGGTCTTGAGCTCGCCGGCTGCCTTGAGGTAGGGCACATAGGTGAGGTGAACGCAAACAGCGCGGTTGCCCATTTCCCACTTGAGCTGACGGATGGCTTCGAGGAAAGGTGTCGACTCGATGTCGCCCACGGTTCCGCCGATTTCAGTAATGACAAAGTCATAGTCATACTTCTGTCCGAGCAGTTTGACGTTGCGTTTGATTTCATCGGTGATGTGGGGTATCACCTGAATAGTCTTGCCCAGATAGTCACCTCGGCGTTCCTTGTCGATGACGGCCTTGTAGATGCGGCCTGTGGTCAGCGAGTTGGCCTTGGTGGTCTGAATGTCGGTAAAACGCTCATAGTGGCCGAGGTCAAGGTCGGTCTCCATGCCGTCTACCGTTACATAGCACTCACCGTGCTCGTAGGGGTTGAGGGTTCCCGGGTCAATGTTGATGTACGGGTCAAACTTCTGAATTGTGATTTTGTAACCCCTTGCCTGAAGGAGCTTGCCGATTGATGAAGAAATGATTCCCTTACCAAGCGAGGAAACCACACCACCAGTGACGAAGATGTACTTTGTTTCTGCCACGATTATTCTTTGTTTTAATTGATTATCAATCTGTTGTTGTGCATGCCCAATGGGGTCTACACACTATCAAGTGGCAAAATTACTACATTTTTGTGATATAGGCAAGCATAATTTCCGATTTTTATGTTTACCTTTGCATCGGTTAAAGAGATTAGGAATGAAACATCTTCTATATTATATATTGTTTGTCTGTTTGTCGTCTCCGCTTTGGATGATGGCGCATCCACGCACGCATCGTCCGTCATTGCAGTCTGGCAAGAAGGATTTGTCGTGGGTGACACGTTATGTAGACTCGCTCACGGTGTTCGGCCAACGGCTCGATTCTTCCCATGTTGACCTCTCCCAGGTGGCTTTGGATGCCGAACGGATGGGGCAGTTGTTTGGGCCGCCCACCTTTTATCACCATATTGCCTCGGATGCTCTTCGGCTCAAGGGCGGCAGTGCTTTTTCGACCTCCTTGCTTGGCGCCGCCGTAGATTCAGCTTTGCTCCACATCTATCTTACACGCCCTGACCTTATTACCAATTCAGAGAAACGCCTTCTCCAGACGGGTGCACCCACCCGTGAAGTGGAAGCGCCTGTGCGCCACAAGGTTGACTTGGTCGACAAGGTGGCTCCAGCGCCTATCGAACCGAGTGTGGCGCAGGTGGACGTGCTGGTGCGCAGACCTAACTTCTGGCACATCTCAGGCGACTATTATTTGCAGTTGATGCAGAATTGTGTGTCGGGCAACTGGTATAAGGGCGGCGAAAGCAATTATTCTATGGTGGGAAACGTTACCCTGCAAGCCAATTACAACACGAAGCAGGGAGTGAAGTGGGACAACAAACTGGAACTCAAACTGGGCTTCCAGAACTCGCGCAGCGACTCGCTCCACACCATCAAGACCTCGGAAGACTTGATTCGCTATACCACCAAACTGGGCCTTCAGGCCACCAAGCACTGGTATTACACGGTGCAATGGATCACCTATACGCAGTTTGCCAAGGGATACCGCAGCAATGACCCTCGCGTTTATTCGGCTTTTCTCTCGCCGCTCAACTCCAACCTCTCTATCGGTATGGACTACAATGTGAATTGGTTGAAGGGAAAACTGAAGGGCAATGTGCACTTGGCTCCGCTGGCTTACAACTTCAAATTCGTGGAGCGCAAGCAGTTGGCCACCCGCTATGGCATTGACGAGGGCAAGCATACGCTCAACGACTATGGTTCGGAGTTTACCGCCGACCTCACGTGGCAGTTGCTCGACAACCTGAAGTGGAAGACCCGCCTTTACGGATACACTACCTACGAGCGTTCGGAACTGGAGTGGGAAAATACGTTTACCTTCAGTTTCAACCGATATATTTCATCCAACCTCTTTGTCTATCCGCGCTTCGACGACGGCACCAAGCGTGACGCCCATCATGGCTACTGGCAGTTCAAGGAGTATGCTTCGTTGGGCTTCTCTTATTCCTTCTGATTACCGACCGCTTACTTGTCTGTTGTAAGTAGGCGACTTACGGGGCGCAAGTGTACGACTTACGGATGCTAAGTGTACGACTTGCGATAGGTAAGTGGCATGTCGCAGAAACGTCTGCGTTTTAGAAGTGGCACGCTGATGGCGTAGTGTCTGGTTGAGAAGGCTTTCTGCCCGCTTTTTGATAAGCCGCAAAACTTACCAAGACCATCCTCTCTACATCTCAGAACAAACATGTTAAAACGCAGTTATCTGTAGATTTATGATGTGTTAGTGGCCCGTTAACGACTTGTTAATGGCAGACTAAAGATGTGTGAGTAGCTCACTTAGGCTTGGTCCCACAGCCTGGGCATTCAGTGCCACAGCCGTGGGCAATGAGTGCCCTAACACCAGGACTGATTTTGGGCATTCCACTCGAACTTGACAAATGGTGAATTAGTGATAGATGAGTGATGGATATTTTGCATCTATCACTCATCTATCACTCTATCTATCTCGCTTGCAGTCAGTTGAATAGTGTAAAATAACAGGAAAAGTGATAGATAGTGGTGAAAAAACGAAAAACTTTTCCTGCGAGCGTGCGCGCGAAAGAGCGTTCATTCGGCAAGGCAGCAAGAGGGCGAGCCCGAGCAATGGAGGGACTTGCTTTCAGTTTGTTTCATCAATCAGAAATAACCACCGTCTCTACTTGCGGATACCCCCAAGTCTTGCAGCATTTGCTTGTTTCAATGAGTGGCTTGCCACCATTCGGTGAGCAGTTTGTCTTTCTGGATGGCTCCGTTAAGGCTCGGGTCGCTACAGGATATGCCACTATAGGCCTTGATGTCGTGTGCTCCACGTGATGTGGCAGAGTAGTAGCGGGCGGTATTCGTCTTGTAGGGCACCAGCAGCGACAGGGCTGCATTGGCTTGACCGAGGAGGTCGGTGTTGCCTTTACATCTGTGGGCTATGTAGTCACCCAGGTCATAGAACACGGCATGGTTGTATCCGTCGAAACGCTGGACCGTGCTCACCTCGCTTGCTTCGAGGGCTGCGGTTTCCGTGTTCACTCTTTTCATCACATGTGTAAAGGCTTCAAGTTGGTCGCAGTCTATGAGGGAGAGCGTTCCGTAAGGATTGCTGTTTTGCGAATAGAAGTTGCCAAAGGCTGTGATGACGGCTTGATAGTCCGGTGTGCCGAGCAGATGCTGGAACATGGTCGTGTAGGGCAGTCCGTCTACCATAATCTCGCAGGTGGAGGCAATGAGCTTGTGCGTGCACGACC
This sequence comes from uncultured Prevotella sp., assembly GCA_905198745.1. Classification (GTDB taxonomy): domain Bacteria; phylum Bacteroidota; class Bacteroidia; order Bacteroidales; family Bacteroidaceae; genus Prevotella. Next base: position 25,853 of record CAJKDU010000019.1, on the reverse strand, counting down.
GCAGCTCGTAGGCTGTTTCGATGTTGGCCATGTAGCAGTCGTCAAACACGAGGTATTTCAGTTTTCCGATGCCGGCTGCGGCAAGTCCCTTTGGCAGGCATTCGTTTTCCATGATATAGTTGTTGTCTCCATTTCCGCCGAAACTCCGTGTGAAAACACCGTTAATCTTGTCTTTGTGCACCCAACCGATGGCATGGCATCCGATGATCATGGCATAGTCATTGGCTGGTGCGGCAGTCTTGGCAAGGGTGGCTATCTGCCGGATGAGTTCGGACGAGGTGAAGTCGAGTTGGCTGTTGTCGAACGTGCGCAGTGTGTCGCTCACCACCACGTTGTTCAGTCTACTGTAATGGTATTGTATGAGATGTGATGTTTGTTTGCTCGTGCTGACGAACACCACCACCTTGTCGTTGCCCATACCCTTTTGCGCGCGGATGACATTGCGCATCTGGGTGAGGTTGTTCTGCAGGAAGGAAGTGAGTTCGTCCACTGGCCCGGTGTAGGGCATGTAGACGATGACCGTGGTTTCAGCCACGTCTGGCTCCACGATGTCGGCAGGTGGAGTAGGGTCAGGATTGTCCGAACCCGAAGAAGAACTGCACGAAGTCAAGGCGGCAAGGACGATGAGTAGTAAAAGGATGTGTTTCATTGATTTGAGTTGTTGAAGGTTGGTTATGTGTAGGAGGCCCGTAATGACCTGCCGGTCGTAATGTGAAAAGGTGTTTCCAGGCAAGCATTGCTCATGGAAGAAAAGAGGGAGCGAAAAGAATGACGCGCAGTTGGCGTTCTCACTCCTTTCACTCCCTTTTTGTCTTGTTCCTTATCTTTGAGTCTTGGTTACTTCTGCTTCTTCAGCTCGGCCAGCGACTCCTTGAGCGCAGCAATCTTCTCCTCAGAGTCGCTTTGCTTCTTGCGTTCCAGAGCCACCACGGCTTCGGGAGCATGAGCCACGAACTTCTCGTTGGAGAGTTTCTTCATCACACCGGCGAGGAAACCCTCGAGGTGCTTGAGCTGAGCTTCCTGCTTCTCAATTTCGGCATCCACGTCAATGAGTGCGCCGAGGGGCACGCAGAATTCGTCGGTGCCCACCATGAACTGGGCAGAGCCGGCAGGCTTCTCGTCCACCACGGTGATGCTCTTCAGATTACCCATCTTGCTCACCACGGAGTCGAACTGCTTGTAGTCGTCTTTGCCGATAACCATCAGTTCGAGTGCTTCCTTCTGGGCAATGTTCTTCTGGTTGCGCACCGTGCGCACGTTGCTGACAATCTGCTTCACACTCTCTATGTTGGCCACGAGTTTCTCGTCGTCAGCTGTAGGAGCGGCAATGTCGAGTCTTTCGCGCATAATGCTTTCGCCCTCCTTGCGGTCGTAGAGGTGCTGCCAGAGTTCCTCGGTGATGAAAGGCATGAACGGATGGAGCATCTTGAGCAACAGGTCGAAGAAATGGAGTGTGGCATCGTAAGTCTTTTGGTCGATAGGTGAGCCATAGGCAGGCTTAACCATCTCCAGATACCAGCTTGAGAACTCGTCCCAGAACAGGCGGTAGACAGCCATCAAGGCCTCGGATATGCGGTACTTCTTGAAGAGGTCGTTCACATCAGCGTTCACTGTCTTCAGTTTGGCAGAGAACCATTCCACGGCAATCTTGCAGGCTTCGGGTTGTTCGCCCTCAGCCACCTGCCATCCCTTCACCAGTCGGAAGGCGTTCCATATCTTGTTGTTGAAGTTGCGTCCCTGCTCGCAAAGGCTCTCGTCGAAAAGGATGTCGTTGCCGGCAGGAGCCGAGAGCATCATGCCCATGCGCACGCCGTCAGCGCCGAACTTGTCGATGAGCATGATGGGGTCGGGTGAGTTGCCCAGACTCTTCGACATCTTGCGTCCCAGCTTGTCGCGCACAATGCCCGTGAAATACACGTGCTTGAAAGGCATCTGTCCGCGATACTCGTAGCCTGCCATAATCATACGTGCCACCCAGAAGAAGATGATGTCCGGACCTGTCACGAGGTCGGCAGTTGGATAGTAGTAGTTGATCTCCTCGTTGTCGGGATGCTCAATGCCGTCGAACAGCGAGATAGGCCACAACCATGAAGAGAACCACGTGTCGAGACAGTCGCTGTCCTGTTCCAGGTCTTCGGCTTTCACACCCGGATTCACCTTCTGTGCCTCAGCGAGGGCCTCGTCGGCAGTCTCTGCCACCACGAAGCTGCGCTTGCCGTCGGCAGCCTGGAAGTAGTAGGCGGGAATGCGGTGTCCCCACCACAGCTGTCGGCTGATACACCAGTCCTTGATGTTCTCCAGCCAGTGACGGTAGGTGTTCTTGTATTTTGAAGGATAGAACTGTATGTCGTCGTCCATCACTGGAGCAAGGGCAATGTCGGCAAAGTGCTGCATCTTGAGGAACCACTGTGTGGAGAGCTTGGGCTCTATGGGCACGTTGGTGCGCTCCGAGAATCCTACCTTATTATTATAGTCTTCCACTTTCTCCATGAGTCCGGCCTTTTCCAGGTCTATGGCAATCTGCTTGCGCACGTCCATGCGGTCCATGCCCACATACATGCCGGCTGCTTCAGAGATGGTTCCGTTGTCATTGAAGATGTCGATAGTCTCCAGCCCGTGTTTCAGTCCAAGTGCGTGGTCGTTGATATCGTGTGCAGGAGTCACCTTCAGACAGCCTGTACCGAACTCAATATCTACGTAAGAATCCTCGATTACGGGAATCTCTCTACCCACGAGCGGCACGATGACGTGCTTGCCCTTGAGCCATGTGTTCTTCACATCGTCGGGGTTGATGCACATGGCAGAGTCGCCCATGATGGTTTCCGGACGTGTGGTGGCTACCACTGCATAGTATCCCTTGTCGTCCTTGTGCATCACATTGCCCTCGTCCACCTGTTGGCAGTCGCTTTCCACCACACGATACTTCAGATAGTAGAGCTTGGAGTGCTCGTCCTTGTAGATAACCTCTTCGTCAGAGAGCGCGGTCTGGGCCTTGGGGTCCCAGTTGACCATGCGCACGCCGCGATAGATAAGTCCCTTTTTGTAGAGGTCGCAGAACACGTGGATGACAGCCTTCGAGCGTGTCTCGTCCATCGTGAACGAAGTGCGGTCCCAGTCGCAACTGGCACCCAGACGGCGCAACTGCTTGAGGATAATGCCTCCGTGCTCGTGTGTCCAGTCCCAGGCATGCTTGAGAAATTCGTCGCGTGTGAGGTCTGTCTTCTTGATGCCTTGCTGCGCCAACTTGTTCACCACTTTGGCTTCAGTGGCGATAGAGGCGTGGTCAGTGCCGGGCACCCAGCAGGCATTCTTGCCTTCCATGCGTGCACGGCGCACGAGGATGTCTTGGATTGTATTGTTGAGCATGTGTCCCATGTGGAGCACGCCGGTCACATTTGGCGGCGGAATGACGACGGTGTAGGGTTCACGTCCGTCGGGTTTGCTACTGAAAAGCTTGTTGTCAAGCCAGTACTGATACCATTTCGACTCCACTTCTTTTGGGTCATACTTACTTGCTAATTCCATGTCTGTATGTGTTTATTATCTATAATTATCTAATTAAAACGCTGCAAAGTTACTTAAAATTCACGGAAATGATGTACATTTGCACTATTAATTGATGAAATACATGCTTACTATGCATACAAGAGAAGAAAAACTGAAGGCTTTCGGACGCTTACTCGACGTGCTTGACACGCTTCGCGTGAAGTGCCCGTGGGACCGCAAGCAAACCTATGAGAGCTTGAGGCCCAACACTATTGAGGAGGTTTACGAATTGTGCGATGCCTTGGCCAACAACGACACGAAGAACATTTGCAAGGAATTGGGCGACGTGCTGGAGCACGTCATCTTCTATGCCATACTCGGAAGGGAGCAGGAAGACTTTGACATAGCCGACGTGTGCCTCAAGGAAGCTGACAAACTCATCTTTCGCCATCCCCATGTATACCATCCCTCACAGGTGGGAGCACCCGAACCCAAGCCGTTGCCTTATGGCGAAACGGCAGCCGACGGTGATGCTCAGACCGCGACTACCGCACAGCAAGTGCTTGAGAAATGGGAACAGATAAAACTCAAGGAGAAAGACGGCAATGAGCGCGTGCTCTCCGGTGTGCCCTCCGCGTTGCCCAGTCTCATCAAGGCCTACCGCATGCAGGACAAGGCCCGCAACGTGGGCTTTGATTGGAAAGACAAGGATGACGTTTGGGACAAGGTGCGCGAGGAACTTGGAGAACTGGAGGAAGAACTGAAACGTGGCGACAAGGAACGTTCCACAGAAGAACTGGGCGACTTCCTGTTCAGTGTCATCAATGCGGCACGCCTCTATCACCTTAATCCCGACAATGCACTCGAGAAGACCAACCGCAAGTTCCGCAAACGTTTCGACTACATAGAAGACCATTCCATCAAGGCTGGTAAGCCCCTCACGGAGATGACGCTCGAAGAGATGGATTCTCTTTGGAACGAGGCTAAGAAGACATTGGGCTGATATTGGGCTTCTTCTTGACTATTGAATATAACACATTAAAACAACTGGAACCATGAGAAAGATATTCTATTTGATTGCAATGGCTGCCTTTCTGCTGGCAGCTTGCCACGACGGAAAGACCGGCAAGGCGCAGGACTCCGACTCCACGCAAACTTTTGTAGACGACAGTGACAGTACTGTGTATGGTGTGTGCGGTGAAGGTTCAGGCATGCATTCGCTTGAACTCGTGACCAATAATGGCGACACCCTCAACTATCTAATCAACATGGACGACGAGAGTACCGTTCAAGGTGGACTCATGGCGGGCGACCGGCTGGCTGTCTATGCCGTGAAAAACGCCGATGGCGAGAACGAGGCGCGTTCTGTCATCAACCTGACCACGTTGCTTGGCAAGTGGACAAGCATAGACAAGAACTTCGAGATTCAGGAAGGTGGACAAGTGGAGTCGTTCGTCAAAGCAGAAAGCCATCCTTACACTTCATGGCGCATATATAACGGCAAACTGCTCCTCAATGCCGACACTTTCCGCATTGACATGCTGGGAGCCGACTCGCTCTATCTGGAGAACAAGACAGGCATCTTTGCCTACAAGAGACAAAAATGATATGGCATTGGCCTGTGGCTCACAACAGGACTGCCGGTCTGTCCGATTGGGGCAGCGGCAGTTCCGTTGAAGTGACGCTTCTGGCCTGTTGCCCACCCTTAATTAGACAATGGAACCATTCAAAGTACATATTCTCGGTTGTGGGAGTGCCTTGCCAACGCTCCGCCATTATGCCTCATCACAGGTGGTGGAGGTGAGGGGCAAACTCTTTATGATGGACTGCGGAGAGGGTACGCAGATACAGTTGCGCCGTTCTCGCATACGCTTTACCAAAATCAGTGCCGTCTTCATTTCCCACCTTCATGGTGACCACTGTTTCGGACTAATCGGCATGATTTCCACTTTCGGCATGTTGGGACGCACCGCCAAACTTAGTGTCTATGGACCGGCAGAATTGGGTCCCATGCTCGACAGCATGATTTCACTCTTCTGCCAGGGACTTGACTTCAAGGTGGAATTTCATGCCGTGGACACTACCCGGAAAGCCGTTGCCTATGAAGACAAGAGTCTCACCGTGGAGACCATACCCTTGCAGCATCGCATTGCCTGCTGTGGTTACCTTTTCCGCGAGAAACCATCGCTGCCACATATCCGTCGCGACATGATCGACTGCTATGAGATTCCAATCAGTCAGATACAGAACATCAAGTTGGGGGCAGACTGGACCACACCCGATGGCGAGGTGATAGCCAATGCCCGATTGGTAGAGCCTGCCGACCAGCCACGGGCCTATGCCTATTGTTCCGACACGCGCTATATGCCCGGGCTTCATGAAGAGGTGGAGGGCGTGTCAACGCTTTATCATGAAAGCACCTATCACTCGCGCGACATAGCTCGAGCCAAGCTCTACTATCACTCTACGGCAGCACAGGCAGCACAGGTGGCGAAAGACGCTCATGTGGGCAAACTTCTCCTCGGACACTATTCTGCCCGCTATGACAATGAGGATGAACTGCTTGCCGATGCCCGCCAAGTGTTCCCGGAGAGTTATCTCACCAATGAGGAAATGGTCTTTGATGTCTAAACACTTTATTTCTCTATTTTATATTAACTTGTTTGTTATCAATATTCTATGAATAACAATCCTTGCACCAGATTTTATATCACGCAAGAGTAATCCATCAATAATTCACGAACCATACACATGAAGAAGTTATTTCTTTCGGCAGCCCTGTTTGCCGTAACCCTAACCGCTTCGGCACAGGATAGTCCGCTATGGATGCGTCACTGCGCAATTTCGCCCGACGGCAAGACCATTGCCTTCTCCTATATGGGCCATTTGTTTACGGTTCCTTCCGAGGGAGGAAGGGCCACACAACTCACAACACAGTCTACCTATGATTCCTATCCGGTGTGGAGTCCTGACGGCAAGCACATAGCTTTTGCCTCAAACCGCAAGGGTGGACTCGATGTGTGGGTTATAGCTCGCGAGGGCGGAGCGCCACGCCGTTTGACCACCCATAGTGCGGGTGAAGTGCCCACGGCTTTTCTCAACGACACCACCATTCTTTACAAGGCCTCTATCATGCCTGTGGCAAACTCTTCCTATTTTCCCGGAAGTGACTTCTACCAGATTTATCGGGTAGGTATTCACGGCGGACGTCCCCGTCTCTTCAGTGCTGTCAACATGGACGACATTTCTATCAACAAGAAGGGAGATGTGCTCTATCATGACAAGAAAGGGTATGAGGATACCTGGCGCAAGCACCATCAGTCACCCATCACCCGTGACATCTGGCTCCAGCAAGGCAATACGTATAGGACACTCACCTCCTTTGCCGGTGAGGACCGCAATCCGGTTTGGGCCAAGGACGGCAAGTCGTTTTATTATCTGAGCGAACAGTCGGGATCGTTCAACGTGTTCAAGCGCAGTGTAGAGAGTGGAAACTCCAGCCAGCTTACCCGTTTCTCCAAGAATCCCGTGCGTTTCCTCAGCTCCTCAGCCGACGGAACCCTCTGTTTTGGCTACGATGGAGAACTCTATACCATGCGTGAAGGAGAGAAACCTCGTAAAGTAAACGTGAAGATAGTTACTGACCTGACTACCGACGACGTGGTGCAGCGTGTGCAACGATACGGTGCCACCGAAGCCAAGGCTTCGCCCAACGGTAAGGAAGTGGCTTTTGTACTGCATGGCGATGTGTATGTCACATCTGTTGACTACGCCACTACCAAGCGAGTGACCGATACGCCAGAACAGGAACGCTCCATAGACTTCGCACCCGATGGCCTCAGTATTACTTATGCCTCTGAGCGTGATGGTCTGTGGCAGATATATCTTTCGAGCATCAAGAATGCCAACGAGAAACTTTTCACTTATGCTACCGACCTGAAGAAAGAGCAACTCACCAACTCCAAACAGACATCTTTCCAGCCCCTGTTCTCGCCAGACGGTAAGAGTATAGCCTTTCTTGAGAACCGCGGCACACTGAAGGCTGTTGACGTGAAGAGTCACAAGGTGCGGACGCTCATGGACGGCAAGTATATTTTCTCTTATAGTGACGGCGACGTGGACTATGAGTGGAGCCCCGATAGTCGCTGGCTGTTGTCAAGCTACATCGGAAAGGGCGGTTGGCAGAGCGACGACGTGGCGCTGGTCAATGCTTCAGGGAATGGCGAAATACACAACCTTACCAACAGCGGATACAAGGACAGCGGTGCCAAATGGGCTTTGGGCGGCAAGGCTATGCTGTTCAAGAGCGATCGAGCCGGATACCGCAGCCATGGTTCTTGGGGTGCCGAACAGGATGCCTACCTGATGTTCTTCGACCAGGATGCTTACGATCGCTTCCAACTGAACAAGGAAGAGCGTGCCCTCTATGACGAGGCCCGCAAGGCCAAGGAGGAAGAGGAACGTGCCAAGGAAGTTGCCAACGGCAAGAAAAAGGACGGCGATAAGAAGGGCGAAAAGTCGGACAAGAAGAGTCGGAAAGACACCAAGGCAAAGGACGAAAAAGCTGCCGATAAGAAGTCGGATGACAAGAAAGACGACAAAAAGAAGGAACCACTGAAACTTGACCTTGACAATTGCCGTGACCGCATCGTGCGCCTGACCGTCAACTCTTCTCGTCTTGGCGACTGTGTGCTGAGCAACGACGGCAATGTACTCTACTATCAAGCTGCCTTTGAAGGTGGTGCCGACTTATGGAAACATGACCTTGTGGAGAACCGCACGGAAATTGTGATGAAGGGCATTGGTTGGGGAAACATGTATGCCGACAAGGACTTCAAGAGCCTCTATATGCTTGCCGATGGCAATATCAGAAAGTATGACGTGGGCTCTCGGTCGGTGAAGAACATTAGCTATGAGGCCCCGTTCAATTACAGACCATTTCAGGAACGTCAGTATATGTTCGACCATGTATGGAGGGAAGTGAAGGACAAATTCTATGACCCCAAGTTGCATGGCGTAGACTGGGAAGGCTACCGCAAGACCTACGAACGCTATCTTCCTTATATCAACAACAATTATGACTTTGCCGAGATGCTCAGCGAGATGCTCGGCGAACTTAATGCTTCTCATACGGGCGGCCGCTACCAGGGAGGAGCTGCACCGCAGCAGACTGCCAACCTCGGTCTGTTCTTTGATGACACTTGGAAAGGCGACGGACTGCGCGTGCAGGAAGTGCTCAAGCGCGGACCTTTTGCCGTTCGCCCCACGGGGGTTACAGCAGGATGCGTCATTGAGAAAATAAATGGGGAACCTATCCTCAGAGGTACAGACTACTATCCTATGCTGAATGGAAAGGCCGGAAAGATGGTTAGGGTGGCAGTGTTCAACCCCAAGACAAAGAAGCGTTTTGAAGTGGAGGTCAAGCCTGTGGGTGCAGAGGCGCTCAGCGACTTGCTCTACAAACGGTGGGTTGACCACAACCGTCATCTCGTGGACAGTCTTTCACATGGTCGCCTTGCCTACGTACACGTAAAGGCGATGAACAGCGAGAGCTTCCGCACGGTTTACAGTGACCTGCTTAACGATACCAACCGCAACCGCGAGGCTGCCATAGTGGACGACCGCCACAATGGTGGAGGATGGCTGCACGATGACTTGTGCACGCTGCTGAGTGGCAAGCAATACCAGACCTTTGTGCCTCAGGGCAAGACAATTGGCGTCGATCCGTTTAATAAATGGACAAAGCCTTCATGTGTGCTCATCTGTGAGGATGACTACAGCAATGGACATGGCTTCCCATGGGTCTACAAGACACTCGGCATTGGCAAACTCATTGGTGCACCTGTGGCAGGCACGATGACTGCCGTTTGGTGGGAACGCCTTATCGACAATACCATGGTGTTCGGCATTCCTCAGGTGGGATGCGTGGGCATGGACGGACGCTACGGCGAGAACAACACTTTGCATCCTGACATTGAAGTGTATAACTCTCCAGAGGATTATCTCAACGGCAACGACGAACAGCTCAAGACTGCTGTCCAGGAGATGCTCCGCGAGGTGAGCAAGAAGAAATAAGAAGGCTTACATTATTTGACAGTGGGCGGACGGACAAATAGTCGGCAGACGTATGATGCCGGTTACTTGTCTGTCCGCCCTTTCTTTTACATTCGTCCGATAACCTTCAGCCAATCGTTCGTGTGCTGCAGACGGGACACCCAAAACACGTCTCACACTTCGGACACTCATTGCCCACGGCGTGGGCACCGGTTGCCAGGGCTCGTGGTATGGAGTGAACCCGCTGTTGAACAATGTGTCATAATGCCGTTAATAGGCTTCCACACGATGACTTTCATGCTGCCATGGGGAAGTGCTCAACAAAACGGCGGATTCCTTTTGTGCGTGAAAGAATAATGTGTAACTTTGCATGATAAAGTATGAAACATTTCGAACTTACATCTAAATACCAGCCCACGGGCGACCAGCCGGAGGCCATCAACGAACTTACTGAGGGACTTAACCGCGGCGACCGTGCGCAAGTGTTGCTCGGCGTCACAGGTTCTGGCAAGACTTTCACGGTGGCAAATGTCATTGCCAACGTGAACAGACCAACGCTGATTCTCAGTCACAACAAGACCTTGGCTGCCCAGTTGTATGAGGAGATGAAAGGATTCTTCCCCAACAATGCTGTGGAATACTATGTGTCCTATTATGACTACTACCAGCCCGAAGCCTATCTCCCTTCTTCTGACACTTATATAGAGAAAGATCTTGCCATCAACGAAGAGATTGACCGGTTGAGGCTTGGCGCTGTTTCGGCATTGTTGTCGGGCAGGCGCGATGTGGTGGTAGTGTCTTCTGTGTCGTGCATCTATGGTATGGGAGGACCGGTGGCCATGCGTCAGAGTGTCACACCTATCAAGCGAGGACAGACCATAGACCGCAACGTGTTTCTCCGCAAGTTGGTTGATGCCCTCTATGTGCGAAACGACTTGGGACTGGAACGTGGCAATTTCCGTGTCAAGGGCGACACAGTCGATATCCGTCTTGCCTATAGTGAGAATGTGCTACGCGTGAATTTTTGGGACGACGAGATAGATGCCATCGAAGAGGTGGATGCCGTGACCTTCCATCGGCTTGCATCGTTTGACGACTATGAGATTTATCCCGCTAACCTCTTTGTCACTTCTAAGGAACAAACCGAGTTGGCCATCCGTTCCATTCAGGACGATCTTGTCAAGCAAGTGGCGTTTTTCGAGGAATTGGGCGACCATATCAAGGCACAACGCATAAAGGAACGTGTGGAGTACGACATGGAAATGATTAAGGAACTGGGTCATTGCGCGGGTATTGAGAACTATTCGCGCTACTTCGACGGACGCGACGCAGGGCAGCGCCCTTACTGCCTGCTCGACTTTTTCCCCCAGGATTACCTTATGGTCATTGACGAGAGTCATGTGAGTGTGCCGCAGATCAGTGCCATGTATGGTGGTGACCGTGCACGCAAGCAAAACTTAGTGGAATACGGCTTCCGCTTGCCAGCTGCTTTCGACAACAGACCTCTCAAGTTTGAGGAGTTCGAGCAAATGGTCAACCAGGTGATTTATGTCAGTGCCACACCTGCCGACTTCGAGTTGCGCGAGAGTGATGGCGTTGTTGTCGAGCAGATTATCCGCCCCACAGGACTTCTCGATCCGGAAATTGAAGTGCGGCCGAGCGAGAACCAGATTGACGACCTGATGGATGAAATCCTCATCCGCAAGAACCGCGACGAGCGAGTGCTCGTCACAACACTTACTAAGCGAATGGCTGAGGAACTCACCGAATACTTGCTAAACCATGACGTGCGGGCCAACTACATCCACAGTGATGTGGCTACACTCGACCGCGTGAAAATCATGGCCGATCTCCGAGCTGGTGTCTACGATGTGCTGGTAGGTGTCAATTTGTTGCGCGAAGGACTTGACCTGCCCGAGGTTTCACTTGTGGCCATTCTTGATGCCGACAAGGAAGGCTTTCTCCGTTCGCACCGCTCACTCACGCAGACCGTCGGCAGAGCGGCACGTAACGTGAACGGCAAGGCCATCATGTATGCAGACACCATCACTGCCAGCATGCAGCTAACCATCGACGAAACCATGCGCCGACGCGAGAAACAGTTGCGTTACAACGCTGAACACGGAATCACACCCCAGCAGATTAAAAAGGAACTCAAGCAGTCGGTTCTCACTCAAGGACTCGCTATTGATGAACAAGGCGCTGCCTCTGTGGGCAAAGCCTATGTGGAACCGGAGCAGCAAGCCATGGTGGCAGACCCGATTGTGCAGCAGATGACGCCCGAACAGATAGAAAAGAGCATTGCCAACACCACCCGCCTCATGAAACAGGCTGCAAAAGAACTCGACTTTATGCAGGCTGCCCAATATCGTGATGAAATTCTGCGCATGCAGAAACTGCTCGACAAGACGGGGAAAACGGCGGTCAAGGGCAAGTCAAAAAAAAGTTAAACACTGCGATTATACCTATTATAATAAGATTTTGTCGTAATTTTGCATTTGATAATCACATTTTAATAGCAAAGATTCAACTATGAAGAAGGTTTTAGTATCCATATTCTTCCTTGTGCCCCAACTCATGATGGCACAAAACGTGTGGGAAAAACCCGCCGAACAGACCGAACCTGCCAAGGCCGAACAGGTGAAACAGAAGGCTCCCACAGCCAAGGAACTCCAACGAAAAGCCGATCAACCCTATCTGAAAGGCGCTATTCAGGTGGTAGACGGGAAGGTGGAGTTTGATACCACTGTGAACTGCACGGGCAAGACCGCTGCCGAAATTTATGACCACATGCTTACCTACATGACTAACATGACCAAGCAGGATAACAAAACCAAGGAAAGTGCGGTGGTGCTGGTCAACAAGCATGAGCATGTCATCGTGTCTCGCCTGTCAGAATGGCTTGTGTTCAAGGCCAATTTCATTTCCCTTGACCGCACACTGTTCAACTACACTGTTGTTACCACTTGTCGCGACGGAGCCATCGACGTGAAGGTTTACCGCATCAGTTACAAGTATAATACGGCTGGTAAGGAAGAAACCTACAGCGCTGAGGAATGGATTACGGATGAGTATGCAGTGAACAAGAAAAACACCAAACTCCTTCCTATAACCGGCAAGTTCCGTCGCAAGACCATTGACAGGGTTCACAACATCTTCGGTGATATTAACCGTAAGTTCGCGCTCTAATTACTTCTTAATAACGATATGACACAAGAGGAAATAAATAAAACCGTAGACGATGCCGTGGAGCAGGCTTCTTCGCCTCGCCGTCGCAAGCGCTTGCGTGAAGACGATCGCTTTTTTGGCATCCGCAATGTGCTCAACGTCATTTTCATGCTGGGTGCATTGGTGGGCTTAGCCTTCTACTTAATGAAGTCCGACAGCAACGTCGGCATCATCATCATCATGGCTTCCATGGCTTTCAAGGTTGTGGAATGTTGCTTACGCTTTATACGTTAGAATGAAAAAACTTCTCGCATTGGCTTTGCTTTGGGGAGCTACTATGTCCGCTTCTGCGCAAGATTACAACCAATTGACCGACGACGGTGAATTTACTTCTGCCGAACAACGCCGCGATAACAGGCGAAGCGACAGCATACAGAGCCAACATAAGGAAATACCCAAAGGACTGAAGGTTTGGACTGTGGACGAACGTTTTGGCGACCGCACGGCTGCCATACCCGACACACTCCACTACATGTTCATGAACTCTATCTTCACTTCTGGAAGAAGAGGGGAGTACAATACACTCGGCAACCTCGGGTCGCCCCGCATCAACCGCATATTCACCGACCGGCGTACGGACGGTGATTTTGTGTTTACTCACCCGTATGACTTCTTCGTCACTCGGCCCGATGAGTTCCATTTCACCAATACTCTGTCGCCCATCACCAATCTTGTCTATAACAACTGCGGCAACCGCACCAATGGCGAGGATCACTTCAAGGCTCTTTTTGCCGTTAATGCCGGCAAACGCATAGGTGTTGGATTCAAGTTCGACTATATCTACGGACGCGGATTCTATGCAGATCAGAGTACGTCCCACTTCAACTACTCCATGTGGGGCAGTTATATGGGCGATCGCTATCAGGCACATCTGCTCATCCAGACCAATCATGAGAAAGTGGCAGAAAACGGTGGTATCACCGACGACAACTACATCACTCATCCGGAGAGTTTCAACGAGTCCTACCGGGAAAACGAGATTCCCACCGTGCTCACTCGCAACTGGAACCGCAACAACAACACTCACATCTTCCTGACCCATCGGTACAGTCTTGGATTCAGCCGCAAGGTGCCCATGACCGAGGAAGAAATCAAGGCGAAGAAGTTCGCCATGGAGTCGCAGAAGGAAAATGCGGCAGCCGATGCCAAGGAAGAGGCACGTAAACGCGCAAAGCGTGAAGGCCGCGACTTTGATGAACAGGCGTTTGACAAGACGCAGACCTTTTCAGGCCGTCCGGACAATGCCAAGATAGCGGGCGACGAGAGCCAGATGGCGGAGCATACCTCCGATTCGTTGCAAAACCATCGTATCAAGGTTGACAGCAGTGCCGCAGCTGACAGCATTCTCTCGGCAGACAAGAAAAAGGCAGAGGCTGACCAATGGATGAAAACCGAGTATGTGCCGGTGACGAGCTTTATTCATACAGCTCGTTTTGACACCTATTCACGCATATACCAGGCTTACGAAACTCCGGAGAACTATTACGCAAACCTTTATGAGGGAGTGGGTAAGGCATTGGGCGACAGTATCTACGACAAGACCGACCATTACTCGTTCAAAAACACATTTGCCATTGCCTTGCTCGAAGGTTTCAACAAGTGGGCCAAGGCCGGATTAAAAGTCTTTGCCACGTCAGACCTGCGTCATTTCACGCTTCCCAATACCGACGGCACGGATGCTTCGTTCACGGAGCACAATCTCAGCGTGGGTGGACAGCTGGCCAAGAAAGAAGGCACGTTGCTCCACTACAATGTCATGGGCGAAGCTTGGCTCGTGGGCAAGGATGCCGGCCAGCTGCGTGTTGATGCCACTGCCGACTTGAATTTCCGCCTGTTGGGCGACACGGTGCAGTTGGCGGCCAACGCTTTCTTCCACCGTGACAATCAGAACTTCTATTATCGTCATTATCAGTCCAAGCATTTCTGGTGGTCTAATGATGACTTGTCCAAGACGTTGCACACTCATCTGGAAGGGCGTTTTACATGGCAACGCACCAACACACGTTTGCGTTTTGCCTATGACAACTTGCAGAACTACACCTATCTCGGGCAGTCATACACTATAACTGCCGACGGACGCACCGGACAAAGTGTAGCCGTTCGCCAGGCAGGACAAAACATCAGTGTCATCACCGCCTTGATAGCCCAGGACTTCCGACTCGGACCGCTCCATTGGGACAACGTGCTGACTTATCAGAAGTCAACCGACAACGATGCCCTTCCGTTGCCTGCTCTCAACGTATACACCAATCTCTACCTACGGTTCAAGATTGCGCATGTGCTGGATGTGGACATGGGTGCCGACGCTCGATACTTTACGAAGTATTATGCTCCCGACTATAGTCCTGCTCTTGGGCAGTTCACCTCGCAGGAAGGGGAGAGGAGAGTGGAAGTAGGCAATTTCCCAGTGATCAATGCCTATGTCAACTTCAATCTGAAACACACGCGCTTCTTCGTGATGATGAGCCATGTCAATAGTGGCAGCAATGCCTCGTTCCTGGTGCCTCACTATCCCGTGAACAGCAGCATTTTCCGTTTTGGACTGAGCTGGAACTTCTTTAATTAAACACACACATTATTATTTATGAAAAGAATCATTATGACAATCCTTGCTTTGGCAAGTCTCAACATCGCAATGACAGCAAAGACAAAGACCGTTAAGATAAGAGTCGTGGAAACAAGCGACGTGCATGGAAGTTTCTTTCCTTGGGACTTCATCACTCAGCAACCCAAGAGCGGAACATTGGCACGGGTGAGTTCTTATGTAAACAAGATACGTCAGAATGGCGAACATCTCATTCTTCTTGAGAATGGCGACATTCTTCAGGGGCAACCCACATGCTACTATTATAATTATGTGGCTACTCAGAAAACAAACGTGGCTGCCGATGTGGTCAACTATCTGAAGTATGACGCCCAAACTGTGGGCAACCATGACGTTGAGACAGGACACGACTGCTATGACAAATGGATTAGTGAACTCAACTGTCCCGTGTTGGGTGCCAACATTGTCTGTGCCGGTTCTGGTGAGCCTTATGTGAAGCCTTACACCATAATCGAAAGGGAAGGTGTGCGCGTTGCCGTTATTGGTATGCTCACACCAGCCATCCCCAACTGGTTGCCCAAGAAACTTTGGAGCGGTCTCCGGTTTGAGGAGATGGTGGGATGCGCTCGCAAGTGGGTGGCTTATGTGAAACAACATGAGCGTCCTGACGTGATTATCGGTCTTTTCCATTCCGGAAAGAATGGCGGCATCTCGCTTCCTGAATACGATGAAGACGCCTCCATCAAAGTGGCTGAGCAAGTGCCAGGCTTCGACCTCATACTCTACGGACATGACCATACGCGCCACAACGACACAGTGAAGAACACGGAAGGTAAAGAAGTGGTGTGTCTTGACCCTGCCAACAATGCCATTTCCGTGAGTGATGCGACGATAATCGTGGAGAAAAATGGAGACAAACTGATAGGCAAAAAGGTGACCGGACAAGTGGTAGACGTAACGTCGGAACCAGTTGACCAGGACTTCATCAAGCATTTCCAGGCCAACATGGACGAGGTGGAGGCATGGGTCAAGAAACCTATCGGACAGTTTACCGACGATGTGAATACACGTGAAAGCTTTGTGGGCTCTTCTGCCTATATCGACCTGGTGCACAATCTGCAACTTGAAATTACCGGGGCGGACATTTCTTTCAATGCTCCTCTTCTTTTCGATGCTACCATCCACAAAGGCGAAGTGAAAATGTCGGACATGTTCAACCTCTACAAATTTGAGAATGCTCTTTATGTGTTGCGCATGAAGGGTAGCGAGATACGCAAGCATCTGGAGATGAGCTGCGACTTGTGGGTGAACACCATGAAGAGTCCTGACGACCACCTGTTGCTGCTCAGTGAGCGTACCAAAGGCGATCAGCAACGCCTTGGCTTCACGAACTTCTCATTCAACTTCGACAGCGCAGCCGGCATTGACTATGAGGTGGACGTGACCAAGCCCAACAGCGAGAAGGTGAAGATACTTCGTATGTCCAATGGCAAGCCCTTTGACGAGAATGCCTGGTATAAAGTGGCTATGAACAGCTACCGCGGCAATGGCGGAGGCGAGTTGCTCACAGCAGGTGCCGGCATTCCGCACGACGAACTCGAGAAGCGCATTATCTATAAGAGTGATCTTGATCTTCGCCATTATCTGGCCAAGGAAATAGAGAAGAAGCAAGTCATTACTCCTCGTGCCAACAACAACTGGCGCTTTGTCCCCGAGTCTTGGGCGAAAGCTGCAGCAGCACGCGACATGAAACTACTTTTAAAATAATATCGGATTGACGGGCTGCAGGCCATACACTGGCTTGTTGCCCGTCAAATTCTTGTTTGATAGCAACATAATGATTAAGATGAAACAGTATTGGTTCATATTCTGCAAGGGCGACCTGATGTTGGAACGCAAGGCCGACGGTACATACACCATACCACTCGCCGAGGAGGCACCAGTGGAGATCAAGGCATGGTCACATGTGCTCAACATCACACCCATCGACGACATTCCCGTCAAGACATTCAGTATTGACGTACCTGCGACAGACCATCCTCTTTACGAAATGTGTGGTCTCAGACAGTCCTACTACAAACTCTCGCCTGTTCTTTATCTGAAGGCTGGAAAGTGCCAGGAGCTACTTTATTGGGACAAGAACACCCGTTTTTGTGGTGTGTGTGGTGCTCCCATGGCCATGCATACCGATATATCCAAGCGCTGCACGGCGTGTGGAAAGGAAGTGTGGCCCCAACTTGCCACAGCCATCATTGTTCTTATCCGGAAGGGTGACGAGATTTTCCTGGTTCACGCCAAGAACTTCAAAGGCGAATTCTATGGACTTGTAGCAGGATTTGTGGAGACTGGCGAAACGTTGGAAGAAGCAGTTCGCCGTGAAGTGAAGGAGGAGACAAACTTGAAAATCAAGAATCTGCGTTATTTCGGTTCACAGCCTTGGCCTTATCCCTGCGGTCTTATGGTGGGATTTATGGCTGATTACGATGGCGGCGAAGTGCACATACAGCACTCTGAACTACGCAATGGCGGTTGGTATCACATTGACCATCTGCCACAGTTGCCTGAGAAACTGTCTATTGCACGCAGGATTATAGATGCTTGGCTGGAAGAGAAAAATGTCAAAAAGTAAGTCGGAAAATATAAAAACATTCCTTTAAGAAAGCCGTTCTCTGTTTGCGAGAACGGCTTTTTCATGGATTAAATCTTTCTAAAACTGACGTTTAGAAATTTTTTCTGCAAAAAATGTTTGTTTTTGTTTGCCGTTTCACGGAAATAGTATATCTTTGCAATCGAATTTTAGAAAACACTATTAAATAACCAATAAAAGGAGATATTTATGAAAGCAACAGAAGTAGTAGAGAATCTCAAGCGCAGATTCCCGAACGAGCCGGAGTATATCCAGGCAGTAAGCCAAGTACTTGGAACCATTGAAGATGAGTACAACAAGCACCCTGAGTTTGAGCGTGCCAACCTCATCGAGCGTCTCTGCATTCCAGACCGCCTCATTGAGTTCCGTGTATCTTGGGTTGACGATAAGGGTAACGTGCAGACCAACATGGGCTACCGTGTTCAACACAACAATGTGATTGGCCCCTACAAGGGAGGTATCCGTTTCCACGCTTCTGTTAACCTTTCTATTCTTAAGTTCCTTGCCTTTGAGCAGACCTTCAAGAATTCACTGACCACACTGCCTATGGGTGGTGCCAAGGGTGGTTCTGATTTCTCTCCCCGTGGTAAGAGCAATGCCGAGGTGATGCGTTTCTGCCAGGCATTCATGAACGAACTTTATCGTCACATCGGTCCAGACGAGGATGTTCCTGCAGGTGACATCGGTGTCGGTGGTCGTGAAGTGGGCTACATGTTCGGACAGTACAAGAAACTTACACACTGTTTCCAGGGCATGCTGACCGGTAAGGGACAAGAGTTCGGCGGTTCGCTGATTCGTCCTGAGGCTACTGGATACGGCAATGTTTATTTCCTCGAGAACATGCTCAAGACTCGCAATATCGACATCAAGGGCAAGACAGTTCTTGTTTCCGGTTCGGGTAACGTGGCCCAGTACACTGTAGAGAAACTTCTTGACCTGGGTGCCAAGCCTGTTACTCTTTCCGACTCTGACGGTTACATCTATGATCCAGACGGTATTGACCGCGAGAAGTTGGCCTATGTGATGGAACTCAAGAACGTTGAGCGTGGACGTATCCGCGAATACGCAGAAAAGTATGGTTGCAAATACGTGGCAGGAGCTAAGCCTTGGTTTGAAAAGGCCGACATCGCCACACCTTGCGCCACACAGAACGAGATTAACGAAGAGGCTGCCAAGGCTCTCGTGGCTAACGGTGTAGTAGCCGTGAGCGAGGGTGCCAACATGCCTACAACTCCTGATGCCATCAAGGTGTTCCAGGATGCCAAGATTCTTTACTGCCCAGGTAAGGCTTCCAATGCCGGTGGTGTGGCAGTGTCAGGTCTTGAGATGACACAGAATTCAGAGCGTCTGCGCTGGACTCGCGAAGAGGTTGACGCCAAGCTCCATGCCATCATGAATGACATTCACGAGAACTGCGTGAAGTATGGTACTCAGCCCGACGGCTATATCAACTACGTCAAGGGTGCCAACGTGGCAGGCTTCTTGAAGGTTGCCAAGGCTATGATGGCTCAGGGCATCGTTTAAATAGACAAGACAAGATAAAAATGTTATCAATAGGAGGGGTGCGTCTTTAGCGGATGCATCCCTTTTTTAATGTTCATCCGTTAATAGGGATAATCGTTGGAGTTTCAACATTATGACAGAGAGCACTCCGGGCTGCAAGCTTTGTAATTACTGGGCATTTTCTTTTTGTCTCTTTGCTTGTAGACCGCTTCTCTCGCGCGCGCACGCGCAGGTAAAGTTTTTCGTTTTTTCACCACTATCTATCACTTTTCTTGATATCTTACATTATTCTGTTGACAGTAAATAAGATAGGTGGAGTGATAGATGCGTGATAGATGGCTTATTATCTATCACTTCTATCACTAATTCGTTATTGGGCAACTTCAAACCTAATGTCACCAATCTGTCCTGTGGTTTGGGCACTCGTTGCCCATGTCCGTGGCAATGGCTGCCCAGGCAGTGGGACCAAGTTTAAGTCAACCACTATCTCATTGTTTTGTCGCGGTTAACACGTTAATAGTCAGCCATTAACGAGTTGTTCATGTTCCGCCTTATTGATTGTGCCCGGGTCGGAAGTGATTTCAAACTACAACGAATTCTCCCTCATTGTCTTCTTACTCGAAGTATCCATTATGCAAGTATTTCTAACAATGCTGGCATTCTTATCCCATGCATTCACTTGTCTGGAGCCGTGCCGTTAAGGACTATTTATGGAAACACAAGTCTCTACATAGTAAAACGGCTTGGAGAGAAAGAAAGTTTCTGTCCAAGCCGTGTGTGTATGATAGGGTATCTATCGTCAGAAGAAACGCAGTTCTCCGATGATGAAGAGCAGTCCGTAACCGAGAATCAGTGAGATCAAACCACCGAGAGCACCGGCTTTGAGCATGTCTTTCTGGTCTACCAAACCCGTGGAATGAGCAATGGCGTTTGGCGGAGTGGATATGGGAAGACACATGGCACTTGATGCTGCAATGGCAATGCCGATGAGTACTGTCGATGTGCCGCCTATGCTGCTCAGTGCCGGACCCATACCCTTGCATACTGTGGCAAGGATGGGGACGAGGAGGGCAGCCGTGGCAGTATTGGAGATGAAGTTGGAAAGCATGTAGCAGATGAGTCCGGAGACAATCATAATCACTACGGGTGACCAACTGCCAAAGGGGATGGATTCAATGGCAGCATCAGCCAAGCCTGACGAGTTCAGTGCCAAGCCCAAGGCAAATCCGCCTGCCACCATCCAAATGACACTCCAGTTGATATCCTGCAGATCGCGTGCGGTGATGACTCCCGTCAAGGCAAAGACACCCATAGGTACCATGGCCACTGCGTTGGCGTTCACTCCGGTCACCTTGTCGAGCACCCAAAGCAAAACGGTAGCCACGAATGTCACGGCCACAACTACCGAGCGCCAGTTGTGCTTCACAGAGCCGAGAAAATGTATGTCTACAGTCTTTTGCTTGAAGGGAAACATTTTCAGGAGCATGAACCATACGATGAATAGCAGCAGAATGACGAGAGGAAGCATGAACGACATCCATTGGCCGAAACCTATGCCGAGGTTCAGACCATCCGGGTCATTGAGAAATTTCAGGGCGATGGCATTGGGAGGTGTTCCGATTGGCGTGGCCATACCACCGAGGTTGGCTGCCAAAGGAATGGCCAACGTAAGGGCTATCTTGCCTTTGCCGTCGGGAGGAAGTGAGCGGAATACGGGTGTGAGGAACGTTAGCATCATGGCTGCAGTGGCAGTGTTGCTCACAAACATGGAGAAGACGCCTGTGATGAGGATGAATCCTAACAGTACATGGCTCGACTTGCGTCCGAAGGGACGAATCAGTGTCTTGGCGAGCAGTACGTCGAGTCCCGACTTCGTAGCGGCAATGGCAAGGATGAAACCGCCGAGAAAGAGGATGATGATGGGGTCGGCAAAAGTTGCCATGATAGAGGTGGCGTTGAGCAGTTCGCCGAATTGTTCTCCCTCACCGCGTAGAAAGGTGAAACTGCTGTTGGAACAGGTGAGTACCAAGGTTGTGATGATGGAGAGGGAGGTAGCCCAGGCTGGTATTGCTTCGGTGAGCCACATCAGTGTGGCAAACACGAAAAGGGCTATTACACGTTGTTGAATGATGGTTAGTCCTTCAATGCCGAAACATTGAGAGGGAAGATTCCACACAACGAGTGTAATCGCTACGGTCACCAGAAACTCCACCAGGTGTTTTTTGTTCAGGTGACCTGTCAGTTGGTTCGCGTCTTCTGTCATAGTCAATTGTTTTAGTTTATTCTGTTACATTTTTATTGTCAAGGCATCTGTGTAGTTTTTCTACACGATTTTGTGTTTTCGTTGGCTAAGTTACTACTTTTATTCCATGGTTACAAAGAAAACCAGGTTTATTTTCTGCCTTTTGCGGGATGCGCATTAAATAAAGGAGGCTTTGCGTCTGCCGTGACGGACAGTTGCAAAGCCTTCATTACAAAACGGCACTTATTGGCCGCTTATGTCGTCGTATTGTTTCCACATCTCATGGATGTATTCCTCATAGCTGATAAACTTGCCACCCATAGACTTGAGATGTGGCGTTTCAAACTGGCAGTCTATAAGTCCGCCACCCCCTTCCACGATGGTGCTTGCCAGGTGGACCAAGGCCAGTTTGCTGGCACTGGGCACGAGCGAGAACATGCTTTCGCCGGCAAAGACAGAGCCTGTGCCCACTCCGTAGAGTCCGCCAACCAGCCTTTCTGTGCGGTCCCACACCTCTACGCTGTGGGCGAAGCCTTGCCTGTGGAGTTCCGTGTAGGCGTTGATCATGTCCTTGCCGAGCCATGCGCCTTCCTTTTTGATGCGCAGTTGGCTGCATTGCCTAATGACGGAGTCGAAGTCCTTGTCGATGGTACAGTGGTAGAGGTCTTTGTTCATCAGTGTGCGCAGGGAGTGCGACACGTGTATCTCTTCCGGATAGATGACGAATCTCTGCATGGGACACCACCACAAAATTTCGGTTTGGTCGCGGAACGAGAACCACGGGAAGATGCCGTGGCCATAGGCGAGAAGCAGGCGGTCAATACTTAAATCGCCCCCAATGGCAAGCAGTCCATCGGCATCGCCGAGATGCGGGTCGGGAAAACTGAGGTCGTTGTCAAGCTGGAACACCATGGCGCATAGGTTTGAGTGTCAGTGTCATGTCTTCGATGTCGGCCTCCACGTCGCCTCCTCGCTTGAGCTTGCCGAACAGAATTTCTTTGACCAACAAGGGTTTCAGTTCGCGCGCTATGACGCGCTCTATCTCTCGTGCGCCATATTCTGCCGTAAATCCCTTGTCGAGCAAGTATTTTTCAGCCTCTTGCGTGAGCATGAGGTTCACTTTGCGAAGGGATAGTTTCTGCTGCAGTTCGCCAATCTTCTTTTTGAGTATCAGGCTTGCCATGTGCCGGTCCATGTCGTTGAACACGGCAATAGCAGATAGGCGGTTGATGAATTCGGGCTTGAAAGTCTTCTTTACTTGCTTCATCATGGCCTCTCCGGCTGTTGTGTGGGGGGTGAAGCCTATGCCTGCCTGGTGGGCATACTGTGCGCCGGCGTTGGAGGTCATGATGAGAATCACGTTGCGGAAGTTGGCTTTGCGGCCTTTGCTGTCGGTGAGTGAGGCATAGTCCATCACCTGTAGCAAGATGTTATAGATGTCGCTGTGTGCCTTTTCTATTTCGTCGAGCAGCAGCACGCAGTTGGGTGACTTGCGGATAGCGTCGGTGAGCAGTCCGCCGTCTTCGTAGCCCACATAGCCTGCGGGCGAGCCAATGAGCTTGGCCACGGTGTGTTTCTCCGTGTATTCACTCATGTCGAAGCGCACTAAACTGATGCCCAGTTCCTTGGCGAGCACCTTTGCCACCTCGGTTTTTCCCACTCCGGTGGGGCCTACAAAGAGCAGGGAGGCGAGGGGCTTGGTGTCGTCTCCCAGTCCGGCTTTGGCCATCTCCACCGCCATGGTCACTTCCTCCACCGCCTTGTCCTGTCCGTAGATTTGAGTGCCGATGCGCTGCTGCAGGTCTTGAAGCGACGAGTTGTCGTCCTCCTTGAGTGCCTTGGCGTCTATCTTGCACACGCGGGTGAGTATTTCTTCCATGAGTTTGCTGTCTACGGTGTTCTTGTCGTCTCCGTCAGGGTGAACTTCCCGGTAGGCTCCCGCCTCGTCAATGATGTCTATTGCCTTGTCGGGCAGGTACCTGTCGTGAATGTACTTGGCACTCATCCTCACGGCATACTCCAGTGCCGAGGGTCTATAGGTTACGTTGTGGAATTTTTCATAGTTCTTCTTGAGTCGCTTCACTATGTTTAAGGTTTCCTCAACCGACGGTTCCTTGATGTCTATCTGCTGGAATCTGCGTATCAACCCACCTTGTGTGGAGAAGTACTTGTTGTATTCAGCGTAAGTAGTTGAACCTATGAATTTTATTTCTCCCGATTCAAGATAGGGTTTAAGTATGTTGGCTGCATCGAGCGAGCTGCCTTCTGTCCGTCCGGCACCCACCAGATTGTGTATCTCGTCGATGTATAGGATGACGTTTCCTTCCTTGGCAGCGCCTTCAATAATGTTCTTGATGCGCTTCTCAAAGTCGCCTCTAAACTGCGTGTCGGCCAGGAGCGTACCCATGTCAATAAGGTATATGTGGTTGTTCTTGAGCCGGCTGGGCACTTTACCCTTGTTGATGCGTTGAGCCAGTCCGTAGACAAGAGCTGTCTTTCCCACTCCGGGTTCACCCACATGGAGCGGGTTGTTCTTGTCTTTCCGGCAGAGCACTTGTATGGTGCGCTCCATTTCGGCCTCGCGTCCGATGAGCGGGTTGTGCTTTTGTGCGGCTTCGTTCATGTCGGTGACAAGCTGGTGCCAGTCTTTAGTAACGATGTCGAAGGGGCTCATGTCGTCGTCATCACCCATGATGTCATTGTCGTCTTCATGGCCTGCTTCGCCCATGTCATTGACGTCTACGTTGAAAAGGTCGCCGGCAGCGAATGTTTCGTCGGTGCTTGGTCCCTGTTCGTCGGTTTTTCCCGCTTCGTCCTTGGGTGCATTGTCTGCCTTTTGGTTCGACATAATCTCCAAGAACCGTTTTGATTCCAGGTCTATGTCGATGTGGGTGTAGATGTCGGACAGCACGTCGATGAAGGTTTCGCGATCTTCGCCCAACCTGACATTCAGTATGTAGGCTGCTGTGGAATCCTTGAGCGAGAGCATCACTTGCACCAGTTCCGGTATGTCAAGGAATTCGAGCTTGCGCTTGACCACCAGTTTACTTGCCTTGACAAGCATCTCGTCAAACTGAACTGAAACTTCCGGCACATACATAAGCGGGTCATCACCCAGGTCGAGCGAGTCGAGATATTCCGCCAACTCCGATTCTATGTCGGCCGTGCCGAGTCCCATCACGTTCAATGCGCGGATGAAGGGACGCTCTTGCACCAGTACGTAGGCGAAGAGTTCCGGGGTGATAAAGTAGTATTTGTTTTTGTCGGCCAAAGTCCTCATCTTGTAGAAGACGATGTTTGTGCTGACTGATGGATATAATTCTTTTTCCATTTACAGAGGTTTAACAGTTACTGTGAGTGGGTATTTGTTGGTTTCAGCCATTTTCCTTACCAATTCCTTTTTGCTCATCGCAATGTCATAGCTGTAGACTCCTACTACGGCCGACCCTTTGGTGTGGATGGTGAGCATGACGGTGCGTGCTTCATTTTGTCCCATTTTAAAGATGCTAACGAGCACATAGACCACAAAATCCATGGTGGTCACGTCGTCGTTGTGCATGATAACCTTGTATTTGCCCGGCTCTTTGACCTTGAATTTATTGATGTTTTTGATGTTTGTATTTTGCTGTGTCATAAGCACTGCTTGCTTTTTATGGTGATTGTTTCCACAAAGTTAGTGCAAAAGGGGGATAGTGGCAAGTAAATGGCTCGATTTTTTTCGTCCTTCTTTTCTTTCCGTGCTCACTGTCGTTTTCTGTTGTCGCTTGGTCGAGGCGAATGACTTCATGACGATTGTGGGTGGGCTACAGGTGTATCTTCATGGCGGATAGCGATTTGTGTTAGCCATCCAAACCATTAAGTCTTGAAAGAGTAAAGTAAAGACAATCCATTGTGTTTCAGTCAATTTTGGCTCTTTCAGCCCGTGCGTGTTCGCCCTGTCACTCAGGGCACCGCTTTGCTTGTCTTGCGCTGAGTATAGACTGGGCTTTTGGCCAACGTTTCTTTTAAGGTTTAAACACAGGCTGTCTATCATCGCTTCAAATACCGGAAGAATCAGAAAGAGAGCTTGAAAGTTGGAAAAATAGAACCTTTTACCTGTTGGCGGAATTAATTTAGTGCATACTTAATTCTGCCAATGGGCTTGTCGT
>CAJKDU010000018.1 GCA_905198745.1 uncultured Prevotella sp. | reverse complement strand
CTCATAAATCTACCCTTAATCGTGTATTGGATGATAGTTGCGGATTTTAGGATATAATAACCATGTTTCCTTACCATTCTTTTTGACTCTTCCGAAATGTGGAGTGACATACAATATTGCAGCATAGGGCTTGTACGCCTTGCATGCTGAAAGCCCACCATTTTATTGAGGGTCCATCCAAGATTTAGAGAGACACCGGATATCGTGATATAGGGTTGCATGGCTTTCAGCCCGCTTTCCCGTTAAGGTTCATGCTGACATACAATCACCAGTCCTAATCCAGGAAAAACCATAAACCTGATTCCTGCGTGCTCTATTGCATTTATCTCGTTCATGCGCGCGCGCACGTAATTTGATTTTTCACGAATTATCCATCACCTATCACTTTTTACCGGAATTCTTACATATAAATATTGGTATTGTGTTAGTTAAGGTGAGTGATAGATAAGTGATAGATGGATTTTATCCATCACTATCTATCACTCTGAAAAAAGTTCTTCCGGGAATAAGAGTGACGCTATGTATCCGTTGTATCTGGGTCGCATGAGTTGCGGGCTGAAAGCCCAACTTTTCCACATTCCAGGGTAAAGCGTAACGGAATCGTGGGTATGACCAATTAGCCGAACCACTATAAAACAAGAATTCCTGTAAGACTCTCATCTTACAGGAACTTTCTTGGGTGGAAGGTGGGGCTCGAACCCACGACATTCAGAACCACAATCTGACGCTCTAACCAACTGAACTACTCCCACCATGTAGTAGCTTTATCGTTGTTTCTTTAAAGCGAGTGCAAAGGTAGCGCTTTAATTTCACTTCTCCAAATATTTCATAAACTTTTTTCAGTTATTATGAAAAAGCACTTCAATTCCGAGTTGTTGACCCTGGGATAAGATAGATAAAACCTTTGTTAATGAGAAAAAGCAGTCGCCACGTATACGAGTAGCATCAGAAACTGAACCTGACACAAGGCTTCTAAATTGAAGAAATGCCTGTACAAGCCATCCTAAACCAACCGGGAATGTCGGTGAAGTGTTATCCCGTAGTTTCAGCAATAGCTTTTCTATCAATTTGGAAAAACGTAATAAGACAGAAAAAAGGTTATCTCCGTCGTAAGACAAAAGATAACCTTTCTTGTTTCTGATTCCTGATAAGGATCGTGTGGAATTAGTTGGCAGGAGCTGTTGGAGCCTTAGGAGCCTGTTGTGAGGCAGCAGGAGCAGCCTGTTGTCCGGCCTTGGCATCCTTCTGGCTTGCGCCAAATCCTTGTACGTTGTTGGCGTTAGTGGCACCATTGGTAGCATCTGTTCTCTCAATAACACTCTGATCTGTCACGGCTGTAGGAGCCACATAAGCACAGATAACGCTGAGCACTACCATTGCAGCTGCCAGTCCCCATGTTGCCTTCTCCACCAAATCAGTGGTCTTACGCACACCCATAATTTGGTTTGAAGACGAAAAGTTGGACGAAAGTCCACCACCCTTTGATTCCTGGATAAGCACGATGAAAATCATCAGCAGTGCAGCCAAGATAATCAGGAGTAAGAATAATGTGTAAAATCCCATTGCTTTTTAATTATTGTTATATTTATTATTTATTATCAATTTCTCGAGGAAACGTATTTGGTCTGCAAAGTAAGCACTTTTTTTTGGATAATTCAAATTTAAACGCTTAATAATTTCCAATGCCTTAGAATATCTACCTTGTTTTATGTATATTCTTGCCAAAGTTTCGGTGAAATAGCCTTCATCCCCTTCGGTTTCGCTGTTTCCCTTCAAAGGTTCCACGGGCGGAGTGTATTGCGGTGTTTCCTTCAGTTCTATCTTGCCGCCATCCTTGTTGATGAAGTCGTCAATAAGACTTTGCCCTTTCATTTCCGGCTGTTCCTGGGTTTGCCCTGAAGTTTCCGTTTCGGTTGCCATCAGATAGCTCACGTAGTCAAGTGCCGCATCGGCAGCAGTAGGCTTGCGCTGGCTGGATTTGCGTGGAGCATCTTCTCCGTCGGCAGGAAGTGAGTCGAGGAAAGAGTCAATGAGCGTGATGGTGCGGTCTGTCTGTCCTTCGGGCGATGCTGTCTGAGCGGCCGTATCTTCCCTGCGTTTTAGTTGATAGTGGGCGGCTTCCACGATATCGAAGATTGTCTTCCTGTCGGTAATGTAGATGGCAGCACGCCTTAATTCCTCGTCAAAAGAGGGATCATGAAGCAGATAAAGATTCTTCAGCATGAGTAAGCGTGCCGGCTGGTAATAGGGATAGAGTGCCAGCAAGCTCCGGAGTTCATAAAGAGTTTCCCTGCCGAGTTGTTCGGGATGACTGATGTAATGCGTTAGTTCCATGTCGTTACCAATTGGCTACGGTTGCGTTGAATATCTGGTCGGTTATATCCTTGACCATCTGAGTGACAAGTTCTTCCTGTACGGAATTGAGCGAACGGGTCGATTCATAGCTTTGTGTGGCAGTAAACTGCCGTTCAAAGTCCTCCTTGTGGTTCTTGTTGTTGGTAAACCTGACATTGACTGTCATGGAAAGTTCCGTCTGCGCGGATACACCTTCACTGTTGACCGACTTGTTTCGCTGTGAATATTGCGTGATTTCGCCTTCCACTTTCAAGTCGCCATTTCGTTTCACCTGTATCAACCGTGTATGGTTGGCATAGGTATCCTTGAGTTGGTTGTTGAATATAGATGCCATAGGTCCCCACACGTAGCTGGAGCGGATGGGAAAATCGGCAATCTGTATGGTCTTGGTCTCGTTGTAGTTGATACTTGCCCCATTGAACTTGTATGACACGGAACAAGCCGTGAGTGCCATGACGAGCAAGACGACAAGAGCCTTGAGTTTAGCTGTTCTTATTGAGTCCATATTGTTTGAGTCTTCTGAAGAGTGTTCGGTCTGATATGCCAAGTTCCTGTGCGGCTTTCTTTCTGTTGCCCCCGTTGCGTTCAAGCGCTTTCTCCACCATCTGCCGTCCGAGTTCATTCAGATTCAGCGTCTCGGGCTCCGATATTTCTTCCGCCACGGCATCTTCCACCCGAGGTTGGCGAGGATATACAGGATGCGCGGCAGTAATGGCTGAAGAATTGCCCACCACAGGATAAGTGTTGTCCACGGCCGACAGTTGCCTACTTTCCACAGAAGGCTGCATAGAACGTGCTTCATCGAGTTGCTTGCGGAGCGAGTTCATTTCCCGCCTCAGATCGCTCACGTTGCCGCGCAGTTCATAGAGTATTTTGTAGAGTATTTCACGCTCACTCTCATAACTATGACTGCCCTTTGTCCCGATTGCGACAAGCTGAGTGCTTTCCTCTTGATCGGCAGGAATATATTGCAATAAAGTCTGGGGGTCAATTTCCCGTTTAGGACTCAGCACCGACATCTGCTCGGTGATATTCTTGAGCTGTCGCACGTTGCCGGGCCATTTATACTTCATAAGGAGCGGCTTGGCATCATCAGTGAGAGTTATTTTGGGCAAGTGGTACTTCTCTGCCATCTGCATGGCAAAAAGCCGGAAGAGAAGTATGATGTCCGTGCCACGCTCACGCAAAGGAGGCATCTGTATGGGAATTGTGTTGAGTCGATAATAGAGGTCTTCCCGGAAGCGTCCCTCGCTGACAGCCTTGCGCATGTTGACATTGGTAGCTGCAACGATGCGCACATCTGTCTTCATCACCTTCTGTCCGCCCACACGAATATATTCTCCTGTTTCGAGCACACGGAGCAGTCTCGCCTGCGTGGCAAGTGGCAGTTCGCCCACTTCATCCAGGAAGATGGTACCTTTGTTGGCTATGCCGAAATAGCCTTCGCTCTCGCCTACCGCACCAGTAAACGAACCTTTCTCGTGTCCAAAGAGTTCGCTGTCGATTGTTCCCTCCGGTATGGACCCGCAGTTGATAGCAAGGTATTTTTCGCGTTTCCTTGGAGAATTGTCGTGTATGACACGGGGTATGACTTCCTTACCCACGCCGCTTTCGCCGACAATGAGCACGGAAAGATCTGTTGGAGCCACTTGGAGCGCCACATCGAGCGCACGGTTGAGCGCATCGCAGTTGCCCACGATGTTGTAGCGCTGCTTGATTTGTTGTAATTCCGAACTATTCATTAGCTGTGGAATTTAAGGATGGTTGTTATCTGGGGGGTAAGAGGCTTAAGCCTTGGCCTCTTTCTTCTTGGGGATGGAGAATCTCACTTTCTCGCTCTCGTCGCGCTTCTCGCGATAGAGCTTGGGCAATGGATCTGCAAGAGGTTCGTCATAGTGTGCACGTGCCCGGAACACGTCTATGGCCAGATAGATGGCCTGACGGAGCTGACTCTCGCTCGCCTTGTTCTGTCCTGCAATGTCGAAAGCCGGTCCGTGGCCGGGCTGTGTGTGCACCATGGGAAGTCCTGCCGTGTAGCAAACAGCCTCGTCCCCACCAAGGAGTTTGAAGGGGATGGTACCTTGGTCATGGTACATGGCAAGTACGGCATCAAACACTTCATAGTCGGCACGGGCAAAGAAATCGTCTGCGGGATAAGGTCCGAATGCCTGGATGCCGGCAGCCTTGAGTTCACTGATAGCCGGCTGTATGATTTCCGTCTCCTCGCTTCCCTGTGCATACTCTTGCCCTACAACTGGATTGAGGGCCAAAACAGCGATGCGGGGATTGGATATGCAGAAGTCGCGCTTGAGCGCATGCTGCACAGCAGTAGCACGTTCTGCGATGAGTTGCTTGTTTACCTCACGCGATACGTCTGCCAGAGGCGTGTCGACAGTGGCAAGTGCTACACGCAGTTTCTCGTTGACGAGCATCTCGGTCGGAGTACTGCCCAGTGAACGGGCAAGGAATGAGGCCTGACTGGTGAACGGGTGTTCATCGGTTGTAATGTTGGAAGCAGTCACAGGTGCTGTCACGAGCACATCGAAGAGTCCCTTCTTGTAGTCTTCAAGCGCACTTACGATGGCGCACAGGGCGGCATAGCCCGATTCGGCAGTGGGTTGTCCCATCTCCACCTTCACCTCGTCGTCAAATGTTGTAAGAAGGTTCACCCGTCCGTCACGAGCTCCTTCGGCACTGTTGATGATGGTGAAGTTGGCCTGCAAGTCCATGGCCTTGCGGTGATAAGCCGCCACCTTGGGCGAGCCATATATGATGGGAGTACAGAGTTCCAGCATGGCTGGGTCGGCAAAAGCCTTGAATATGATTTCATAACCGATGCTGTTTGTATCTCCGTGCGTTATGGCAACGCGTATTTTTTTATCTTCCATAAAATATAAAGTTATTGAATGTATGATGTCGGCAAGCCCCCTCATTTCACCTTGAGTGTGTAAAGGGCTGCCTCTGTTTGTCTCATTTTGTTACGTTTGCGCATCTCGGGTGCATAGACGAAAGCTTCCGCCACGACATATCGGCTGTGGGCTGTGTCGGCCACGATGTGAGCCACAAAGGGACCTCCCATGGCATCGTCTTTCATTTCCCACAATCCTCGCACGATGGTCCGGCGCCCACCCTTCTCACTGCCAATGCGCGCTGAAAGGGTTTTCTCCACCGTCTGGACGTACATTCCCGGGCGTTCTCCCGGCAAGTTGGCCCGCATCACGCTATCGCGTTGTGCGGCTATCCATTGCAGGCTAAGGGGATGCATCGGCAGCGTGTAGACGCAGAGGTTCTGCATACCCGTAGGAGAATCGGTAGCGAACCACACGAACCGACGGGCACGCTTGGCACGTACCATGTCGGCAGGCACCCTGATGGAGCAGCCAACCACTTCGTTGACAGTCTTTTCCTGTCTTGGATTTCCACCTCGGGCAAGTTGTTCCATCTCGGCATTCATCTCAAAACGGGTAAGTAGTTCGCGGAGTTGTCCGCCCAAAGCTGGCATCTCTTGCCTGAGAGCCCTTACGGACGGGGTGTTGACATAGACCACCATCTGCGGATGTGCGTGCAGGTTTTTCTCGTATCTCAACCTTGTTTCAGTATAGCGTGTGGCGTCGCAGCGCACAATGACAATGGCTCGAGCCAACCACACAGACTGATTATAGAGGGCGGAAGGAATGTCCGACACGTCGAAAGAGGGTTCCGGCTGTGGCAGGGCTTCGGCATCGGCCTGTAGTTCAGCGAGCACTATCCTGTCTGTGTCGCCCACAAGGAGTACCTCGTAAGGCCGTCCGCCACTTGACGGCAGCAGACTTGTCCGGTGCTTCAGTCCACAAGCGGAAAGCAGAACGCAGAGTGCCGGCAGAACGGCGAAGGCTATGCGCATGGCGCTATTCTTCGGGATTGCCCGCATGTCGCTGCTCTTCTATTTTCCTGGCGGTACTCAGCAAGCCGCAGGCCGCATAGATGTCTTGTCCACGACTGGCGCGAATCGTTGTGAACACGCCGTGTGCCGTGAGATAGTCGCGCAGGGTTTCCATTTTCTTCTCGTCGGCCCCGTGAAGGGGCACGCCGGGTATCTGGTGGAAGCGGATGAGATTGACACGACACTCCAGTCCGTCGAGCAGCCGGATAATTTCCCGTGCGTGTGTCATGGAGTCGTTCACGCCTCCAAAGACAATGTACTCGAACGACAAACGGCGCTGTCGCGTAAAGTCGTATTGGTGCAGCAGGTTGACGACGTCGGTGATGCTCATTCCCCGTTCGGCAGGCATTAGCTGTGACCGTTGCTCCGGTATAGGTGAATGTAGGCTGATGGCCACATGACATTCGCTCTCGTCGAGAAAGCGTTTAAGCTTATTCTTCACGCCCACGCTGCTCACGGTGATGCGTTTGGGACTCCACGCCCAGCCATAGGGTGCGGTGAGGATGGTGGTGGCGCAAAGCACTGCATCGAGGTTGTCCATCGGTTCGCCCTGTCCCATAAAGACGATGTTGGTGAGTCGGTCCGCCTCGGGAAGGGAGTACACCTGGTTGAGTATATCTGCCGCGGGCAGACTGCCCTCGAACCCCTGTTTGCCGGTTTGGCAGAAGAGACAGTTCATCTTGCACCCCACCTGCGAGGACACGCAAAGTGTGGCCCGGTCGCCATCGGGAATGAAGACGGTCTCCACCTTCTTCCCAGACTGCGTGGGGAACAGATACTTGATGGTGCCGTCTTTGGAATACTGTGCATCCACAGGTGCGGCACACCCTATACTATATTGAGCCTTGAGCTTTTCGCGGTTGGCCTTCGAGAGGTTCGTCATTTCGTCAATCGACTTGACGCGCTGCCCATAGAGCCATTTGGCTATCTGCGAGCCGGTGAAGGCCGGCATGCCAAGCTCTCGAGCCACGTCTTTCAGTTCGTCGACTGTCATTCCCAAAAGAACTTTTCCCTGGCTTTCCATCTTAGATAAATTCTTTGTACACATACTTTATAAAGTGTGTGCAAAGTTAGTGAAATTAGAGGAAAACGCAAAATAAATGACATACGATTTTGGTTTTGCCACCCTGTGCCGCACGCCACACAACAAAACATGCGCATCTTGCAGCCCTTGGGGTGCATAGGACGGCTGACCACACAGTACGGGCAACGGGATAAGCAACAGTAGGAAAGTGGTTCTCGCATGCATTACCGGAGCGTCTTTCGGCCTTCTTTTTATGGCAGGAACCACGTTTTAGGGATTTTCCCACCCCACTATAGGGAAAATCCTTTGCCTGTCTAAAGCAAAAGGGGTTACTTTGCAACCGTAAACAAGAACCAAAAGAAGAAAGGGCTAAGATATGAAAAAGATAATTTTCACACTGACCATGCTGCTGGCCATCAGCGCCACAGCAGCAGCCATGAGTTACGAACAGGCACGCAACCAGGCTCTTTTCCTGGCCGACAAGATGGCCTACGAACTCAACCTCACCGAGGACCAGTATGAGGCAGCCTACGAGATCAATCTCGACTACCTGATGGGAGTCAACTCTTACGACGACCTCTACGGACCATTCTGGCGCCAGCGCAACCTCGACTTGAGCTATGTGCTGCTCGATTGGCAATATCGTGCCTTCCAGGCAGCCAGCTATTTCTACCGTCCGCTCTACTGGTCGAATGGTTTCTGGCACTTCGCTGTCTACTCACGCTACCCTCACCGCAACTATTTCTACTACGGAAGACCGTCATTTATCAACGTCTACGTGGGTGGCCACAGTTGGCGGATGAACGGTGGACGGAGCTGGTATCATGGTCGCGAGTGGGGACGTCCGGCTCCCGGCATGCCTCACGGCAACAACGTACACTTCGGCATGCGCGACGGATTCAAGCGTGGAGACTACAACCGGGGATTCGACTTCGCACGGTCTAACCGCCAGCAAGGATTCCAACCTGCCAACAGCAACTTTGGCGGCCGACGCAGTACCGCACCATCAAATTCCAATTTCGGCACTCGCGGCACCAATCCCCAACCTTCCGGCACTGTGCAGCGTCCTTCGTCAAGCACAAGGCGCAACACGAGCAGTGTATTCGGCGGACAGCGCCAGAACAACACCAACAGCAATGAAACCCGCGGCAACTTTGGTGCCCGCCAGAGTTCCACCCGTACCACCGTGCGCTACTTCGGAGGTTCATCTACCGAGTCGGGGTCTCGCACACCTGCCAACTCGTTCATGCCGAGCCGCAGTTCTGGTTCCTCATCGTTCGGAGGAAGTCGAAGCAACGGCAGTGCCACCCGTTCCACATCCTCTTTCGGAGGCGGCTCGTCGAGCTCGCGCTCATCTTCAATGGGCGGCGGTTCATCAAGCCAACGTTCAGGCGGTGCTCACTTCGGCGGTCGCAGATAGGTGGCCAATGGTAAACTCTTACTCATAAGCCATATATAGCAGATACATTTTCAAGATAATTAGAGAGTTAGAAAAAGGCAGTTTCCTCGTGAGAGAAGACTGCCTTTTATGTTTTCAAGAAGTTTCGCCACGAAAGGCTCCGCATGAGAGCAGCCTCTACAGCAGCAGTAAAATCTTTCTACAACAAGCCACTCATAAGCCAAGAAGATGCCGGCTACCGTCATTTACCCGCCAACAACAGAATGACGGGCATACAACTGCGACACGCTTCATATCAAACAATCGTCTGCCCATCACAACAAACATGACATAAGAACCGGCGGTCTATCAGAAAAACAAACCAGCATATTTATATAACAATCAAGCATTTAGCGATTACAAACAGCACACAGGAACACAAGTAGTCGCCTACTTACACATTTTGCTCCATAGCAAAAAATCGCATAAGAAGCCTTCTTGTTTTGTCGAAGTCACCAGTTATTCCGTCAAGGGCATTTAAGTATTCTATAGTGCAGTTCATGCCCAGTCTTTTTCATTGTGGTTTTTCACGACAAATCTCCGCACTTAAAGTCTGAAGAAAAGGGGCTTTACCCAGGACTATCACTCCCTTATCCACTTGCCGGAACATGCCATCGGAACAAGCTACACCTCGTCCGCAACCTGAAAAAAGACAAAGAAAAAGAGGGTGAAGACGAGCGTACTGCCATTGTCGGCAAGTCACTTGTCTTCACCCTCCAGCCAATTTCGTCCGTACGGACATTCCGTCAAAAGACAGGCAGAGTATTCCCCGGCAATCCTACCCGGCTGAAGCACGCCTGTCAAAGAACCAGTACGCGAACTTCCGCATTGGTCATCTTCGGAATTTCGTTCATCGGTTTGTTCAGATAAACCGACTGGATGGCCTTGTTGATGATGCCGTGGCCCACTGCGAGAACCGTCTTGTCGGGATAGGCAGTGCGAATCCAGGTGAGGAAATTGCGCGCCCTCGACTTCATGCTCTCCAGACTCTCCACATTGTCGGGCCATTGAGCGTTGGCCAAATCAGGAATGTAGCGTCCCGTGAAGTCGCCCCAATCGCGCTCGCGAAGCAACGGCGAGACGACCACATCCTTGCCGTGAGGTTCCGCTATGATGCAGCATGTGTCTTCAGCACGCTTGAGGTCGCTTGCCACAAACGCGTCGATAGATTCATCTTTCATGCGGTCGCGCGTATCTTCAGCCTGCCGCACCCCTTCCGGGGTAAGTTCGCCAGGAGTCTGACCCTGGAGTATCTGGCGCACATTGTCGGTGGTTTGTCCATGACGCACCAAATAAAGTTTTGTAGCCATATTTCTTACTAATTTCTTGTTTTCGAGTGCAAAAGTAGCAAAAAATATTGCCAGTAAGGAATAATGTTCGTACTTTTGTTTCCAGAAAACAAAACGAAAGTTAATCATTATGCGACTATTTCAATATTCCACATTGCGCGCCCTGTGTGCCATAGCCATCGGCATCTTGCTGTCGGCCTACCCCACAGAAACCGCCAAATGGGTCATTATTCTCATCGGCACCCTGTTTCTTTGTTCAGGCGCGGCAAGCATTGCCTGCTTTTTTGTGGACAAGGGACGCGAATATGACGCGGGTATAAACCTGACAGACACCGCAGGCCTCACAAAGCACACTCCACGCACGCCATGGCCAGTGGCAGGTGCGGGAAGTTTCATCCTGGGTCTGGTGCTCACGTTGATGCCCGACATGTTTCGCGACCTGCTGGTCTACGTGCTTGCCGTAGTGCTCATCATCGGAGCGTTGAGCCAGCTTGTGATGCTTGACCATGCCCGCCGTATGGGGCGACTTCCATGGTCTTTGTGGCTCTGTCCCTCACTGGTGCTTGTGGCTGCCATTATGGCTGTGTGCCGACCGGCATGGGCGGTTGCGCTGCCTGTCTATCTGGTAGGCATTTCTATGATTGTCTATGGCGTGGTAGAGATAGTCAACATGTTCAAGATACGCCAACTGCGCAGGGCCTTGAAAAAAAGTAACGAAGAGTTTGCCGACTATACGGAAGTGACAGACTAACCACTTATCGGGCAAGAACAACTGACATTTTTCACATCAAGCATAAGCCGCCATACAAGGAATGATTTCCTGTATGGCGGCTTATATATGTTCTCCTTATCCGTATTCCGTAAGTTTGCCTTCAGCCGAAACCGAGTTTGGTGGGATTAATGGCATACTAATGCATCGTAAGTCGTATACTTACACATCATAACTATGCCTGTAACGAACCGTAACTATGCCACTAACACATCGTTAATGGCACACTAAGGCATCGCTAACGATACACTGACACCCCCTTCACCATTGGGGAAAACGATGCCAGAATGCTGAAAAAGGGAAGAGACGGGGAAAGGCGCTACTCTTTCACCAGGCCCTCAATATAGTTGCAAAGGATACTTATGCCCTTCTCGTTGTCGCCGCCCTGAGGTATGATGATATCTGCAAAACGCTTGGTAGGCTCTATAAACTGCTCGTGCATGGGCTTGAGCACTTCCATATAACGCTCCATAACCATGGTCACGGTGCGTCCGCGGTCAATGGTGTCGCGCTGGATGTTACGGATGAGTCGCTCGTCGCTGTCGCAGTCAACAAACACTTTGAGGTCCATCATGTCGCGCAATTTCTTGTTGAGCAGCGTCATGATGCCTTCAATGATAATCACTGGCTTGGGCTCCACGTGTATGGTTTCCTTCTCACGGTTGCACTTCAGATAGGAGTAAGTGGGTTGCTCAATGGCCTTACCAGCCCGCAAGTCTGCCACCTGGCGGTTGAGCAGTTTCCAGTCGAAAGCGTCCGGATGGTCAAAGTTGATGGCGTGGCGCTCCTCATCTGTCATTCCTGTGGTGTCATTGTAGTAGGAGTCAAGTGGCACCACTGCCACATAGTGAGGAGGCAACGCCTCTACTATTTTCTTCACGACGGTGGTCTTGCCCGATCCTGTGCCGCCGGCTATTCCTATTATCTTCATAGTGTTGATGTTTTCTGATTTATTATTTTTCTTTGAAAGGTTGCAGACTGTCGGGCCTGCAAGAAGCTGTTTCTTCTTCGAGAAAGGCGAACACTTCGGCATAAAATTCCGTCTTGCGTTCCACCTTCATGGGGTATGCCCGCGATGAACTGGGCATACGGTAGAGACGAAGCGTGCGGCCTTCAAGCGTGAAACTGGCGTAATGCCCCACCTTGGGCGACTCTATCCCCCACTGACGGCAAAAGGTATCGGTGGCGAGCTGCCCCGTGGTGACCACGGCCACACACTCCGGCAACGACCGAAGCATAGACTTCACGTCTGTAGGTTCCACTATTTCCAGGTCTTTGTCGGACGCCGTGCCAAGGGTACGACGCACGCGTACGGCTGTGTCGAAAAGACCTATGCCCTCACGGCAAAGGAATGTCTTGATGGCATCGAGCCGAAACCTTTTCTCGCCGGGAACGATAAAGTGTTGCTTGTCGCCAAAATAGTAGAGGCCGAAAATGCGCCACATGTCGTTCTGGAAGTTGGGATAATAGAAATCCATGCACCACCGTTTGCTTGACGGCGGAAAGGTGCCAAGCATGAGCAGCCGTGTGCCTTCAGGAAGGAACGGCACAAACGGATGCGACTCTATGGGTTGTCCGCCTTGAGGCGGCCGGGAAGCCATGTCTGAATCTGTCATTTCTTCTCTTTCACAAAATAGGTCACCACGGGCAAGTGGTCAGAGAATCCGTCAAGCCACACGCCACCGGCGGTGGTGCGCAGCGGTGCCCCCTTATACTTGCCTTCCTTCTGGATGAGATAGTCGCGGCGGAAAATCTGGTTGGCGAAGAACTTCAGAGTGGAGAAGTCCTTGCGTCCGTTCTGGTTGAGCAGGTTGCGGCTCATCACAATCTGGTCGAACAGGTTCCAGGAGCCGTGGTAGAAAAGAGTGCCCACGCCTTGCTTGGCCAGAATGTTATACCAGGGATTATACATTTCGCCATCCTTCACCTGGTCTATATCAGCCTTGCAGCCCAAGGCTTCCGTCATGCTCTTGTCGGTCGGATCGTCGTTCATGTCGCCCATAACGAGCACTTTGAGCTTGGGGTCTGCCTTCATGAGCGAGTCCTTGAGGGCACGCACCTGCCGACCACCCTGCTCCCGATAGAACGAGGTGCTGAAGCGGCTGGGCCAATGGCACACGATAATGGTGAGCCGTTCGCCCGCCATCTCACCGTCAACAGTCAAGAAGCCTCGCGTCTTGAAGGCACTATCCTTGGCGAGCGACTGCACATAGGGATGGAGCTTGACTCCATTCACACGGAAGAGCTGCGGATTGTAGAGCAAGGCACAGTCTATGCCGCGCTTGTCAGGTCCCTCTACGTGCACATAGCGGTAGCCGCGCTTGCTGAGCGGCTCCTGACTAACGAGGTCGGCAAGCACCCGGTCGTTTTCCACCTCAGCCATACCAATGGCTGCGCATCCCACTCCCGGCAACTTGTCGGTGCCCATATCGGCAAGGGCGCGTGCCATGTTACGAAGTTTATGCGTGTACTTCATGCCGTTCCAGCGATAGGAACCATTGGGCGTAAAGTCATAGTCGTTCTTGCCTGCGTCGTGACAAGTGTCGAACAAGTTTTCCTGATTATAGAACCCCACGGCATACATGGAGATCTTGCGTTGCGCCTGCGTGCCGAGGCAGAACACGAGCGCCAAAATCCATAAGAGTCGTTTCTGCATAAGATGTGTTTCGAATAATTAGTGCTGCAAATGTCGGCAAATAATTCGACAAAAGGGCAAGTTTCATGAAATATTATCATTGAAAACTTTGTTTTTCCGTTTTTATTTCGTTCCTTTGCAAACATAACAAATTATAACAGATCTCTTATATGCAGAAAAAGTTGAAATTAGCCGTGATGGCCCTATGCTACTCCCCACTTGCTTTTGCACAGAACACACAGGAACAAAAGCAGAACGGAGGAATGGACGAGTCGGTCTTCACGTTCACAGAGGCCCAGTTGGGCGAGGACGACGACGTGCCGCAGAACGTGACCATCATCAACTCGAACAACAATATCTATGCCTCTGAGGTGGGATATCTGTTCTCGCCCGTAAGATTCCGTTATCGTGCCTTCAACCAAAAGTACAATGACGTCTACATCAACGGTTCTCCCATGAACGATATGGAAACAGGACAGTTCCGCTACTCACTCATTGGCGGACTCAACCAGCAGACCAAGACGGTAGACTTTGCCCTTCCCTTTGAAAGCAACGCCTTTGCCATGACAAGCATGGCCGGTTCCAACAACTACGATTTCCGTGCCGGGAAAATGCCTACCGGCCACCGTCTGGCTCTCGCCGGAGCCAACCGCAGCTATACACTCCGCGGCATGTATTCATTTGCATCGGGATTCAACAACCGCGGATGGGCTTTTGCCGGAGCCTTGACCTACCGCTGGGCTAACCCGGGCTATGTGGAAGGCACTTTCTACAAATCACTCTCCTACTTCTTTGGCGTGCAGAAAGTGTGGGGAAGCAAGCACTCACTCTCGT
Organism: uncultured Prevotella sp.; assembly: GCA_905198745.1. GTDB lineage: Bacteria > Bacteroidota > Bacteroidia > Bacteroidales > Bacteroidaceae > Prevotella. The sequence goes on along the minus strand of CAJKDU010000018.1, from coordinate 30,826 downwards.
TCACCACTTGGGGAAGCCCAACGGAACGAGCCTCGCAGGGTGCCTCTACCGACGAGGTATATTGGCTCGCCAACAACAACCAGTATAACCCATACTGGGGCTACCAGAACGGAAAGAAGCGCAACTCTCGCGTGGTCAACGACTTTGCCCCTACAGCACTGCTCACTTGGGACTGGAACATCAACGACAACACCAAGCTTACCACCACTCTCCAAGGTCGCTACTCATGGTACAAGAGCACCAAACTCAACTACAACGGCGAGAACCCGCACCCGGACTATTGGAAGAACCTGCCCAGTTCCAACTATAACGTGTGGAACCCCGCAGACGCCAGCAACACTGCCGACGCTGTGGCGAAATGGCAGGAGGCATACGACTACTGGACAGCGGAAAAGGCTAACCGGCAGATTAACTGGGACAAACTCTACAGGAGCAACCAGCAAGCTTCGGCCCAGGGACGCGACGCCATCTACTATGTGCAGGCCATGCACAACGACAACCTCAACGTGTCGCTTTCTTCAGTGCTCAACAAGCAGCTCTCCAAGAGCCAGCAGTGGGCCACGGGCATAAACTTGGCCACCAACAAAGGCATGCATTACCAGACCATGGACGACTTGCTCGGCGCCACTCAGTTTCACAATGTGAACACCTATGCCATCGGCACCTATCCCGCCACTTCAGACAAGGTGCAGTATGACCTCAACCATCCCAACGCCATAGTAGGCAAGGACGACCGGTTCGGCTACGACTACAATATCCTCGTCGACAAGGGACAACTTTGGACAAGCTATACGGAAGACTTCGGACCGCTGCACTACAGTCTCTCCGGCCGCATCGGCTACACCGCCATGCAGCGCGAAGGCAAGATGCGCAACGGTATGGCAGCCGACAACTCCTACGGCAAGAGCCACACTACACAGTTTGTTGACGGCGGGTTCAAGTTCGGTTCTTCACTCAACATGGGTCACGGTCATGCCATTACTTTCGGCATAGGCTACGACCAGCGTGCACCACAAGCATCGACAGCATTCGCTTCACCCGAAATCAACAACGACTTTGTCACCGGACTGAAGAGCGAACGTGTGTTCAGCACCGAACTCGGCTACCAGTATCAGAATGCGTGGATGCATGCCAACATCAACGCTTACTATAGCCGCATGACCAACGTCACCGAGTGGCAGTGCTTCTACTTCGACGACGAGAACTCCTTCACCTACAACTCGCTGACCGGCATCAAGAAGCATGCTTATGGTCTCGAAGCGGGAATGAAGTTCAAGCTCGCCAGCTTCCTCGACCTCAAGATGATTGGTACTATCAGCGAGGCCAAGAACATCAACAACAGCCACGTGCGCTACATGATGTCAAACAGTGGCGACTATAAGGACGACATCGTATATAATAAGAACATGCGCGAGAGCGGCACGCCTCTTACCGCAGCCAGTGTGGGACTGGACTACCACCAGAACGGATGGTATGTGAGCCTCAACGCCAACTACTACGACCGCATCTACCTCTCCTACTCGGCTTACCAGCGCTATGGACAGCCTATGGCAAAGCGCGGCGCATTCGACATTGACGAAGAAGGAAACCCTGTCATCAAAGAAGACATCAGCCAGGCTAAAGGCAAAGGCGGGTTCATGCTCGACGGATCCATCGGTCGCAACATACGCCTGAAGAAGGGTTCGCTCTCCATCAACCTTACCGTCAACAACATTCTCAACAACGAGCGTCTCTGCACAGGCGGCTACGAGCAAAGCCAGTCGGACAACTCCTTTAACCAGGACGGCACCGTGAACAAGGCACGTACTTACAAGTTCTCCAAGAACCCCAAGAAGTTCTACGCCTTCGGCACTAACGGACTGCTCAACATAGCATACAAATTCTAAAACAAACCACATGATTATGAAACCATTCAAGATATTCATGCTCACGCTCCTGTGCACACCCATCGCCTCATGCATGGACAAAGACAAAGACTGGGACAGTGATGGATAGAAAACCATCTATCACGCATCTATCACTCAATCTATTTCACTCATATTCAACACAATAATGTAAGATATCAAGAAAAGTGATAGATAGTGGTGAAAAAACGAAAAACTTTACGTGCGCGTGCGCGCGCGTGAGAAGAGACAGGAGATTAAGAATTTAATACCAGACACTGCGGCAAGAGGACAATGCTAAATAAAGGCTGGACTTTCAGCCCGTTTTAGCAGCAATACAAACATTGAAGCCACAACAGCCACTCCAAATACTGGATAAACCCTAAATATATAAGGTCACCATACGTGCTTGTATGGTGACCTTTTTCATTGTTCCCTCAACTTGTTGGGTGTCAGTCCCGTATGTTTTTTGAAATAACGCGTAAAGAAAGACGTATCGGCAAAGTGATACTCCCAGGCAATCTCCTTGATATTCATGCGACTGATCCGTAATTGCATCTTGAGTTGGAGAATAACGTACTGGTCAATGATGCACTTGGGCGTCAGGCCACTCATCGAACGAACCACTGTGGTGAGATACTTGGGGGTGATATGCATCAGCGAAGCATAGTAAGACACATCGCGCGACTGCTTGTAATGCTCCTCCATCAGCATCATGAACTGATTGAACAACTCCCGCACACGACGCGTTCCCTGCTGGCCAGGCCGCATCTGTGGATGGCGCATCAGGTATTCGTGGAATCCCACAAAGAAAGCTTTCAATTGCAAGAGCACCAGTTGGGTGACACAGGTACAGTCGGCCTGGTCAAAATAGACATGGAGCAAGGCAAACATACAATTGATGATGTCGGTCACTACAGGTGAATCCTGTCGACATCGGTCTTCCCGCAATGATGAATAGACCGTGTGCTCCAACTGCAAACTCGCCTCGCGTAGCAATGACGAATCATAGCGCAACATCTCCACTCTGAACGACGGAGAATGCGCAAGAAGGTGTACCACATCATTTGGGAAAAGCGTGATGACGGCACCTTCCGATAGCGACCAGTCATCAAAGTTGACCCGCAATGAAGCCGTACCGTCACGACAAATAATAATGGTGCCGTAGCCAAGTACCTGCGCCTCACCTTCCCATTCGCGAAGAGTAGACTCTACAAGTGTTGCTTCCTGGTCGATGCTGAGTTCTTTATCCATGACAATCTTTCTTGAATTATTCCTTTTTACGTGCAAATTTCGGTATTTTATATAACATAAGCGAATCATTGTTCCCAAATAGTCCATTTATGAAGTTATATTTAAAACTCCTTAACGCAATAATCGCCGTATCTTTGCACCCGCCAACAGGATAAAGCAAGAAACAACAATATGGTGGAAAGATCACATTGCCAACACGACAAACCTCACCAGGGTAATGTGGCTACGAGGAAAAGAACAATGAAAATAAAAAATATCTCTATTAATATTTCATGAGCAAACTAATGGTTAATTATGCTCTGGCTATCGTTCTGATGGCCGGAGAAAGTCTTCTTGTGTCAACACATGCGCAAGACAGGAATGTACAGACAATGACACTCATGTCGCTTTACCATCTTGCAGACCAACAGAGTCAGAAAGTAAAGGTGAGCGAAGTAGCTCTTCGGGCAGCCGATGAGGGAGTGGCAGCCGCCAAATCAGCCCTACTCCCCAGTGTGGACCTGGGACTTCAGGGCAGTTACACGGGCAATGCCTTCATGTTATCGAGAGGTTTTTCTGCCAATGGAACAACAGATTATATTGTTCCAGGCGTGGGAGTCATTCCCGTACCTAACGGCAAACAAGACACGCCTCATTGGGGCAACAGTTTTACGGCACAGGTAACACAGGTGGTATATGCCGGTGGTGCCATCCGTTCAGGCATCCGTATGGCTGAATTGGGCAAGGTTCTGGCAGAACTCGACGTGGAGAGAAACCGGCAGGAAGTGCGCTTCCTGCTGACAGGTTACTATCTGGATTTGTGCAAATTGAGCAATCAGATAGACGTGGTACGCCAGAACATCGCCCTCACCCAAAAGGAAATAGCCCAGATGAAGGCCCGTCGCGAGCAAGGCACCGTGTTGCAGAACGACATCACCCGCTATGACTTTCAGCTGAAGGACCTTGAACTCACGATGAAGAAACTCACCGATGCTTCTGCTATAGTCAATCACCAATTGGTCACGACACTCCATCTGCCGAAACAGACGGTGGTTGTTCCTGACAACAAAGAACTGAACACGGAGATAAATGCCCTATCGGATATCGCTGCGCAAGACCTCTGGCAGACAAAAGCAACGAACAACAACATTGACATCCGACAGGCGGAAGTGGCGCAAAATCTGGCTGAGCAGAAGATAAAGCAGGCCAAAGCAGCCTCGTTGCCCTCGGTTGCTGTCGTGGCAGAGAATCATTTCGCCGGCCCTTACACACAAGACCTCATACCCAAGGACTGCAATGTAAACGTATGGTTCGTCGGAGTCGGAGTGAAGTTCAACCTTGGCAGCCTTTGGAAAAACAAGCACCAGATACGCAAGGCCCGCATAGAGCATCAGCAGTCGCAGGAAACAATATCCTTAGTCAGGGAGGGCATTGAGAATGCCGTACAGGCAAACTACACCAACCTCCTCACGTCCTACACGGAAGTAGACACCCAGAAAAAGCAGGTGGAACTGGCCAAGCAGAACTACTCGGTGGTACAAAACCGCTACCAGAACGACCTCGCACTCCTGACAGACATGGTTGATGCCTCAAACATGAAACTCTCCGCAGAGATGTCGTTGGTCAATGCCCGCATCAACATGCTTTACAACTACTATAAACTCAAATACGTAACAAACACTCTATAATAACATATAACAATGGAAAAGAACAAGATTCACACTTACTTATACAATACCCTCATCATTATTTGCCTTTTGGGCGGAGCTGCCTATGCGGCAAGCCAGTTCATGCACTTCGGGAACGGCGAGTTTACCGACAACGCCCGTGTTTGCCAGAACATCGTGCCACAGAACTGTCGCGTGCAGGGCTTTATCCGCGAGGTACGCTTCGAGGAGTTTCAGCAAGTGAAGAAGGGCGATACGCTCGCCATCATTGAAGACACCGAATTCCGTCTGCGGTTGGCGCAAGCCGAGGCAGACCTTATCCGTGCACAACGAGGTTCGCAGGGAACAGCGAGTAGCATCATCACCACCAAGACAAGCATGACCGTTACAGACGCCGGCATAGAAGCTGCACGTGTGCAAATGGATAATGCCAAGCGCGAGGACGCCCGTTTCGAGAAGCTCCTCAGTCAGGATGCCGTTACCCGTCAGCAGTATGACAAAGTTCACACAGGCTATCTGAGTGCCAAGGCCGCCTACGAACAGGCGGTCCGTTCACGCCAGATGCAGTCGGCTGTCGTGGCAGAACAGGGTCACCATCTCTCGGCTTCGGAACAGGGCATCGAGCTGGCTCGCCGTGCCGTAGATCTTGCCCGCCTCAACCTCTCCTACTGCTACATCATTGCCACGTGCGACGGAACAGTCGGAGCCAAGAACATACATGCAGGCCAACTGGTCAATCCGGGACAGACACTGGTCAGCATCGTTGACAAAGACGAACGATGGATAGAGGCCAACTACAAAGAAAGCCAGCTTCCTCACATCAAAGTGGGCAGCAAGGCCAAGATTACCGCAGACGCTGTGCCGGGCATACAATACACAGGTAAGGTGGAACGAATCTCTGACGCCACGGGAAGTGCCTTCTCACTCATTCCCATAGACAATGCTACGGGCAACTTCGTGAAAGTGGAACAACGTGTGACCGTGCGCATCAAGCTCGACAACAACGCAGACATCGCCAAGCTCAAAGGCGGTTATAATGTGGAATGTATCGTTGAAGAATAATGGGACAGCTAACAGAATTCTTTATGAAAAGCCCCGGTGGGCCACCACCCAACATGGGCTTTGCCATGCCGATGATGAAAGATTGGGTGCCCCGCTGCATTCAACCGTGGCTTTACGTGCTGACGGCCCTTTGCTTTCAGTTCAGCGGCGGCGTCTATCTCGGTGCATTGGAAGGCATACGCGGCACCACCAACTTCATGATAGAAGACGTGATGTTCCTGCTTTACGCCACACTTGCAGGCATGGCTGCCTACTTTCCGATGCTGTTCCGCATGAAGTTCCGCTTCACCAACAAGCAGTTGCTTTGCGGTTCGGCCATCGTTCTCGCCGTGTGCAACGTGCTGACCATGTACTGCCAGTCTATGCCTGTGCTGGTGGTGGTGTGCTTCATAGCCGGAATGGCGAAGATTCAGGGCACCTTTGAGTGCATGAGCAACATCCAGCTATGGATTACTCCCCGACGCGACTTCGCCGTCTTCTTCCCAGTGCTCCACATCATCCTGCTCACGGCCATCGAAGGCAGTGGCTGGTTGGCTGCCTGGTTCGGCCACCATTTCACGTGGCAGATGATGCATGTGTTCACCGTAGGCACCATGTCGTTCGTCCTGCTCACGCAGTTGCTCTGCTGCCGACCCTTCTGCCCCATGCCTCAGCGACTCTCGCTCAAGGGTATGGATTTCCAGGGAGCACTGCTCATCTGTGCATTGATGCTTGTGGTGTCATACATCGTCGTGTACGGCGACTATTACATGTGGTTTGACACGCTGCACATGCGTGTCCTGCTCGGCATTGCCATCGCACTTTCAGGCATCACGCTCTACCGGCTGCGCTACTACCGCTACCCCTATGTAGAGTTCAAACTCTTCACGTGCCGCAACGTTATCCCCATCCTCATCGTCACCTTCTTTGCAGAACTTGCTCTCGGTGCCGAACACACAATGGAAGAGATTCTCTACAGCGAAGTGGTCCGGTTGGAAGAGTTGACCAAAGAGTCGCAGTACATGTGGGCGCTTCCCGGCATGTACGTCGGCATCTTGCTCGACCTCTATTGGCTGAAAGTCAGGAAATGGAAGGTATGGAAGCTCTTCGGCATTGCCTTTCTCTGCATTGCCTTCTATGGCATGCTGATGTATTTCACGCTCGGCAACGGCGTGAACATCGAGCAGTATCGGCTTGCCATCTTCCTGCGAGGGTTCTCCTATGCCATCCTTGGCCCCACACTGATGTGGGCTTTGGACGAATCCGTTCCCAGTCTCGAGCTTTTCTTCATGGGATTGTTCGTGTTCAACATCCTGCATATGTATCTGGCCGGAGCGGCAGGTTACGGCATTTATACCACCATCTTCTCTCATTTCATGAACGACGACATGGTGAACTACGGGCAGCAGCTCACCCTCACACACCTGGATTTGTCGAGATTCAACTTCGGCGAATATGTAGGAAACGACTTCCTCCACTCCATGATGATGGTGGCAATGAAACAGGTCTACGGCTATGTCATATGGTTTGCCTTGGCTCTTGCAGCCATCTTCCTGCTGTGCGACATTCGTGCAGTCCGCACCAATATCCGCAAGGTTCCCCGGTGGTCAGTCTATGCCATTGAGTATCTTGCAAGAATGAGATAAGGTAACTTTAGGGGCAAGAATGCCTGCGCAACGGCAGGTAGTACCCCTTACACGCAAGACTCCCCTCACCGCACAGATGTTGCGATGAGGGGAGTCTTGCGTTTTTCTCTATTGTGTTATTTCATTTGCCAGCCTTGCTGCCGCGACCTGGGATTGTAGACCTGGAGCGGCAGTTCGCCGTTGAGTGCCCCGAGGGCATTGAGTGCCAGGGCACCCATCTCGTCTTCCCCGGGCATCAACGCCACGGGAGCCATATAGTCAATCTGCGGAAGAAGGAGGTTCATGCAGTAGTCGCTGAAGGCAATGCCGCCAGTGATGATGATGGCATCCACCTGTCCACGCAACGCCACGTACATGGAGCCAGTGTATTTCGCCACGTTATACATCATGGCTGCAAGCACGCGCTTGTGGGGTTCACAGTCCTTTCGTGCCTTCTCGACGATGCCCTTCACATTGTTGTCACCCAGCAGGGCAATCAATCCGCCTCTACCCGACAGCATTTTGAGCACTTCCTTAAGGGTGTACTTGCCCGAAAAACAAAGCTCGGCAAGTTGTCCTGCCGGCACAGTGCCTGCCCTTTCGGGAGAGAAGGGGCCGTCGCCGTTGAGCGCATTGTTCACGTCGATGATGCGGCCCTTGCGGTGGGCACTCACGGAACATCCGCCTCCGATATGCACGACAATGACGTTCACGTCTTCATAAGCCTTGCCCTGTTCCTTTGCCCAACGGCGGCTCACGGCACGGCTGTTGAGCGCATGGAAGATGGAGCGTCGCTCCACACCAGGCATGCCCGTGAGCCTTGCCTCGGGAATCATCTCGTCTACCACCACGGGGTCGGCAATGAAAGCCTTGCATCCGCACTCCCGGGCAATGTCGGCTGCCAGAAGGGCACCCAAATTGCTGGCATGCTCCATCTCGGCATAGCGCATGTCGTGAAGGATGTGCTCGTCTACCTCATACACACCACCTTGGGTGGGATGGAGCAGTCCGCCGCGGCCTATCACCGCATCGAAGCGCATGGGTTGGTCAGCCTTAGCGAGCGCCTCACCCACGAACTCGCGACGGCGTGGCAACTGGTCGACTATGCGCGTATACTTGGCAAGCTGGCTGGGTTTGAAATGTTCGCCCGCTATCCATACTTGACGGTCGTCTTCATAGATAGCTATCTTGGTGGTGGTCGATCCGGGGTTGATGACCAGTATTCTCTTGGATGTCATGTAGTGTTGTATGTCTTGTTGTAAAGAAGCCTAAGCGAGGCTTGAATGTCAGCCTCTTGCCAGGCAAGCCAGGGCAAGGCTGTAGAATTTGCATGCTGCCGAGTCGGAACGCGACGGGAGCACTACGGGTGCCATGGTGCCGGTGAGCATGCAGGCTGTGCGCGCATGGGCGAAATGAGTGATGGTCTTATAGAATGTGTTGCCGGCTTCAATGTCGGGAAACACGGCTATGTCGGCACTGCCTGCCACGGCTCCGTCCATCCCCTTGATACGGGCACTCTCGGCGTCGCAAGCTGTCTTCACGTCCATCGGGCCGTCCACCACGACTGCACCGTAAGCCCCTTCCTCGGCACGGGCCATGAGCTGGCGGTAGTCAAGGGTGACGGGAAACTTCTCGCTCACATGTTCGTTGCAGTGAATTAGCGCCACACGTGGTGTGTCGGGCTGAAGCTTGCGGCTCAGGTCGAGTGCAGAGAGCAGCATGGCGTCGAACTGCTTGAGGGTGGGACGTGGAATGACTGCCACATCTGTGCAGACAAGAAGCTTGTAATAGTCGGGAATCTCGCACACCGCCACATGGCTCATCACCGCTCCGGGCAGAAGAAGCCCGTGCTGCTTGTCGAGTATGGCACGGAGCAGCACGTCTGTGCTCACCAGTCCTTTCATCAGCACGTCGGCCTCACCGTTTCTCACGGCCTTCACCGCAGCCATCGCAGCCTCTTTAGGTTCGCCCGTGAAGGGCAAGATGGTGCCAAGCCCTTCGCGCTCGAAGCGTTCTACCACGGCACGCGTGTGCTCGTCTTCGGGGCATACCACAGCCACGCGGGTTCCACAGACATTCATGGCGAGATGATCTACCATGGAACGGAAATCGTGTATCCTTGTTATCATAATATTGTTTCGTGTTCTGTTTTGCGGCTGCAAAGGTAAGCATTATTATTGGGAAAATATCTAAACGAGAAGAGTTTTCTGCACAAAAAGTGCCTTTTTGCGCAAAGTAGGTCACTGTTATCCATATTCCACACGCTGAGAGGATGCACAAAAAAACATTGCCGCCCTACAACGAATCTGCAAGAGAAACGCTGAAGGCGCGGCAATGCTGCATGAAAAAATTATATTTCTTTACTTGATGCCCCGCTCGTTGAGTGCCTTGGAATACTTGGCAGCATTCTGAAGGTGCTCCTCGTAGGTGCGGGCAAAGTTATGGGTACCGCTAAAGTCCTCCTTGGCACACATATAGAGATAATCGTGGTGCACATGGTCGAGCACGGCATCAATGCCTGCCACCGAGGGAATGCGGATAGGCCCTGGAGGAAGTCCCACGTTGCGGTAGGTGTTGTAGGGGCTCTTCACAAAGAGCAGATTCTCATAGATTCGTTTCAGTTCGAAGCGCTTCAGAGCGAACTTGATGGTGGGGTCTGCCTGCAGGGGCATGCCTGTCTTGTAGCGGTTGTAGTACATACCGGCTATCATGGGCTTTTCCCCGTTGTTGGCTGTTTCCTCGTCTACGATGCTTGCCAGGGTGATAACCTGGTTGGGAGTCATTCCCATGGCCTTGGCTTTTTCAGTGCGCTCAGGGTTCCAGAACTTGCGGCTTTCTTTCTGCATACGCTCCAGGAACTTGTCGAGCGACACGTTCCAATAGATGTCGTAGGTGTTGGGGATGAACATGCAGGCGATGGTCGTGGTGTCGTAGCCGTATTTCCGGCAGACTGCTTCGTCTGTCAATGCCTTGTAGAGTGCGGCACTATCGAGCATCAGCTTGTCCGAAAGCACCCCGGCGAGTTTGTCGAGAGTACGTACGGAGGGGACGGTGAGCTGAACAGGAGTCTGCTGTCCGTTTTTCATGTGGCGGAAAACCTTGAGCACTCCCTCACCCGGACGGATGGCATAGCGTCCGCTGCGCACGTGGTTTCGATAGCTACTGTGGCCTGCGAGCAACCGGTAGACCGTCATGCCACGCGATGAACCCACATGGGCAAGTTTAACATAGACCGAATCAATGGTGTCGTCGGCGTCTACATAGACATAAGCCACCTCACTTTTTCTGGAGAAAGAGGAGAAAAAGAAATAATAGACAATTCCCAGCACAACCAGTCCCAAGAGGACGAAAGGCAGGAACGATGTCTTTTTTGTTTTGCGTTTCATGTCGTTTGCTTTATTTTGTCGCTGCAAAGGTAGTGCAAATGGGCGGAATATAAAATAAAATAACGCTTTTTATTTTCTTCCGCCACTGCTGCCCGTTCAGACTTCAAGAGCGGCATACGGCCGAAGCACCGGCCGGCAGCGGCCAAGAAACGTGTAGTATAAACCATGTAAACGCAATGCCCAAAATCCGCCCCACAGTTTGGGCACGCAATGCCCACGGCTTGGGCATCGAGTGACCAAACCATGGGACAAGGCGTTAACCTGCCATCAAGGTGATGCTACTCAGTGGGTACACACTGTCGGCAGCACCTTTGCCCGGGTCGGAACAGCATACGAAGAAACACTAAACATGGGGACGAAAACAGAAGACATCATTGGGCACTCGAATAAACTCGCATATTTATTTTGCGCTAAAGAAGGTTTTGTGTAATTTTGCACGCAACTAAATATTCAGCATAACACAATGAAACAATACAGCACTTACATCTTCGACCTTGACGGCACGCTCATCAGTTCACTGGAAGACTTGGCCGCAAGCACCAATTATGCGCTGCGTACACACGGCATGCCTGAACATACGGTGGAAGAGGTACGCATGTTTGTGGGCAACGGCGTGAAGAAACTCATGGAACGCGCCATTCCCGGCGGACTCGACAACCCGAAGTTTGACGATACCTACCACACATTCCGCCAGCACTACATGGAACATAATCTTGACCAAACACGCCCCTACCCCAGGGTAATGGAAATGCTGGAGCACCTCAACAGGGAAGGACGCAAGGTAGCAGTGGTGAGCAACAAGTTTTATGCCGCCACCCAGGAACTGTGCCGCCACTTCTTCGGCGACCTCGTGCAGGTGGCCATAGGCGAAAGGGAAGGCATCAGCAAAAAGCCAGCCCCCGACACCGTATTGGAAGCCATGCGGCAGTTGGGCGTAAAGCCCGAGGAATGTGTGTATGTGGGCGACAGCGACGTAGACATCGACACGGCACGCAACAGCGGTTTGCCATGCATCAGCGTACTGTGGGGATTCCGCGACAAAGACTTTCTAATGGCTCACGGGGCCACCACTTTCATATATGATCCGATGCAGATATGTGAATAAACAACAGTTTGCCAAGCCTTGGGAAGACAAGGCAACGTCTACTGTTTTAGCGGCAGAATTATTGGCTGTTATACCATAAATTTGTACTTTTGCCGACCCATAAGCAACTAAGACAACAATAAGGTTAACGTAATATGGATAACAAACGACCTCTCATCGCCCATCTGTGCCTCTTCTGCTCAGGCGCCTTTTGGGGACTGATGGCTCCCGTGGGCAAAGACGCCATGCTCCACGGCATCGACGGCATCGACCTGGTGAGCTTCCGCGTGCTTGGCGGTGCCGTGCTGTTTTGGCTCACCTCGTTTTTCACAACCAAGGAGCACGTGCCCTTGCGCGACATTGTGAAGTTTGCCTTTGCCGGCCTCTTCGCCCTTGTGTTCAACCAATGCTCCTATACCATCGGTCTGGGCATGACTTCGCCGAGCAATTCGAGCATCATGACCACCTCCATGCCTATCTTTGCCATGATTCTCTCCTTCCTCATCCTCAAGGAGCCCATCACGTGGAAGAAAGTCCTGGGAGTGCTTATGGGATGCAGCGGAGCCGTCATCATCATCCTCACCAGCGCCCATGCCGACAATGCCAAGGTGGGCAACATCTGGGGTGACCTGCTCTGCATCACCGCGCAATTGTCGTTCGCCCTCTACCTCTCGCTCTTCAAGAACCTGCTATCGCGCTATTCGCTTTTCACCATCAACAAGTGGATGTTCACCTGGGCCACCTTATCAATATGGCCTTTCACCCTGGGTCATGTGGCATCCATCGACTTTGTCCACGTCCCCATGTCCACCTGGTGGGAGTCGGCCTATGTCATCTTCTTCGGCACCTACCTGGGCTACATCTGCATGATGATCGGACAGAAGACCCTACGGCCAACCGTGATCTCCGTCTACAACTATGTGCAGCCCCTTGTGTCGGTGTCGGTAAGCGTCATGGTGGGTCTGGCCGTGTTCGGATTCACCCAAGCCGTAGGCGCCATACTCATCTTTTCCGGCGTTTGGCTCGTGGTCAAGTCGAAGTCAAAACGCGACATGGCCATGGAAAAGGAAGGACATTCAGCCGCATAGCCCAGCCTTTCGGCAAGACTTGAAGCCCCGGAACACCCCACATGCCCGCAGAACTGAAACAAACCATTCCGTACAAGGACAAACAAAGCCCCGCACAAGGTTCGTGATGAACCTATGTGCGGGGCTTTGTTATTAGAAGGAAAGAAATATACTTCTATTTCTTTTTCTTGAACAATCCCTTCACCTTGCCGAATGTTCCCTTGGCTGCATTGCCCACCTTATTGGCAGCCCCTTTCACGCCGCCTTGCTTCAAGTCGGCTGCACTGGGCTTCGACGGAACGGAAGCACCGCCGGCGACGCTCTGTTTGGCGGGATAGCCGGCCAGTTCGCCAAAGTAGTTATAGAGACGCTCGTCTTCTGTTGCCGAGCCCGAAGAGGTCTTCACTTCAGAATCGTAAAGGGCGTTCTTACCGTCTTTCAGCACCAGATGCACAGGATTACCCTTGCTGTCGAGCGTAATGGTCACGGAATAGGTTTGGCTTCCCGAATCCTTCTCTTTGATAGTAAAGGTTTCTTTCGTACCCGCCTTCTTGTAGTTGAGGATGTTGAAACAGGGATCATCGTCACCGTCCATCCAATAGAGCTTCTTGTTGCGGTCAATCACATTACGGTTGTAACCCATGAAAAGGAGTTGAATTTGTGCCGAAGCCGTCATGGCCAACACGAGGAACACTGCTGTCATCAAGAATCTTGTCTTCATAATAGTCATTGTTTTGGTTTATAATATTTGAGGTTTACGCCACAAAAATACGAAAATCCATCCAAACCTGCAAGCACATTTTCCATTATTTTTTGGTTCATCTTGAATTTGGAGTAACTCCTGATGTCGCTCTGTATCTGAGAGAATGTAAATTCCAGCCGAACCAAATACGATTACCAAACAGCCCTGTCATGGTGTGTTAGTGGCAGACTTGAGATGCAGTAGTGGCAGACTTGTGATGCGGTACTGGCAGACTTGTGATGCGGTACTGGCAGACTTACGATGTGTTAGTGGCAGACTTCGGCTTTGTCTTATAGTCAGGTCACTCATTGCCACCACCATGCTCAACGAGTGACCAAACTGCGGAACTGATTTTGAGAATTTCACTTGAACTTGCCAAACGTCGAATTGGTGATAGAAGTGATAGATATTAAACCATCTATCACTCATCTATCACTCCATTTATCTGACTCACTATCAGTTGAGAAATGTAAGATATCAAGAAAAGTGATAGATAGTGGTGAGAAAATGAAAAACTTTACCTGCGCGTGCGCGCGCGTAAGAGGAACTATTAAACAACGCCACAAAAGAACAATAACAAGTATTGGCAAGGCTTTCGGTCTGTTTTATGTAATACCAAACATAGGAGCCATAAGCATCACCTGAAATATCGGATGAGCCTTACTTTCTGCACGTAGCATTGTTTCTGAGCGCAGGTGCGAAACAAAATGTCCGTAAGGCTATCGGTGCGGACAAGCACCACCACACTACGCCCAAGGAATAGTAGATTTTAAAGAAAATCGTCATTTTTCTATCGAAATGTTTGCACGGTTCAAATAAATGTTATACTTTTGCAATCGTAATCATTAAAATAAAGAGAAATGAACAAGATATACGCATCTTTCTATTACTTCTTTTATTTTTACTTTGCAAGCACTTGCAGAGCGGGAAGTTGCGTGTAAATTTCAACTTAGGACAAATGATAGAATAAAAATCTATACGAATCCCGCTCCACCATCAAGTGTAGCGGGATTTTTCATTATAGAATAAAAGGCAAGAAATGAAAAGAATAGCAATACAAGGATTCGTCGGTTCGTTCCACGACATGGCAGCCCACCAGCATTTCGAAGGTGAACAAGTACAGCTCATTTGCTGCGCCACTTTCGAGCAAGTGTTCGAGAACGTGAAGCGTGACCCTACGGTCATCGGCATGATAGCCATTGAGAATACTATTGCCGGATCCCTGCTCCACAACTATGAACTGCTCCGCGATTCGGGCACTACCATCGTAGGCGAGCACAAGCTCCACATCAAGCATTGCATATGCTGCCTGCCAGAGGATTCGTGGGACACCATCCGCGAAGTTCACTCGCACCCCGTGGCCCTGATGCAGTGCCGGAACTATCTGGCCAACCACCCTGACCTGAAGGCCGTAGAAGCGGAAGACACGGCAGGTTCGGCGGAATACATACGAAACCACCAGTGTCACGGATGGGCAGCCATCTGCAGTGCGTCGGCTGCAGAGCACTACGGACTGAAAGTGCTCGAGAACTCCATTGAGGACAACAAGCACAATTTCACCCGCTTTCTCGTGGTCTGCGACCCTCACAAAGCCGATTTTCTAAGGCCTTTGGAACACTCCGACAAGTCGAGCCTCGTATTCTCACTTTCGCACGACGAAGGCTCACTCTCGAAAGTTCTCACCATCCTTTCTTTCTATGACATCAATCTCACCAAGATACAGTCGCTGCCCATCATCGGGCACGAATGGGAATATATGTTCTATGTGGACGTGACATACAACAACCTGACGCGCTATCGCCAGAGCATAGATGCCATTACGCCCCTTACCAAGAGCATCAAGATATTGGGAGAATACAAAGCATTTGAACTGTAAAATCATCAAGATTATGGAAATACAACCGGCAAACAGGTTGGCAGAAGTTCAGGAATACTACTTCAGCCGTAAACTAAAAGAGGTGGCAAAGCTCAATGCCGAAGGGCAGGACATCATCAGTCTGGCTATAGGCAGTCCAGACATGCCACCATCCCAGCAGACCATCGACAAGCTTTGCGAGGTGGCCCGGCAACCGTCTGCCCACGGATACCAGCCCACCATGGGCACACCCGAGCTGCGCCAAGCCATGGCGGGATTCTACAAACGCTGGTATGGTGTAGACTTGAACCCGGACACGGAAATACAGCCCCTCATCGGCAGCAAGGAAGGCATACTCCACACCACACTTGCCTTCGTGAATCCTGGCGACGAGGTACTCGTGCCCAACCCAGGATATCCCACCTACACATCACTAAGCAAGATTCTCGGTGCCAAAATCGTGAACTACAATCTTCGCGAAGACAACGGCTGGCAACCAGACTTCGACGAACTGGAAAAGATGGACTTGAGCCGCGTGAAACTGATGTGGACCAACTACCCCAACATGCCCACCGGAGGAAACGCACGCATGGACACCTACGAACGACTTGTAGCGTTCGCCAAGAAACATGCCATCGTCATCGTGAACGACAATCCCTACTCGTTCATCCTCAACCGCGAGCACCGCTCAATCCTCCAGGTTGAAGGAGCCAAGGACTGCTGCATCGAGTTCAACTCCATGAGCAAGAGCCATAACATGCCGGGATGGCGCGTGGGAATGTGTGCCAGCAACCCCACGTTCATCAGCTGGATACTGAAAATAAAGAGCAATATCGACAGCGGAACATTCCGCGGCATACAACTTGCCGCAGCCGAGGCGCTCAATGAAAACACCGAAGCATGGCACGAGGAAGCCAATATCACCACATACAGACGCCGCCGAGACATAGCCGAAAAAATCATGACCACCCTGGATTGCTCCTTCGACCCGGAACAAGTGGGCATGTTCCTGTGGGGAAAGATACCCGAGAAATATGCCGACGTAGAAGACCTCACGGAAAAAGTGCTCCATGAAGCCCACGTCTTCATCACTCCTGGATTCATCTTCGGAAGCAACGGCAAGCGCTACATCCGCATCTCGCTCTGTGCCAAAGACGAGAAAATGAAAGAGGCACTTGAACGTATCGAGAAAGTATTCAACAAGTAACATAGACAACAACCAAAAACACAAATAATATGGATTTAGAATTAGAACCATTGAATCTTCCATGCGACAACCAACGCCCGTTCGTCATTGCCGGACCTTGTTCGGCAGAGACTGAAGAGCAAGTGATGACCACTGCCAAGCAATTGGCAGCAAAAGGATGCCATATGTTCCGTGCAGGCATCTGGAAGCCACGCACAAAACCAGGAGGCTTCGAGGGCAACGGAGAGAAAGCCCTGCCCTGGATGCAGCGCGTGAAAGAAGAAACAGGCATGCTCATCACCACCGAGGTGGCAACTCCCGAGCATGTGGAACTCTGCCTGAAATACGGACTCGACGTGCTTTGGGTGGGTGCACGCACCTCAGCCAACCCGTTCGCCATGCAAGCCCTTGCCGACAGTCTCAAGGGAGTGGACATCCCCGTGTTTGTGAAGAACCCCGTAAACCCCGACCTCGAACTCTGGATTGGAGCCATGGAACGCATCAACCAGGCTGGCATCAAGCGCATGGCTGCCATTCACCGCGGCTTCTCCAGCTACGACAAGAAAATATACCGAAACTCGCCCATGTGGCAGATACCCATTGAGTTGCGCCGCCGCATCCCCAACCTGCCTATCATCTGCGACCCGTCACACATCGGAGGCCGTCGTGAACTCATCGCCCCACTCTGCCAGCAGGCCATGGACCTCGGCTTCGACGGGCTCATCGTGGAGAGCCACTGCAATCCGGACGAAGCATGGAGCGACGCCAAGCAGCAGGTAACACCCGACGTGCTTGACTACATACTCGACCTGCTCGTCATCCGCGACGAGACCGTTACCACGGAAGGCATCACCCAACTGCGCCACCAGATTGACGATCTCGACAACCAGTTGATGGATCTTCTCTCCAAGCGTATGCGCGTATGCCGCGAAATCGGGCAGTACAAGAAGGAACACAACATGACCGTGCTGCAGCCTACCCGCTACGGAGAAATTCTCGACAAGCGTGGTGCCCAAGGAGCCCTCTGCGGTATGGGCAACGACTTTGTGCGTACCGTGTTTGAGGCGGTACACGAGGAGAGCGTCCGCCAGCAAATGGAAATCATCAACCAATAATCCGCAAGAACATGAGAATATTGGTAATGGGCGCTGGCAAAATGGGAAGTTTCTTCCTTGACTTGCTCAGTTTTGACCACGAGACGGCTGTATTCGAGAAAGACCCGCGACGCATGCGGTTCACCTACAACTGTCAGCGGTTCACCACCTATGAGGAAATTGAGGAATTCAAACCAGAACTGGTCATCAATGCCGTGACGGTGAAATACACCATTTCTGCCTTTGAGGAAGTACTGCCACACCTGCCCAAGGACTGCATCATCAGCGACATCAGCAGTGTTAAGACCGGACTCCACGACTTCTATGAAAACACAGGGCACCGCTATGTGAGCACCCACCCGATGTTTGGCCCCACCTTTGCCAACCTCAACCAGTTGAGCGAGGAGAATGCCATCATCATCACCGAGGGCGATTATATGGGCAAGATTTTCTTCAAGGACCTCTATCAGAAACTGGGGCTCAACATCTATGAGTACAGTTTTGAAGAGCACGACAAGACCGTGGCCTACTCACTGAGTATCCCCTTTGTGAGCACTTTCGTCTTTGCCGCGGTAATGAAGCATCAGGACGCGCCGGGTACTACCTTCAAGCGCCATATGCAGATTGCCAAGGGTGTGCTCAACGAGGACGACTACCTACTGCAGGAAATCCTCTTCAACCCCTACACCCACGACCAGGTTTCGCAGATACGCGACGAGTTGAAGGAACTGCTCGATATCATCGACAACAAGGACTCGGAAGGCATGAAAAAGTATCTCACCAAGATTCGCAAACATGTAAAGGAAGATATTGCACTCGACAAATAAACACAAAAAAGCCACAAGTTCATTCATCAATGAGCTTGTGGCTTTTCCTTTTACGTTCTATTGTATTTCCGAAATTATTTCTCAGCAATGGTTCCCTCCACATAGAGGCGGGTCATCTCAATCTTTCCGTTGCTGCGCACCGTAACCGTTTTCTTGAAATGTGAAGGAAACTGGCCACGACTGTTGAACGTCACCGTGATACTCCCCTTCTCGCCTGGCATGATAGGCTTCTTGGAGTACTGCGGAACAGTACATCCGCAACTGGCCACGGCCTGGTTGATAACCAATGGGGCATTACCCACATTGGTGAAGGTGAAAGTGCACTTCTGCACAGGATCTTTGTCGGTAATGGTTCCGAAGTTATGCGTCAGCTTGTCAAACTTAATCTCAGCCTGCTTCTGAGCACTCTGTGCAAAAGCGAGAGAAAGTGTGCCGATGAGCAATGTCATCATAAGAAGAATCTTTTTCATAATCTTGTCTATTTTCTTAATTCGAGGCAAAAGTATACATATTTATCCGATAACAATCAGAAACGCCATATTCTTTGCATAAAATTAACAGTATTTTCACTCATTGCGGGATTATAAGGCAGATTGTCTTGAGAAAACATTCAAGGCCTATGAATGGGGCTATTGGAATACATGCAAATCGTATTAAAAGTGGAGAAAAAATGTGGCTTTCTTGGTGTATCAAAATTAAAAGTGTAACTTTCCTCTATATAAATCCCGCAAAACGAAATGTATTCAATTTGAAAAACGAAATGTGCAAAAATAAGGAAAAACGAAATGCACAAAACTCTTACACATCCAACAAACACAAAAGCAGCCTATTCGGGCTGCTTTTATTGTAATATGAACGCCAAACAATTGTCATTCAAACAGTATTCGAATCTCTACTCCGTCAACCACTCAAGGGTCTCCATCTCGCTGAACCCCTTACCGCTCGCCTTGACGGCTTTCAGCAGCTCGTCCTCTGGCACCGGATTGACATCAACCACCACCATCTTCTCGTTCTGCTCAGCGAAGTACTTCTCCACCTTGCCGTTGAAGACAGCATAGTAATTGTTGATTTCCGCCACATCCTTGATGTCCTCGGGAGTCATGGTATACTCGCTCTTGTTCACCTTCTCCTCACGCTCCTGCGCCTTTTTCAGACGCTCCTGCATCTGCTTGAAGGTATCGTCCCGCATTGTGCCAAGCACCTCCTCACGTTCCTTATTATATTCCTCGTGGATAGGGCGCAGAGCCTTGATGGCTTTCCACACGGCGAATGCCGCATCGTCCGATAGATCACTTACTTTGATACCCTTCAGAATAGGATATGAGTTTACCGCTGTGATAGTCTTGATTTCCATGATTATTCCTCCTCCGCTTTAGTTTCAGAAACAGTCAAGTCATACAATCTCGCCTTGCAACTGCCCACAAACGAGTTGATGCCGTCGAAGGCTTCCTTCATCTTGTCGGCATCATCAGTCGAGAAGTTCACCGACAGACTGCCATAGTAGCTGAAGTTAGCCACCTCGTTGCCGTTCTCGTCACGCACATATCCGCTGTTGATTCCAGACAGGTTATCGTTGCTCACTCTGACATTAGCCGAGATGCTGTACTTTCCGCTATCGCTCACGCCAGTCACTTCTCTCTCAATCTCCGTTGTTTTTCCAATTTTCATTTCCATGTTTTTATGTTTTAAAAGTTTATTAATCAGTTGAATATTCCAAGCTCTATCGCCTTCTGCAACTGGAAGATGTGCTCGTTGCCGTCAGAGTCGTAGAGGACGATATCTGCCTCATTACTCTCGTCTCCAACCCTCAAGGCTGGCGTGTACACCCATCCGTCCGCATCAGTATAGAAGTTTCCGTTCTCGATGACACCGTCAATCTTGCAATCTCCAGTGATGTAGGTGGCTCCGTTCACCTTCAGCTTCGCATTCGACACCGCATCCGTGCCGATGCCCACATTCCCGACAAACCATGAAGTCAAATTGAACTTCGCCTTGACATAACTCGTCATCAGAGAGGTGTTCACATACAAGACGCTTGTGTTGCCGTTCGCCACCCACAGCGACCCTTTGCTCGCTTTCACTGGACTGACAAGGTCTATCTGCGTAGCAGCATTGATTTGCAGCACACCCTTTCGGCTATTAATCATTCTTATGTCGTAATCGTCCGTGGAATTACCATAGTGGAAGTCAATATAAGGAGTCGTGTAATACAACTCCAATCCATTACCTTTCACGTTCAGCGTCCCGTCCACCGTGGCATCTCCAGTGATGTGAGCAGAGCCAGCGACATGAAGTTTAGCATCAGGAGATTGTGTACCAATGCCGAGATTATTAGTCGGGGCGATGTTAAGATTACCATTAGTGCTGAATTCCGTTATACCGGGTAAATTCAGAGTGCCTCCTCCTTTTGTTTCGCCATTCCATTTAAATATTTTTCCGTCAGGAATACCAAGATTGATAGTTCGTGTACTTGGCACATAATTCAAGCCAGCCCAAGAATCCCAAATCCAATTATCTGCTCCAAATCTCAATGCAACAACATTTTGGAATATCAATTCTCTATCCATCTCAGAAATGTATGCATCGCCAAATTTTATACCTGAATGACTTGTGCCAGTCGACGCAGTGAGAAGTCCGCGAACATTCCCCGTCCCGTCGAAGCTCTGCCCCCAAATAGTGCGAGGGGTGGCAAGACGATTGGCGGCATACACGGTTTCATCATCGGGGTTCCAACACCAATCCGTGGCTATCGTTCCACGCTCTATCTTGATGTCCTTGACGTAAATGGTCAGCCCTTGACTATTCTCTATGTCGAGAAAACCATTAAAATCCGTCGGAAGAATATATGATTGTACATTTAGAAAAGTGTACTTATGAAAGACATACTCTGTCGTAACATTAGTATTGGAATTCTCATTATACGACGTGTCGGCTTGATAATCACACAAATTGACGTTCACCGTACACGCTTGAGAGGCTTTAATATAGAATGAGACAGTCCAATCAGAGACAACGCCCTCAAAACCTAAGTTCTGAATTCGATTAATTCCATTGCTTGATTTTATAACATAGCCATGAATGGAATCATCTCGCATTCCTCCCGCATGACATCTTTTGAAATAATTACGTCCTCCCACCTTGATGTCGGAGAAATGTTTCCCGTCCACCTTATCCGCATTAGCGACAGTCTGCTGTCCGATGTTGGCTGAAGTGATGAGCGTCTGTCCGTTCACGGTGAGATTGCCCGAGACGTTTCCGCCCGAGAGCGGCAGGAACTTGCCCTTGGTCAGCGACCAGAACTTGGCAAGCCCCGCCTTGTCCAGATATTGTCTTTTTTCTTTCTCTGCCATACGCTATCCTCCTACACACATATTGCCGCAATCTCCGCATCTGTTATGGCAGCGAAATCCTCCTGGAGAGCCAGCGTGCC
The DNA here is from genome assembly GCA_905198745.1 of uncultured Prevotella sp. Taxonomy (GTDB): domain Bacteria; phylum Bacteroidota; class Bacteroidia; order Bacteroidales; family Bacteroidaceae; genus Prevotella. The sequence continues at coordinate 8,706 of CAJKDU010000018.1, read as the reverse complement.
CCCTGCGCTTGGCAGATAGAACGTGTTGGCAGCCGTCATGCCAGTCGTCTTGAACGTCAAGCCGGTCGTGCCCACACCGATGGTCGTTGTTCCGTCCGTGACAGCGATGTTTCCCGCAACCGTACCGCCCGACAATGGCAGATAGCTGCCCAAATCCACTGCCGCACCGCCCGATGCCGCGATAGTCTTCGTCACACCGTTGATTTTCACGCTGTGCGTGTGCGTCTTGTCACTCTTCCCACTGATGTCCTGGTGCGCCGTCAGCACATTCGCCGTCTTCTGCGTGTTGCCGATTTTCACGGTCAGCACACCGTTCGCCGCCGACAGAGTCTGAAACAATCCTGCCGCATGGAACCCATCCACCGTATCAGCGTTACCGCCGTTAGCAGGAAGCGATGAAGGCAAATCCGCTGTTTTGGCGAAGACAGAGGTGTCAATCTTTCCGCCGTCTGTGGAGAAAGCCTCTGTCGAAGAACCCTCGGGCAACGACATACCATCCTTGGAGATGACTGTATTGCCTTCGCCCTTACCAATTTCGATGGTCTCGCCGTCAATCTTCATGGAATAGTCCGTTCCAGTCTGATGGATAGTCTGCGTGCCGATGAACGTGTTTCCGCCCGCCAGCTTCACATATCCGCTCAAGTCGATGTCCGTCTTCAGCCATCCGATTTCTTCCCATGCCTTGTTCACATAGATATACTCTCTGTAGGCATTCTGCGTCTCGCCCTTGGCATCCTTGATGAGATAAATCTTGTTCGACTGAATCCCAGTCGTCGGCAACTTGTTGTCCGACGGAATGATATAGAGCGACGTGTCAAGATTGCCCAACTGCGCCAACGGCACACGACCGTTAGCGTCAAGCGATGCGATTCCGTTCGTCTGTCCCTTTGTGTTCTTAAAAGTGTTGAGTGCGGACATGGCATCCGTTCCCGCCTTTTTCGCGTCAGCGATGGCTGTCGCTTGTTTCGCTGACACCTCTTTTTCAGCATCACTCGTATTGTCCACTTTTCCAAGCCCCACATCGCCCTTTGTGATTACAGGGTTTGTGCTGATTTTCTTTCCGTTGACCGTGTAGTCACCCACGGTAACCACCGCCGCCGTCACCAGTGCCTTCACCTTCCCCCAGAAAGTCGTCAATCCCGCCTTGCTGAGATACTTCGTCTTCTCCGCTTCCGCAGTAGTCTGTACATTGTCTGCCATAATCTTTTGATTTTAGTTGTTGTTAATAATGTTGTCTATATCCTCGTCCGGGATAGCCTCGCTCCGGCATCCGAGCCAGTCCTCTACGCTACCCCCCCCGATATCTATCTGAGTGATTTCATCTATTTCCGGGTCAGTGATGACAGGCACCTGACCCACCACCAGCTTGTCCAGCTCCTTGGCGAAGTTCCTGTTCAGCTGCTCCATGATGGTGTCCGTGTTCATCGTCTTCAGCGTTCCGTCCGCCACCACGGGCAGCGTCACGCCCCCTTCCGGCACCGTCCTCAGCACCTCCAGTTCCTCCACCCTCTTGGCTCTTCCGCCGTCTATCAGCGTCTGCACGATGCGAGCCGCCTCCTCATACGAGGTGCCCCCCGCCGTTCCGCCATTGTCCGCCGCAAGAGTGGTCACACCCTTCGCCCGAGTCCTGTGCGGTGGCGTTTCCACGCCGCCGTTCTCCGCCTCCTTAGCCCTGCCGAGGATGCGCCTCATGATAGTCTCTGTCGTCACGTTTGCCATATCTCTAAATCCTTTAGTTCATGAATTGTGCTCCTATCCAGATGCCATAAGCCGAATCATAAGTCAGAATCATCATCCGCCCCGGCAAGATGGTCATCACCGGCACATTCACCCACTTCCTGTAGGCGTTTGAGCCATAAGACTCTATCCATTCAAAGGTTGCTCCCTGCAAGTAGGAATCTTTCGTCGAGTGATTGTGCACGAATATCATCATGCCGTCATCGGGGGCAGACGGCATATTCAGACGCACGTTATCAGAATAGATGGTCACAAGACTCTCGCAATCCTCAAGGTCGAAAGTCTGTCCGCTCACGGATGTGAATATCCTGTTGTGCAGTCTGAAACCATAGATATGACCGTGCGGAATATACAACGCACGATTGATAGCCGCCCCTGCCACATCCAGTTGGAGACCTACCGCCAAAGGCGAAATGATCTCCTTCCTCAACTTCACGCTCATGCCATAGGAACTACTTTGGTCTTCAACGGTATCTTCCAAATCCACCATGTAGTTCCGCCCTGGCATATCTGTGTTGATATGCACAGACTGCCTATAACGCTCAATTGTCTTGTTGACCGTCTGTCCGCCGATTATCGTAGCCTCAGTCTGACTCGACCAACCATTGTTCAAATGGAATGCGTTGTTGTTGAGATACATTAGAGCGGAATGGCTTCCGTCATTCTCCGAGCCGATAGCGTCATATTCTATCTTGAAATTCGCAATCGTTCCACCGATGGCACGGAGTTTCCTTGTGAAGGTCTCTCCTTCAGAGTTCACACGGAACACGGCATTCTCCGCATTCTTTCCGCCAGCGAAGAGGGGAGCAGTCTTGATGTTGCCCTCCCCATCGTTGTAGTTGCAATCATCACGGTCAGTGTCGCCCCAATAACCGATGGTCTTGCCTGTCGTGTCCTTCGCATACAGATGCGTCACCTCTATCAGCTCCGCATTCAGCTTCCCTCCTTCAAACAGCGCAGCCGTAGTGTCGCCGTTCTTGACACTCACCTTGTCGCCCATCAGCACCACACCATCCTCGTTGAGCGTGATGCCAGCCGTGACCAAATCTTTCGTGTTCACCTTCAGCTCGATGCTATCCGCCATCTGACTGATAGTGGAAGACATATCCTTGATGCTCCCGTCCGCATCAGATTTATAAGCCTCCAAACGGCTTTCGAACGCCTTTTGAGTGACGGTCAACTTGCCCATGTATTTCGCATAGTTCACCCGCCAGCTCACCCGGATGGCGAAGAAATCACTCCCCACGCTGACCTGCAAGTTCACATAGCCGTCCGTGTACGGGAACACCGTCTTGCCGTCCTCAGCCACATACTTCATAATCTTTGCCGAGTCAATCGTCAGCACATAGCTGCCGTTCTCGATGCCGAGCGACAGCCCCTCGTTGGTGACATTCACACCCTGTGCGTTGCTGACCGTGTAGTCCGTGCCCGCCACCAGAGCCTTGCCGCCCTTCCGCAGACGGATGGTCGCCTGCTGCGTGCCCGACAGATTGCCGTCGTCATCCGTGTCGAACACCACCACCTCAGGCTCCACGATGACATCCGTGGCGTCCTGACCGCTTGCGCCAGTCTCGCCCGTCTGTCCCTCCTTCACCACAGCGATGGCACCCTTATACTCCACACTGTTATACGTGCAAGTCACCACAATCTGAGCATCCGTAATCTTCAAGTTCAAGAGATAGACAATCCGTCCCGCCACGGCTCCGACAGACGATTTCCACGTGTCGCCACTCTTCACCCTCGTCGCCGTGTTCCCCACATGGCGATACAGACTGAGAGCAAACAAATTCATCTTCGACACCCCATTCTCGTCCGTCACGATGGCAGACAGCGGAGTGCCGTCCCCAGTGTTGAACGTCACCTCATACCATTCCGCATCATCGCCCTTGTCACCCTTTTCGCCCTTGATGAATCCAGCGTCCGTCCATGCCGTCTGACCAGCCACCCAAAGATGACCGTCAGCGTCCATGTAGCCATCGCCCAAGGTCGGCTTTTGTGGGTCATAGTTATAGATACCGAAGACAAATTGCAGAATGGTAGGCTGTGCAAAGCCAGTCTGCGTGTCGCCGTCATGCTCCTCCGAATAGTCTGCCGAAGAGTCAAGCAACACGATGCCGTTCACCACTATCCGCTTGCCGTTCTTCAGCTCGATATAGGGGTCGTCCACATCAAAGTGCTCCGTGGAATCAGCCTTGAAGGCAGCATAATTCTTGTAATGAACCACAGCCGTGCCCTTCACGTTCAGACCTTCGCCATCCTCGCCCTTCGCCACCTGCTTCACCCAGTGTTTGCCGCCATCGCTCGGTTCCTCGGTCGAACTCTGCCCCTCGGCGATGCCGCTCAGCAGCCACAGCGACCCATTGTGGCTCACCCTCGCATAATAAGGATAAGCCGTCCCCTGCTGCCAGACACCGAAGTCCAGCGGCACGCTCACGTCCCCAAGGTCGCCCCCAGTCTCGATGATGAATTTCTTCGCCCGGAACACATTCCCCGAAGGCGAGATAACCGTCTTCGCCTTCCCTTCAAGCGAAAAGCTGTCTATCCCCTTATACTGGATGAAAGCCGGAGCAGCCACACCGCTCGCAAACACAGGCGAGTCCTCGTTAGGAGTATAAGTCAGAATCTCCTCCACGTTGCCGCGACCGCTTACCCTGCTGCCGAACTGCACCACCGAGTCCTCCTTCTCCGGAAAGTCGCTCGGCACGCTGCCACCCTGTTCCGCCGTGAGCAACTTGTCCTCCGTCTCCACCGCATCGCCGCCAGCCAAGACCACCTTAGTCCCCTGGTACAGCTCCGCATCCTTGGAGTGGTCAACACCAAAATCCTTATATTCACCCACCTTGTTGGAGAGCACAAAATAGTCATCCCCGACCTCAGTGACAAGACGCCAATACACCTTGTTGGTAGCGTTCTTGGTTGTTCCTTCCTTGATATTAAAGGTCTGACAGAGGGCAAGGTCGCCCACTTCCCACAGATTCTGCGTCTGCGTAGTTCCATCATCCGTCTTGACATAACACTTGAAAGCAGCCACAGCCGTGATGTCATCCGTCACCTTCCCATCCTTGTCAAGCCAGTCCACCCCTGTGAGCTTCGATGCCGCATTGCTGAAGACAGCATTACCGCCCACATAGGTGCGCTTCCTTATCTCAAGCTCGTCGAACACCGCCTTATACCTCACATGCAGCTTATCCAACTCCATATACGACATCCCCCGGCCGTCATCATCCGTCACCCAGAACCCAGTTTTTCCGGCAGAGTCAAATCCTGGACTCACCACATCCTTCGCCTGCACCCCGTTCAGGATCAGCGACAGCAACCTTCCGTTGCCCTCCTCGTCAATCCTGTAATCATCTCCCAAGGTCAGCCCCTTCAGAAAGCCGATCAGCCCCCTCGCCACATCATCCTTGTCGTTCCGCAGATAATGCGTCAGCGCCTCCGCCTCCTCGTCCACGTCCATCGCACGGTCCGCCACGTTCGCCCTCGACGCCACAGCTGCGCTCTCCGCACGCTCCGCCAGCGTGGAGGCGTCAGCCTTCCCCGCCTTGGCGGCATAGTCAGCCTCCGAGGCGTGCGCCGCCTCCTTCACGCTCACGGTCGATGTCCCCGTGCTTCCGCCCTGTCCGTTGCGGGCAGAGTCCTTCGCCTTGCCGAATATCTTGATGTCTATCATTCTTGCTCTTTTTTAAGGTTCTTTGTCTCAGTCTCTTTCAGTGTCATCTTCACCGTCCCCTCCGTCAGGTTCCGGTCTATTCCCTCCACGATCATCGTCTTCCCCAGCGCACGGCTCCTGTACCGCCAAAACGGGCTCACCGCCTCCGCCACGTCGTCCATCGTCTTCTCATACACCACCCGAGGCGTGTGCCACTCCGCCCACAGGGCGTCCACATACAGCTGCTCCGGCTTTGCCGTCACGTCCTTCAGCGGGTCATACACCGCCGTCACGCTCTCCTCCTTCTCCACGTCCAGGGGAGTCGTCAGCCACACACCCTGCTGCACACCAGCCGCCTTGCACTCCTTGCTCGTCAGACCCGTCGTCAACTTCATCTCCAGGTCGTCCTTCCGGTTCATGAACGTCTCCTTCGTGTCGCTCATATACACGATGTCCTTGTCGTCGTCAGCCACCGTCATCCCGCCGTTGTCGCTCACCACCTTCACCGACAGCTCCTTCACCACGATATTGCTCACGTGCGCCAGCAGCGGCACGGCCTTCTCCGTCCACTTCTCCTTCCTGAACCACGTCCGGTGACGTTTCGACACATCCGCGAAATACGTGTTCACCGGACCCAGTATCTCAAACCTCACCTTGCCATACACCTTGTCGCTCCGCCTGATCGGTATCGCCGTGCCGTCATCGCTGTCCAGACCCGCCGACAGGTCGAAGTTCAGCTGCACGCTGTGCTCCTCGTTGATCATGTGGTCGCCTATCTTCGGGTCAAAGCCGATTGTGAACGTCTGCTTCCAGTATTCGTCCTCGTCGCCGCCACACTCCTCCAGCGTCTTGTACTTCCGCCACACGAAGTCACGCAGCTGGCCCTTGCCCTCGCTCGTCCAGTCGCCGTTCTTCTCCCCGGCCTCCAGCTCCACCACACACTTGTCGCCTATCCGCAGCATGCACGCCAGCACACCCACCTTGCTCAGACGGTCCGCACCGTCACCCGGAGCGTTATACTTGTATTCATACTGCTTCTCGCCGTCCTCCGTCCAGGGTATCAGACCCGTCTCGCCGTCCCGGTCCGGATCCGTGTCCAGCGTCGGCGTGTCCTTCCACGTCTCCGCCTTCCAGTGCTTCCGAGTGTAATACTTCTTGTGGTCGCCGTTCACGCTCGTCCACACCGTCTTGTGCCAATACCGACCCTTCTCCTCGAAGTCGCCGTCCGCCGCACCCGACAGGTTCGTATACGTGTCCGTCATCGGCAGCAGACCGTTCAGCACCAGCCGTCCGCCTATCACCACATAGTTCGTCGTCTCCTCGTCCGTCGGAGAGAAGCTCGCCTCCGTCTGGCTCTCATACACCGCACAGGGCGCCGCAGCCGTCAGGTCAGCCTCCGTCGGACTGCTCTTCCCGTCCTCGTCCACACCGTTACCGTTCACGCTCACCACCAGACAGTCCGTCATGTCCACCTTCGATGTCGGCGAGTTGTCGTTCGCCCCGTTGTCCTTCTTCACCTTGCCCAGCTGCAACAGAGCGGCGGCACCCGTCTGCCGCCCTAAAAACTCCGGCAGGGCCTCCTGGTTCTTCCCCGAGGAGCCGAAATGCCCCACCAGGTCCTTCCTCTTGCCCTTCACCAGGCCGTAGAACGTCCAGTTCAGCGCGCTCCTCACCATCACATACCAGTCCGTCACGCTCGAGCACCCCCAGCTCGTCCAGCCCTGCTTCACCAGCTCCCTCATGCCTCTCAGCGCCCTCACGCCCTCGCCCTCCGACGACAGCTCCGTCAGCAGCTTCTGCTTCCCGTCATACACGTTCCTCATCGACTCGCTGTCCAGCGGACTCGCCACCAGCGTCTCTATGGCCTCCGTCTTCGCCGTCAGCTTCAGCTGGTTATACACCTCGCTCACGCTCACCTGACCGCCCGTGTCCATCGGCCACGCCTCCGAGCCCACCTCGCGTATCTCCTCCGTTCGAGCCTCCGTCCCGTCCGTCAGCGGCAGCCAGTCTATCCGGTCCTCCGTCCGCAGCGTCTCCCAACGATACACATACACCTCCAGACCCTCCTGGCGGATATGCAGGTTGCCATACCGCAGCACCTCCTCCAGCACTTCCTCCTGCGTCCACACGTCGTCAGCGCTGCTCCCGTAGAAGATGCGCTCGCTCACGCTCAAACCCGCCAGCACGTCCTTTCCGCCTTTCTCCGTCCTGTACACGTTGCCGTCCACCCACATCTTCACCTTCTCGCCGCCCGTCAGGTCCAGACCCTCCGTCGCGGCCTCCACCACGCCCGTCACAATCTCCTTCAGCGTCTTCCTCGTCGCGGCACGCTTCGCGCTCTCATAGCCCACGCCCTCCATGCCCACGCCGCCATAGTTCTGCAGGTCCGTCGCCGACAGGGCGTCCACACAGCTCAGCTCCAGCTCGTCCTGCTCCTCCTGGTAGTCCTGGTTATAGGCCATCGGCTCCACATACCCCGCAAACACACACTTCCCGTCCACCACGATGTTCACCATCGCGTCCCGGGCGGTCGACGAGAACAGGGCCTCCTCATAGCCCCGCACCATCAGCCTCACGCTCGCCTTCTGCTTCAGCACCACGTCCATCGTGTCCGACACCTCGCTCGTGATCTCCACCGGGTCATCAGTCCAGTCCATCCGGCCGTCACCGCACCCGATTTCCACCGCCTCGCTCCGGTCCTTCCCCGTCACGATCCTCACCTCCACGCGTTGCTCCTTCTCGTTATAATAGTGTCCGTATATATACATAGTCCTTCAGTCCTTTCCGTTTTCGTTCTCCCCTGTGCGGTGGCGTTTCTACGCCGCCGTCCCTATATCTATATCTTGATCCCCGACCGTTTCCCCGACAGCCGTGTCTCGTTCGCGATCACCCTCACCAGGTCCCGGCCTCTGATTCTCCATTCCGTCTCCTGCGTCTGCGGTGCCGCCGCCACCGACAGCCCCCGAAGCCTCTCCAGGTCCGTGTGCACGTCGGGCGTCCGCATCCCCGTCGACCACTCCGTGCCCACGCCGATGGCGCTCCCATACACCGCCGCCCCGTTCGCTATCGCAAACAGCCGTGCCTGCTGACGTGCGTTCAGAATCATCTCCCCCGAGTTCACCCTCACCGCCACCTTGTCGCCAGTCGTCTGGTTCCCCGGCACGATGCCGCCCGTCGCGAACATCAGGGCGCCCATCGCCTCCGTCACAGCTGCCGCCGACGCCGCAAAGCCCGCCGCGATGCCGAACCCCACAAACGGTATCGACGCGTGCGCTGCGAAATACGAGGCCGACGCCAACTCCAGAAAGCTCGCCGTCGCC